>JBAQJB010000292.1:0-33371 GCA_049289155.1 Chitinophagaceae bacterium
GTTTTTACACCTTTAATAACCGGCATGGCCATAAATTGTTCAGCGAAATCGGCATACACATTCAGCATTTGGATAGTTTCATTTTCTGCTTCCTGTTTTGTTGCGTGCGCGGTATGGCCTTCCTGCCAGAGAAATTCCGTCGTGCGCAAAAATAATCGCGTGCGCATTTCCCAGCGGACCACATTTGCCCATTGATTAATCAGTAATGGTAAATCACGATACGATTGTATCCATGTTTTATACGTACTCCATATAATCGTTTCAGATGTAGGCCTTACAATCAGTTCCTCTTCCAATTTTGCATCGGGGTCTACAATAATTCCTTTTCCTGATTCATCATTTTTAAGCCTGTAATGCGTAACGACAGCACACTCTTTGGCAAAGCCATCCACATGTGCGGCCTCACGGCTTAAAAAACTTTTAGGAATGAATAAAGGAAAATATGCATTTACATGTCCGGTATCTTTGAACATCTTATCCAATTGTTGCTGCATTTTTTCCCAAATGGCATAGCCATAAGGTTTAATTACCATGCATCCGCGAACAGCACTATAATCTGCCAATCCTGCTTTTAGTATAATATCATTATACCATTGCGAATAATCGTCTTTCCTGGATGTAATCTCTTTTGCCATAAATAATTTTATATATACTTTTTACACCAAACAAGCGTTAGTTTTGTAATATAGTTAACAGGATTAAAAAATAGTTTCCGGGTAATTTTTGTAACTTTATGTCTATTAAAAATTGCCCTGAACAGGCAAATGTAGTTACTTCATTTTTCATTCACAATAAACTCCTTATAATGTATAAAAATCTTTTTTTAATTTTAGTAGCCGCTTTCTTATTCACAGGCTGTTCTACTTACCGTGCCGGCCAAACACCGGATGATGTGTATTATTCTCCTGGTGACAACCAGGAAAGCGCAGACAATTATATAACCCCGGAGGATAATAATTACCTGCGTATGAAAGTACAAAATAATAGCAGGTGGGGATCCCTGGATGATTTCGATTATTGGTATGACAGCCGCTATTATGGAAATCATTATTATGCGTACAACAATCCCTATTCCTTTCATAACCCTTATTCTTACTGGGGTTCAGGATTTAATTCACCATACTCATACTGGAGTACATTTAATTATTCACCCTGGGGCTATAGTCCATGGGGTTACAGCCCATGGGGATTTTATTCACCGTACACAACAATCGTTTTTTACAAAAACAGGAATGTTTATTCCGGCAATGTTCTTAACGGAAATATGAACGGGTACAATAATAATATGTATAACAACAATAATTATAATGTAAACACCGGTCAAAAATCTGATAAACGTTCATTTGGTTCACTATTTAAAGGTAATTTTTCTTCCCGTGAACAGAACCCGAATTATACACCTCCAAATGGCAGCCGCACCCAGCCTGTTCGTGTTTTCGACCAACCAAAACCACCGGTGAATAATACGAACCAGGGTACACGTAGTGGAGGTACTAAAAGTACTGGCAGCAATAGCACCGGTAGCAGGCCGCCCAGGAATAATTAATTTTTCAATTACATTATTTCATTCATTTATAGAACAAACCTGACCTATGAAAAAAACATGGATTTTCCTACCGGCCATTTTATGTGTATCAATATCCTATGCTCAATTACCTGAAGATGCTTTAAGAAATAGCTGGTTCATTCCAATGGGAAGTGCACGATCACTGGCGATTGGTGGTGCCATGGGATCTTTGGGTGGTGATATTAGCGCAAATAATATAAACCCCGCTGGGATTGGATTATATAAAACAAAGGAGGCAGTAATCTCACCCGGTTTTTTATTGAATAATAATACAATTAATTTTCGCGGCACAGAAAGTGATCATCAAAATTCCGGCTTTTCTTATGGGACTTCCGGCATTGTAATTGGAGCACTGAATTCCGGTAAACAAATGGGCAATTATACCAGTAGCGCTTTTTCATTTTCTATCACGCAACTGGCCAGTTTCAATAACCACACATATTACAAAGGTTTTAATAATGTGACTTCTTTTTCCGAGCAATACCTGGAAGAATTAGTTACAGCCGGGGCGAGTGTTCAATCAGCAGAACAAAACTATATCTTTGGTTCTTCCCTCGCCTATCGCACATTTTTAATCGACACATTTACTATAAACGGGCAATTTGCCGGTTATAAAAGTTTAGTTCCTGTTGCGACTGGTATTAACCAGGAACGTACCGAAGATTCACGCGGGGGTTTTCATGAAGCGTCTTTTGCTTTTGCAAAAAATAATGACGACCGCTTATATCTTGGCCTTTCTGTAAATATTCCTTTTTCAAGTTATACACGCGATCTGACCTATACCGAAACAGATGCAACCGGAAACCCGGATAATGATTTTGATCATTTTACCTTTACACAAAATTATTCATCTTCAGGAGTTGGACTGAATGTCAAACTGGGTTTGATTTATAAAATATCACCCGTTTTTCGCTGGGGAATTGCGATTCATACACCTTCTTTTATAGCATACAAAGACCAGGTCCGTGCTGCAATGACCACCAACACAGAAGGTTATGCAGGAACTGTAACTGAAAGCAGTGATCGGTTGAATAATGGCAACCCGGGTGAAGTAAATTATGTTTTACAAACACCCTGGCGCGCCATCGCCAGTGGCGCATTTGTGATCAGTGATAATAGTGATACCAAATTACAACGCGGTTTTATTACTGCAGATCTCGAGTACGTAAATTATAAAAGTTCCCGGTTTTATACTTCATCAGAAGGAGATGCCAATCAAAAAACATATTATGACCAGGTAAATTCTGTGATGAAAGATTATTACCAGGGAGCGCTTAATGTCCGGCTGGGTGGCGAGTTGAAATTTGACCCATGGATGTTTCGATTGGGTGGCGCATACTATGGCAGCCCGTATTCAGACAAAACGCTGAAAGCCAGCCGCATCCAGGCTTCCGGGGGTATTGGCTACAGGTTCCATGGATTTTTTATTGACCTGACTTATGCCGCATCATTTAATAAAGACGTGAATTTCCCCTATCGGCTTTCTGATGCGCCAAATACTTTTGCTGAAATGAAAAATAATAAAGGCAATGTTTTATTAACTGTAGGAATAAAAATATAATCTATTTATTTTAAAAATTCATTGCATCATTTTTCTTCCATGTATTATTTATAATTGTTGAAAACAATGAACGCAGCCTTGCATCCTGGAAAATAACTTCTTACCTTTGCTCCCATTTTTTGATACTATGGAAATGACAAAAAATTATGAGCCCGGCAATATAGAATCCAAATGGTATACGCATTGGATGGAAAAAGGCTATTTTAAAAGTACACCTGATAACCGGGAAGCGTACACGATTACAATGCCGCCACCTAATGTCACCGGCTTCCTGCATATGGGCCATTGCCTGAATGGTACAATACAGGATATCCTCATCCGCCATGCAAGAATGAATGGGAAAAATGCTTGCTGGGTGCCGGGCATGGATCATGCATCTATAGCAACAGAAGCAAAAGTAGTAGGTATGCTAAGGGAGAAAGGCATTAAAAAATCTTCCATCAGCAGGGACACTTTTTTAGAATATGCATGGGAATGGAAAGAGAAATATGGAGGAATTATTTTAGAGCAATTAAAAAAATTAGGCTGCAGTGCGGATTGGGACAGAACGACTTTTACGCTTGATAAAGATTACTCGGAAGCGGTGATCAAAACTTTTGTAGATCTCTATAATAAAGGTTTGATCTATCGCGGAAAACGAATGATTCACTGGGATGTAAAAGCCAAGACCGCATTGAGTGATGAAGAAGTGATTTACAAAGAAGTAAATGCATCACTTTACTTTGTACAATATAAAGTAGATGGAAATGAAAATGAATTTATTCAAAGTGCTACTGTTCGCCCGGAAACAATTCCCGGTGACACGGCGATTTGCGTAAATCCCAAAGACAAGCGATACACACACTTGCATGGCAAATTTGTTTTTGTTCCCTTAATCAATCGCCGCATTCCCATCATTACAGATGAGTATGTAGAAATGGATTTTGGTACCGGCGCTTTGAAAATCACGCCTGCACACGATATCAATGATTATCAACTTGGCTTAAAACATCATTTGGAAATTGTTGAAATTTTAAATGAAGACGGCACGATGAGTGAAGCTGCCGAAATATTAATCGGTGAAGAACGTTTTGAAGCGCGTAAAAAAATTGTTGCATTATTAGATGCGGAAAAATATTTAATTAAGACAGAAAACTATACAACGCAAATTGGTTTTTCAGAAAGAACAGATGCAATTGTAGAACCGCGGCTTAGTATGCAATGGTGGGTTAGTATGAAAGGCCTGGCTGACCCGGCTCTCCCACCGGTTATGGATAATGAAATTAATTTTTATCCAACTAAATATAAAAATCTCTACAGGCACTGGATGGAAAATATTAAGGACTGGTGCATCAGCAGGCAATTGTGGTGGGGGCATCGTATTCCTGCCTGGTATGATGAATCGGGGAATATTTATGTAGCAGAAAATGAAACATCGCTTCATCAAAAATACCCCGAATTAAAAAATAAAAAATTATTTCAGGATGAAGATGTGCTGGATACCTGGTTCTCATCCTGGCTCTGGCCCATGGAAGTTTTTAAAGGAATTTCAAATCCGGGCAATAAAGATTTTGCATATTATTATCCCACAAGCACATTGGTTACAGCACCGGAAATAATATTTTTCTGGGTGGCGCGTATGATCATGGCGGGGTATGCTTTTGAAAATGAAAAACCTTTGCACGATGTATACTTTACGGGAATTGTGCGGGATAAGACCGGCAAAAAAATGAGTAAGAGCCTGGGCAATTCTCCCGACCTGCTTGGCTTAATAGATCAGTATGGCGCAGATGCAGTAAGATTTGGAATTATCGTTTCTTCACCCGCAGGAAATGATTTGTTATTTGATGAAAGTAGTTTGGAACAAGGCAGAAATTTCAATAATAAAATTTGGAACGTAGTAAAACTACTGAAGATTTGGGAGGCGCAAAATGTTTCCTGTGATAATAATGTGTCAGAAAGTTTTCCGATCAAATGGTTTGATAACCGCTTGCAGGAATGTAAAAAAATTGTAGCTGAACAAATGAAACAATTCCAGATCAGTGAGGCATTGAAAACAATTTATTCACTTATTTGGGATGACTTTTGCAGTTGGTATATTGAATGGGTAAAACCAGCACAGGGAAAGGTTATAGAGAAAAGCATCGTAGAAAAGTCAATTGAATTCTTAGATGAACTATTACAGATGTTGCATCCCTTCATGCCATTTATCACGGAAGAAATTTATCACTTATTAAGGGAACGGAAAGTAAATGATGATCTATGTACCAAACAATTTTCGCCAGTTAAACCGATAGATGAAAATATTCTTTCCGATGGCATGAAATTAAAAGCAGATATAAAAGTATTAAGAGAAGCAAGAGCTACTTACCAGCTAAAAAATATTGAGCCTTTAGAATTTTTGGGAAATGCAACCGCTGATTCTTTATACGTAAAGAATGAACAGGAATTGAAAAGATTATTAGAGAAACAGGTTAATGGAATCTATAATCATGAAAAACTGAATGATGCATCTCCAAAAAATGGTCTTGAAGAAAAGATTAAAAATGAAACCATTGTACGATCAAATGAACACACTTTCTTTTTATACCTGGATAAAGAAATTGATTTATCTGTTCAAAAAGAAAGATTAGAAAAAGACCTGGCGCACCAAAAAAACTTTTTAGCTGCAGTCACAAAAAAATTATCTAATCAGCAGTTCATTCAAAATGCAAAAGCAGAAGTGATCGCACTCGAACAAAAAAAGCTGGATGATGCACAAGCCCGCATACTAACAATTGAAGAAAGCCTGAACCTTTTATAACCTGACATTAAAAAACTTTATGCAAAAAATTATTTCTGTATTCATTATCGCGCTGTCTTCTTTTTTTATCACCTCTGCACATGCGCAAAACTGGGACATTAACTTATTAAAAAATATTAACCCTCCAAATCCAAAAGCCGGATTTTGGACCGCTACAACTTCTTCCGTTTATCCCGTGAGTGGTGCATTACCAGTGGGTTTGCTCGCTGTTGGTTTTATTGAAAAAAATAAAAAGCTACAGCAGGAAGGGTGGCAGGCTGCCGGTGCACTTGCCATCAATCTTGTAATTACAGAAGGATTAAAATATTCCATCGACAGGGAAAGGCCTTATGAAAAATATAGTTTCATCTATCCCTATGATGCATCAGAAAATGGGAAATCATTTCCTTCCGGGCACGTTTCAATGGCGTTTGCAACGGCAACAACGTTGACACTCGAATGTAAAAAATGGTATGTGATCGTACCCGCTTATTTATGGGCTTCAGGTGTTGGATATTCCCGGTTATATTTAGGAGAACATTACCCAAGCGATGTTATTGCTGGCGCTGCAGTTGGCGCAGGAAGTGCTTTATTGAGCAACTGGCTTTCAAAAAAAATATTTAAAAAGTAGCCAGCCTTTTGAAAATTATTTTTACATGTCAAGGTTTTCAATGATCGTGTTCTCACCACAAATTGAATAGCGGAAATTTGTAAAAGATTTTTGAACTGCCTTAAAAAAAACCTCTGCACATCCCGGGCATATCCAATCATGTAATTCAATGATGATCATTTTTGTTTTAGGCAGCCAGGTTTCATAATTTCTGCAAAACAATTCTTTTTCACTGCACTCTATATCGATTTTCAGGATATCAATTTTCCCGATATTAAATCTTGCCAGGATCGAGTCGATTGAAATTCCGGTTATAGAATCCGTTTCATTTCCCGGCCTTAACATGATTCCGGATTTACCCCGTTCCAACTCATCTATCAATTTCAACTGGCAGTCTTCGCTGCAAAGTCCTGCCAGTACAGGGTTTACTCCCGGGTAACTGCCACAATTATATTTAAGTAATTCCATGTTTTCCGCATCCGGTTCCACCGCGATGATTGTTACATCGGGAAATTTATTTTTCATTAATATAGTAAACAAACCAATATTAGCGCCTGCATCAATGATTATTTTTGGAGTAAATGAAATTTCAAAAGCGTATTCCGCCTGTAAAAAAACCTGGTCAAATACAGCTTTATCAGAAGTGTTTTTTCTAAGTGAAAGGGGGAATAAAATTCCTGGAAGCTGAATAGAATTTAGCTGGTTACATTTTAATTGAATATAAATTTTCAGCCCATTCCACCAACCAAATGTATTTATAAAACTGGATGCACGGGTGAAAGTAAAATTCATATGAAGGGAAAATAAACAGAAGAATTTAATTAACCAGGAATTCCATTCTTATAGTTAAGGAGCCGGTTTTTTGCTTGCTGCTTGTATTAAATGTTCCGCCAAAACTATAATCTTCATTACTATTTTTTCCCGTGATCTGGAAAACGCCCATTGTTGCTTTTTTCATATTGCCTAATTTACTCCCGGCATTTTTGGCAATAGTCTCCGCACGTGCCTTTGCATCAGCACTGGCTTTCGCAAGCAAATCCATTTTAACCTGTGTAAGATGAGTATTGTAATAAGATGGTGGCGCAGAATTGAGTTCAATGCCATTCTGTATAAGTTCTGTTACTTCCCGCGAGATCTTTTCAATTTTATCTACATCATTGGATTCTACTTTTACATTCTGACTTAAAGTATACCCCGTGAATTCAGCGCCCAAAGACCTGCCATTGATATCCTGTTTATAGTCAAAATCTTTAGCGATATCAACAGAAGAAAAAATGATACTGCTGTCATTGAGACCTTTACCGTGTAAATAATTCCGGATGGCGGTTTCATCTTCTTTTAGCGTAGTATAGGCAGTTTTTAAATCAAAGGATTTCCTGGAAAATGTAGCATTCCAAACGATCAGGTCGCTTGAAAAATCCTGTTCTGCCAGCCCGGTTACTACAATTGTATCCATCGTAGTTGACCTGAATTTATAGGCATTGGCGGCAATTGCAATGGCAATGATAAAAGAAATGCCCAATATGATTGCAAGAAGCGTTGATCGCATACTCTAATTTTATTAAAAGTAATTAAACATTTTTATACCCGCAAAAAAAACACGCCCATTGCGGACGTGTATAATTTTATTTTCCGGGAAATTTTAATTTTGTAAAACATCCACCCTGGTGTTTTTATTGGCAGCAGCTATCTTCAACACTTTTACTGCCGTACTGATATACTTGTCAGATTGCATATACTTAAGCCATTCCTGGTAACGAAGGGCTTTACTTGTATCGGCATTGTCGTAATATTTATTCTTATCAACATTCATGAATTTCATATCCATTGGAGCAACCAACCTGCCCATACTATCATCCGCTTTTACAAGATTTTTAATAATGGCCTGTGTTTCTTTATACCCTTTCAGACCAAGGTTTGTTTCTGCATCAGACATTTTGGATAATAAGAGCGTATTCTTTTTAATTACATTATAAGCACTGTCATTGGCAATAAGGTCATTTGCCTCTTTCGCCATTTTTGAAAATGTATCCGGGTTCATCAGTAAACCATAATTTGCTGCCGGCACCTCATCCCATTTTAGGGCATCAGGATTTTCCTTTTCACGCAGCTTTAAATATTCATAAGTGTCGGGAATGACTACGTCGGAGGAAACACCTTTGATCTGCGTGGATCCCCCATTCACTCTATAGAATTTTTCAAATGTCAATTTCAAAGCACCATATTCCGTTTCACCTGTCATGAAATCAGTTGGCTTACCTAAAGGCAAAGTTTTTTGTACAGTCCCTTTTCCAAATGTGGATGTACTGCCAATGATAAGCCCTCTCTTATAATCCTGGATTGCTGCGGCAAAAATTTCAGAAGCGGAAGCACTCAGTTCATTCACCATCACAGCCAATGGGCCATCATATAAAACGGATTGATCATCATCATTGAGGCTTTGTGGTTTTCCATCGCGATCACGCACCTGCACAACTGGACCGGAAGGAATAAACAAACCAACCATTCTCACCACTTCATATAAAGATCCGCCTCCATTATTTCTCAGGTCAAGAATAATTCCATCTACATGTTCTGCTTTCAATTTTACAACTTCAGCAGCTACATCTTCAGAACATTTATTTCCATCAGGGCGTTGATAATCGGCATAAAATTCAGGGAGGAAAATATAACCAATCTTTTTATCTCCGTCTTTAATAATGGTACTCCTTGCAAAAATTTCATCCTGGACTATTTCATCCCGAAGTAATGATACAACTTTTGTTGTGCCATCCGCTTTCTTAAAAGTGATCTTTACTTCTGCGCCTTTATTTCCCCTGATCAGTTTCACTACATCTTCCAGTTCAAAGCCAGTCACATCAACAGGTTCATTGGTACCCTGCCCCACTTTAGTAATCACGTCATTTACATCTACTTCTTTGCTTTTCCAGGCGGGACTGCCGGTTACAAGACTTACAACAACCGTCTCACCATCCTGTTGTTTTAATTGTGCCCCAATACCATAAAACCGGCCGGTCATTTCTTCATCAAACGCTCTTTTTTCCACGGGTGGAAAATATTCTGTATGCGGATCCATGATCTGCGTGATCGTATTTACAAAAGCATTGAATTGTTCATTCGGTGTGAGCTTTGTTTTAATGCGCGTATAAAATCTGTCTAGAGCGGATAGGACTCTTTCGCGTGACATCTTTTCCAGTTGTGCATCTGTTTTTGTAGCCATTGAATCTTTTGCATTTGCTTTAGCGCGCTGGTCCTGAAGGTCTGCATAGCGGGTCAAAGTCGCATACTTCAACTTGTATTTCCACCTGGCAATGCGCTCCGCATTATTCGCCGGAAAATCAAGTTTATCCGGGTTCATTTGTACCTGTTCATTGGTAGAAAAATCAAATGGCCTGGATAAAATATCCTTATATATTGATATGATATCATCCACGCGTTTGAAATAAATAGCTGACACAGCAGGATAAAAATCCAGCGGAGCACCATGAATCTCATCATCTATTTTTGTTTCATATACTTTCAATGCATTGATATCTTCTTTGAGTAAAATATTTTTTTCAGGGTCAGTATTTTGTATAACTTCTTTAAAAACCTTCCTGGAAAAATCATCATCTATTGCTTGCGGATCGTAATGTTTTTGTTCCAGGATATTACCGATGGCCATTAAAAGTTGTTGCTGGCGCGCATCCGGCGAGGTGACGCCGGCACTGTATTTGAATGCAAAGAAAACGATACTGAAAATCAGTACCAGGAGAAAAGGCAGCCCTTTTTTACTAATCATAAATGTGCAAATTTTTTTAAACATATTTTCAAAAATAAGTCAAATAATATTGTTTTAAATCCCATACTTCCTTATTAACAAGTATTTCAGGGTTTATTAAAATTTTGTTTTGAAACATTAACCGTTTTAAATTATTTTTGTCGCAGTTTTATGAGTCAATATACGGAGGTTGTAGCTCAGTCGGTTAGAGCGTCAGGTTGTGGTCCTGAAAGTCGAGGGTTCGATCCCCTTCAATCTCCCCAAAAAATCCGCCCTTCATACTGATAGGCGGATTTTATTTTTTTGGTAATCCACTTAATGCAATAAAAATATTTTTATTCGTAATAAGGTTTTCTCTTTTAATAAATAATGTGAATGATTTTTCTAAAATATCAATTTTGAATTTCTTAAATGAAAAAACAGCTATCATATTTATAGTCATTTTTATAATCGAACTTTAATAGCCTAACCTGCTAAATCGCATTTCCCTAAAAAAATAATCCTATAATAAAAGCTCTCTTCCAATTCCTAACAAAAACATAAAACACGGGAAATCAAGCGATTCTTTTGCCGTTTATCCTTTTAAGATTATTAACTACGAATGATTTTGTAGAAATTTGCGGCATAATTTAATTCAATGAAAAAATTAATTACTTTTTTACTATTGTTGGGAGCATTACAGGCAATGGCTCAATATCCCCAAGGTGGAGGCCAGGCCGGCAGAAAAGGCATGAATGCTGGGCATTTATATGGCAAAATAGTAGATAGCAAAACAAATAAAGGCATCGAACTTGCCTCTGTACAACTAACCGGGCAAAAATTTGATTCGGCGACCAGGAAAATGCAAACAGGAATTATAGCAACTGTTTTAACTAAAACAAATGGTGATTTCAGTCTTGAAAATATCCCCGTTTTTGGTGAATTTAATATGAATGTATCCGCCGTTGGATATGCAGACAATTCTACGAAAGTTTCATTTGGTATTTCCATGAAAGGAAATAAAAGTGAAGATAACCAGGCAAACCAAATGATGCAGTTAATGAGTATGATTGATAAAGACCTTGGTAATATAAAAATGGAGCCCACCGAAAATACACTTGCAGGTGTAACGATTCAATCGGCTGCAAAACCATTTTTTGAAATGGGTGTTGACCGCAAAATTTTCAATGTAGATAAAAACATCATGAGCCAGGGTCAAACGGCTACTGAAGTGATGCGGCAAATTCCAACATTGAATGTAGATATAGATGGTAAAGTGACCATGCGAAATGCTACACCACAATTATTTATTGACGGCAGGCCAACAACGCTTACCTACGACCAGATTCCTGCAGACCTTATAGATAAAGTGGAACTCATAACTAATCCATCTGCGAAGTTTGATGCATCCGGCGGAGGTGCCGGCATTTTAAATATTGTTTTAAAGAAAAATATAAAGACAGGTTATAATGGTGGTGTACGAGCAGGTATTGACTCCAAAGGGAGAGTAAGCCTGGGTGGGGACCTGAGCTATCGTCAAAATAAAATAAATATAAGCCTGAGTGCAGGTTATAATCAAAGGAAATCCAATTCAAATTCTATAACAGACAGGGATAATATTTCTGATACTCCTATGAGTATTTATTCTACGGATGATGGTACTTCTACAGGGCATTTTGTATATGCGCGTGCCAGCCTCGATTATTTGATTGATATTAGAAATACACTTACCTTTTCTTATAGTAAAGCACAGGGAAAATTCAGTTCCCTGGATGACCAGGTTATTGATTCAATTGTCAACAATAATTTTGCTTCATACAGTTCCCGTTTATCCAATTCAGAGTTTACATTCAACAGTAACAGGTATGGATTAAGTTTTAAACGCAATTTTACAAAATCCGGACATGATATCACAGCGGATGTAAATTATAATGCAAGTACAAATACTAATGTTGGAAACTATCTTACCAATACATTTTTTCCTAACAGTAATCCAAAAGGTTTACCGGTGAAACAAATCAGTGAAGGTGATGGCACAACCGATTACCTGGTCATTCAGTCTGATTATGAAAATCCAATTTCAGAAAATACTAAATTAGAAGCTGGTGTAAGAGCTGCTATACGCAGTAACGATAATATGAGTATTCAATCGTTTTACAATGATTCAGCCGGGAAATATTTGCCTGTACCTGCATTGAACAGTAATTATAAGTTTAAAGACCAGGTGTATGCAGCCTATACAACATATTCATTTAAAGTAAAAAAATTCAGGTTCCAGCTTGGATTACGTGCGGAGAGTTCCAATTATAATGGTACATTATTAGGCAAAGATTCTTCTTTTAAAGTAGATTTTCCAATCAGTTTTTTTCCAAGTACTTTTATTACTTATCAAATAAAAGACAAACAGGATTTACAGTTGAATTATTCCAGGAAAATAAACAGGCCGAATTTCTTCCAACTCCTTCCTTTCATAGATTATTCAGATCCGCAAAATTTAAGTGTAGGAAATGCAGGATTGAAACCGGAATTTACAGACCTGGGTGAATTGTCTTATAATATTACGTATAAAAATAATTCTAATTTCCTGGCAACTATTTATGGACGGCATACAACCAACCTCATCACCAGTTTTCAATATGTGGGGCCGAGCCCTTTAAATCCTGAGGACACCGTTGTTTTTAATACGTATGCGAATGCCAATAACAGTTGGTCATATGGATTGGAACTTACAAACCGGCTTAACCTCTTTAAGATTTGGGATCTTACTTTGAATGTGAATTTATACAACTCTATAATTAATGGTGGTTCTTCACAATTAAATGTAAGCAACCAGCGCGTTAGCTGGTTTGGTAAATGGAATAATAATATCCGTCTTCCTAAAAAATTCACCATTCAATTTTCAGGTAATTACCAGGCTAAAACAATTCTTCCTCCGGATAATGGCGGAAGAGGCCGTGGCGGATTCTTTGGCAGCAGCGGACTGGGAACAACACAGGGATATATTTTTCCGAATTACAGTTTTGACCTTGGCCTGAAAAAAGACTGGACAATTAAAGGAACCAATACACTTTCATTGTCATTAAGCATGAATGATATTTTCAAAACTGCTGTAAATAAAACCTATTCTGAATCTCCATATTTCACTCAGATCTCCACACGTTATCGTGATCCACAAGTACTTCGTGTAAATTTGAGTTACCGTTTTGGAAAAATAGATGCGAATTTATTTAAGCGCAGAAATACCAAAGACCAGGGTGGTGATTCTGATATGTCCGGCGGAATGGGTGGTGGTAAATAAACCTTTTTGTTGATGATAGAAACCTGCCGGGTTACCAGCAGGTTTTATTTTTTTCCGGTTAGCATAGGCACAAAAGAAAAATAATCAAAATATTCTTCTTTATTTTCTGTTTCTGAAATTTTCGTAATGCGCAGCATACGTTGCATATTCCCTTCATCCAATGGAATGATCATACTGCCTCCTGCTTTTAATTGCGCTATTAACTTTGGAGGAATATGCGGTGCCGCCGCAGTAACGATGATTTTGTCAAATGGCGCATAAGTTGGAAGGCCTTCGAATCCGTCGCCATAAAAAAATTTTATGTTGGGATATTTCGTTTTAAAAATAAAAGATTTATTTTTTTCAAACAATTTTTTTTGTCGTTCAATGGAGAATACACGTGCGCCTATTTCACTTAACACACTTGCCTGGTATACGCTGCCTGTGCCAATCTCCAACACCTTCATGCCTTTTTTTACCTGCAATAATTCTGTCTGGTAGGCAACTGTATAGGGTTGTGAAATAGTTTGCCCTTCACCGATTGGGAATGCACGGTCTTCATAAGCAATTTTATCAAATGCGGAATCCAGGAAAAAATGCCGGGGAATATTTTCAATCGCCTGTAAAACATTTTCATCTTTAATTCCCTTTTCACGTAATTGTGCTGCAAGCCTTTTTCGCAGGCCTTTATGCTGGTATGTGTCCGTATAATTTTTCAAAATGGTTTCCTGAAGAAACGAAATTTATATTTTGATAAAAAAATAACCTGCTTACTCTTTCAATTTCATTGACCGAATGATGCCTTCAATTCTTTTTTTCAATTGAGCATGCGTAGCATCATATTCTTCTTTGTTGTGCAATTCAGTATGTACGCTGAAATAAAATTTAATTTTTGGTTCCGTACCACTCGGCCTCGCAGATATTTTACTGCCGTCCTCCAGGAAAAACTGGAGTACATTACTTTTTGGTAAATCTAATTTCCATTCCTCTCCGGTTTGTATATTTTTACCCGTTTGCGTTTGATAATCGAGTATTTCCACCACTTTAGAACCATTGATTTCTCCAGGCGGATTTTCCCTGTAAGCACGCATCATTGCTGCAATTTCTTCCTGTCCATGCATACCCTTTTTTGTTATGCCAATCAGGTCTTCCAGGTAGAATCCATACTCAAGATACAAGTCAATTAATTTTGAAAACAATGAACTGTTATTCGATTTTTCTACCGCTGCCATCTCACATAAAATGGCTACTGCAGATATTGCATCTTTATCCCGAACCTCATCACCCACCATCAATCCAAAACTTTCTTCACCACCGATTATATAATTTTCTTTGCCTTCTTTTTCCTTGATCAATGCGGCGATCCATTTAAATCCGGTAAGCACATTATAGCAGGTTATATTATTTTTCTCTGCTACTTTATCGATCATGTCAGAAGTGACGATCGTTTTAATGACCATATCATTCGGTTCCGAACGGCCACTTTTTTTCCGCGCTTCGATCATATAACTAAATGCCAGCACCGCTGTTTGATTGCCATTCATTAAAATCCATTTACCCTGGTCATCTTTTACGCCAATCCCTACCCTGTCTGCATCCGGATCGGTACCACAAAGAATATCCGCATCCATCATTTCAGCCTGCTGCAAACCCAGTTTCATGGCTTCGCTTTCTTCCGGGTTTGGATAAATGACGGTGGGAAAATTGCCATCTGGTTGCTCCTGTGCTTTCACTATAGAAAAATTTGTAAATCCATATGCAGTTAATACTTGTGGCACTAATTGAATACCCGTACCGTGAATAGGTGTATATACGATTTTCAAATCATGTTGTAAAGCGATTTGTTCAGGGTGAACACTTAATCCCTTTGCCATTTGAATATAAGCTGTATCTACTTCTTTACCAATTTTACTGATCTGGTCATCATTTCCTTTCCATTTCACTTCATCCACACTTTTAATATTTCCTACTTCTTCCATCACACCTGCATCATGCGGAGGCACCAGCTGAGCACCATCCGACCAGTATGCCTTATAGCCATTATATTCTTTTGGATTATGTGATGCTGTACAAACCACACCACCGTTGGCCCTGAGATAGCGGATCGCATAACTCAATTCCGGTGTGGGCCGCAGGGATTCAAATAAATATACAAAAATATTATTTGCTGCAAATACATGCGCCGTAATGTCCGCAAAGAATGAACTTTGATTGCGGCTGTCATAGGCGATCACTACTGATATCAATGCATTGTCGCCCAGTTTTTTCCTGAGATAATTTGCAAATCCCTGTGTCGCTTTTCCAACTGTGTATTGATTCATTCGGTTCGTACCTACACCCATTATTCCCCGCACACCACCCGTACCAAATTCCAATTCTTTATAAAATGCGTCTTCCAGATCTGCAGGATTTTCTTCCTGCATTTTTTGAATTGAATCTTTTGTTTGCTGGTCATAATTCCCGTTTAACCATTCATTTATCCGGGCTATTGTTGTAGTATCCATGTCTTTGTATTTTAAAAAATGTTATAAAAAGCTAATTGTTATTTTAATTGATCATTCACTTTCAACTACTGCCGAAAATTCTCCTTTATCAAGTTTTACTTTAATAAAGTCATCGTCTGTCGTGGCCAGTGAAAGCCCTACAAAATCTGGCTGTATGGGGAAAAGTTTGTGCATGCGTTCCACCAAAACCAATACCAGTATGCGCTTTGGATAAAAATCTAAAAGGGGTTTTACTGCGTACAACAATGTTTTACCACTATTACACACATCATCAATGAGTAAAATATTTTTATTATTTAAATCGATCTCTTTATCAAAAATTATATTTCCTGGTTTTGTTTTATCTATTGTTGCAGAAACCACTTCAATACTTGTTGTAATATATTCTGAAATCAAAACAGCAATTCTTTTTGCCAGGTCAAATCCAATTTCCCTGATACCAATTATAATCAGCGGGCTTTTTTCCCCGGCCAAATGTTCGGCCACTTCCAATGCGAGTCTTGAAATCTTTTGTGCGGCAATTTCTTTTGTAAGCACTAATTTTTTTTCTTGCATGGATAGCCCTTTTTATACGTTCAAAAATAAAACAATCTGCCTATACATGTTTAAACATTACAACAAAGTTTTACCTTAGCATTCAATTTTATCATTCATTGAAACTGAAATAATCCATTCATGCAATATTTACCACAGGTTTTATTCATTTTACTGGCGCTGGTTTCAGTTCTTTTTTTTAGTATGAATGCCAAAAAGATCCGCCGGAACATTTTAGCCGGCCGGGATGAAACGATCAGTGATGAAAAAGGGAAAAGGTGGAAAAATGTTTTGCTGCTCGCTTTCGGTCAAAAAAAAATGTTTAAAAATCCATTGGTGGCGGTCATGCATTTCGTTGTGTATGCGGGCTTTGTAATTATCAATATTGAAGTGCTGGAAATAGCGCTGGACGGGGTGTTTGGCACACATCGTTTATTTTTCAAACCCCTCGGTTCCTTATATATTGGCCTGATCAATGGGTTTGAATTTTTGGCTGTGGGCGTATTGTTTTTTTGCGTGATCTTTTTATTAAGAAGGAATGTTGTAAAAGTGAAAAGGCTTTGGAGCAAGGATCTAAATGGCTGGCCGCGCAGTGATGCCAATTATATATTAATTACAGAGATTATTTTAATGAGTTTATTTCTCACCATGAATGCAAGTGATACCATCCTGCAATCAAGGGGTATTGGCCATTATGGAGATGCAGTTACGGGAAATTTTATTTTTTCTTCCTTATTGCATCCACTCCTCAATGGCATGAGTGATTCTTCGCTGATCTTTACAGAGCGTCTTTGCTGGTGGCTGCACATATTTGGCATCTTTGCATTTTTAAACTATCTCCCCTATTCAAAACATTTGCATATTTTACTGGCATTTCCAAATGCATGGTATGCGCGCTTACAACCGCAGGGAAAAATGAAAAATATGCCGGATATTCAACAGGAAGTTTTATATGCTATGCAACCGGAATTAATTCCTGCTAATACACCCGAAGGAGCGCATCAAAAATTTGGTGCAAAAGATACCATGGATCTGAGCTGGAAAAATTTACTGGATGCATACACATGTACAGAATGCGGTAGATGCTCCGCAGCCTGCCCTGCAAATATCACGGGCAAATTATTGAGCCCGCGAACTATCATGATGAAAACGAGGGACAGGGCCGAAGTTGTTGGTAAAAATATACGCGCCAATAAAGATTTTGTGGATGACGGAAAATCGTTGCTACACGACTATATCACAGCAGAAGAATTAAGAGCCTGTACAGCCTGCAATGCCTGCGTGGAAGCATGCCCTGTTAGTATCAGTCCGTTAGATATCATATTTCAATTGCGCAGGTATTTAATTATGGAAGAAAGCAGTGCGCCGGCCGAATGGAATAATATGTTCAGCAGTATTGAAAATAATTTTTCTCCCTGGAAACTGCCACCTGATGAACGGGATAAATGGGCGGTGGAAATGAATGTGCCTGACTAATTTTATATCACTGATTTTACAAACAACATCCGGTATAATTGTGCCAGCGCCGCGATTATAAAAATAACACCCATGATGGTGTTGAGGGTTTTGGTGCTGACATTCATTTTGGTGATCAGCCAGTTTCCACCATACATATACAATGCAAGCCCCGTAATCGTTCCGGCCCCACAACCCATTGTAAAAAGATTAAATTCCAAAGTCGTTTTTGCAAGCACATTTAACTGCATCAAATAACTGCTCCAAATAAACCAAAATGGTATTTGTGCAGGATTTAATGCACTCATACTAATACCCAGTAAAAAACGATCCAGTTTGTTTTCCAGTAAAAATGCTTTTTTATCCGGCGCTTGTTTACGTGCAGCAACAAAACTATAGATTCCCAGGCCCAGGAAAAATACGACAGTAAACCAACCTAATATTAAAAAAAAGAGCTCATGCGAAAGTATCCAGTTAACACCGGAAAGTGTGAGGCGTAAATAAATGATTTCTATAATAGCTACGCCGATAGTGTATTTCCATGCATTTGTAAAATTTTCCTGTACAGCAATTTGTGTGGAAGTGATGCTCATTGTACCCAATGGCAATTGCCCTAAAAAACTTACCAGCCAGCCAATGAATAAAATAAAAAGTATATGCATGAAAATAATAGAGTTGCAAAATAAGGAACTGCATTCAATAAATCAGAGTACAGGAAAGAATAAAAGAAGTATGTCTTTGTATAAAATTAAGGGTGAAAAAATAAGTAGATGAATAATGCTGCCTGTCATTTTTCAAAGCAATAAATAATTATGTATTTTTGAAAAAAAAAGAATGCATATTTCCACGATGGCAGAAATGGCAGCCGCGGGTGAATCGCCCGATATTCTATTTTGGGTAGGCTGTTCCGGAAGTTTTGATCAGCGCGCACAAAGAATTACAAAAGCATTTGCAGCCATTCTTACAAAAGTAGGTATCCGGTTTGCCATATTAGGAAATGAAGAAGCCTGTAATGGTGATCCTGCAAGAAGATCGGGCAATGAATTTTTATTTCAAATGATGGCGTATAATAATATACAGGTTTTAAATGGGTATGGCATTAAAAAAATGGTTACTGCATGCCCGCATTGTTTCAACATTTTTAAAAATGAATACCCTGCATTAGGAGGACATTATGAAATTGTACATCATTCCGTTTTTTTACAGCAATTAATTGACGAAGGAAAAATTAAAATGAAAGAAGACGGTGTGTTTAAAGGTAAAAAAATTACGTATCATGACAGTTGTTACCTCGGCCGCAGCAATAATATTTATGAAGCGCCCAGGAAAGTTTTAGAAGTATTGGACGCGGAACTTGTAGAGATGAAACGCTGTGGCAGCAACGGACTATGCTGCGGAGCCGGTGGCGCACAATTTTTTAAGGAAGAGGAACCAGGGAATAAAAGGATTAATTTTGAAAGAGCAGATGAGGCACTGAGCCTTCAACCCGATATTGTTGCGGCCGCCTGCCCTTTTTGTAATACGATGCTATCTGATGGTGTAAAAAACCGCGAAAAAGAAAATGAAGTGCAGGTGCTCGATATTGCTGAATTGATTGAAAGAGATATGGCATAAAAAAAATTAAACATTAAAAATGGATCTTGATTATCAAAAAAATATTCCTTCCAGTTTTCCGGATGAATCGCGTGTATGGATTTACCAAAGCAACCGCGAATTTTCAGTTATAGAAAAAAATGAGATAAAAGAAATCCTGGCAAAATTTATGGGAGCATGGAATACACATGGCAATGAGGTAAGTGGGTTCGGCCAATTGTTTTACAACCGTTTTATCGTGCTCATGGCTGATGAAACAAAATTCGGTGTCAGCGGTTGCAGCACGGATAGTACCATTCGAATGATCAAACAAATAGAAAAAAGATTTGATGTGCAGTTACTCGACCGGTTGTTGCCTGCACTCATTATTGAAGATGAAATCCAGGTGTTAAATATTGCTGCAATCAGGAAAGCTTTTGAAGAAAATAGCATTTCAAAAAATGCGCTCTATTTTAATAATATGGTTTTGAATAAAAAAGAATTGTGTGAAGCATGGCTGTTAACCCTGGAACAAGGTTGGCTTGGAAAAAAATTAAACCTGGATGTACAGGCTATTTAATTTTAATGTCACACAATTTCCATTAAGAATTTTATTCCTGTTTTTTAAAATATCAAAGTAATTGGTTCATTTAAATGATTGATCAATGATCATTTCCGGGTTTATTGAAAACATCAAACGAAAGCCCTGCAAAATTTGCAGGGCTTTCGTTTTTGACGGATTAAAAATTATGGGTTTTCCAATATCCTTTATTTTTTAAATTAAATGGAGACTTATAGCATTAACAGATCAAAAATGCGGCCACATTGTTTCCGCGATGTATTTTTTTAGTGTATAGAAAAATCCTTTTGTTTATTGTTTCTTTGTGCAATGGATATTTCTGTTGTTATCATTACAAAGAATGAAGCACATATCATTGAAAAGACATTGCAAAGCCTGCAGGGAACTTTCGATGATATTATAGTTGTGGATAGCGGAAGTACCGATGACACGATATCCATTTGTAAAAAATATCATGCACGCGTCATTGAAACGAGCTGGAATGGATATGGTGCCAATAAAAATAAAGGCATAGATAGTGCCAAAAATGATTGGATTCTCAGCCTTGACGCAGATGAAGTACCAGATCCTGAATTGAAGAAATCCATGTTACAAGTACCGCTGATAAATGATGAAGTAGTTTTTAATATCCGGTTCAAAAATTTCTTTTGCGCTAAATTGATTCGCTTTGGGGAATGGGGCTTTGATAGCCATGTACGAATATTCAACCGGAAAAAAGTTCGGTGGAATGATGCCGCTGTACATGAAAAACTCATTTTACCCAACAACTATATCATCTCAGTTATAGAAGGATATATTTTACATTATACTGTTCAAAGCCGGCAGGAATTTGTAAAAAAAATTACTACCTATGCACGCATGAATGCCAATAAATATGCGGCTTCCGGGAAAAAAAGTAATTTCATAAAGCAATATGTATCACCGGTTTTTTCTTTTGTAAGAAACTATATTTTCAGGTTGGGATTTTTAGATGGCATGGAAGGATTTATCATTGCAAAATACAATGCTTATTATACTTTCCTCAAATATAAATACCTCAGTGAAATGAAAAATTTGGATTGAAATTATTTAATGCCAAATGCTTTTTTCACTTTGGGCACATAATCCAATTTTTCCCAGGTAAACAATTCAACTTTTTTACGAATGACTTTTCCTTCGGGAGAATAAAATTCTTTTGTTACAATTTCCGGCTTCCTGCCCATGTGGCCATAAGCAGCGGTTTCACTATAAATTGGATTGCGCAACGCCAGTCTTTGTTCTATAAAGTAAGGACGCATATCAAATAACTCCCCCACTTTTACAGCGATCTCCCCATCAGAAAATTTCACTTTAGAAGTATTGTATGTGTTGACATTAATTGAAGTTGGTTTTGCTACGCCAATAGCATAAGAAACCTGCACCAACACTTCATCGCAAACACCGGCTGCCACCAGGTTTTTTGCAATATGCCGGGTTGCATATGCGGCACTGCGATCCACTTTGCTGGGATCTTTACCACTGAATGCGCCACCACCATGTGCGCCTTTTCCCCCATATGTATCCACGATGATTTTCCTGCCGGTTACGCCGGTATCACCATGCGGGCCGCCTATCACAAATTTGCCTGTTGGGTTAATGTGATAGGTAATGTCTTTATTGAAAAGATTTCCATATTTCTTATATTTTAATTTCACCCTGGGAATTAAAATATTGATCATATCCTTTTTGATCTTAGCCAGCATTTTTTCTTCGGTATCAAATTCATCATGCTGTGTAGAAATAACAATCGCCACAATACGTACGGGTTTATTATTGTCATCATATTCCAGTGTTACCTGGCTTTTGGCATCGGGGCGTAAATATTTGATTTGTTTGTTTTCGCGCCGTAGAACAGCGAGCTCTTTTAAAATAGTGTGCGCAAGATCTAACGCAAGAGGCATATAATCATCTGTTTCATTGGTTGCATATCCAAACATCATCCCCTGGTCACCGGCACCCTGTTCTTCTTTTTTCTTTTTATCCACGCCCTGGTTGATGTCTGAAGATTGTTCATGAATCGCTGATAAAATACCGCAGCTATTTGCTTCAAACATATACTCACTGCGCGTGTAGCCAATCCTGCGAATCACGCCGCGTGCAATTTCCTGTACGTCGAGGTAGGCTTTGGATTTCACTTCACCGGCGAGTATAACCTGTCCTGTTGTGACAAGCGTTTCACAGGCCACTTTACTTTCCGGGTCAAAAGCCAGGAAGTTATCGATCAGTGCGTCAGATATCTGGTCAGCAACTTTATCAGGGTGTCCTTCAGAAACACTTTCTGAAGTAAATAAATAAGGCATACAATTTTTTTTAAAAAGAATTGCAAAGATAATTGCTACAACAATACAATTTTAAAGTGTGGAGTACACAATATGAAATTTCATTTTATACTGTGTATTATTTCCCCCGCCAAGCCGGACTCGTCCTATGCCGGGATAATTGAGTGGCGTTGCAGAAATTGACCTGTACACGGGTTGTTGTTCTGATATTCGTATCGCTTCATTGTATGGCGAATATAATATCAATGTATAAGTTGGATTATGATTGGTAACAACTCCCTGAACATATCTTGTCAGGCTAAAATTATACGTGGACTTAGTTTTACCTGTGAGCGGATCCATTGAATTTATAGGCAAGCCTCCAAAATCCGGATAGTTCAATAATACGCCTGCAGTAGATGAAAAGATTGCATCTGAAGTCGGGCTATAAATATTTACAGGGTTTTCAAAACCTGGAATATTAAACCAGAAAGAAGAATCACTTTTTGCCAATAAAAATAAATTCGGTGTATTATATAAAGTATCGGAATTAGTTACATTATCCGTTACCTGTTCCATGATCAGTTCAGCACGGTGTATAATAATATTTGGCAAGCCACTTAAACCGGGTATTTTAATAGTGGCATACGTTCCGGGACCTGACTGAATATAAATCAAACTATCCTGCACATCACTATTCGGCGGATAATAGCGGCCTATATCTGCAGGCAGGGATCGATCTCTTTTAATATAATTGGTAGATGCCGATGTAAATGTGCCTGGCCTGAAATACCTGACTGAAGTATCGATTTTTCCACTTGTATCCGTGAAGTGATAGTACAATGCAAGTTTACTATTCGTATCTAACAAATTTACCCGGATAAGCGCATTGCCTGTTTGTTCAGCAGCAACCTGTAACCCTTTAAAAGCAACTGTAAATAAAGAATCATTTTTATAGGCATTCGTCGTGTCAAATGTATTGATAAACTTTTGGCCGAAGGCAGCACTAAGCCGTATACGTACCTGGTCTACAGCGGCTTCTTTGTATGGATAAACGCTATCGCCCAATCTCCTGATGTCAACAGATTTGGCCATATTGTTTTCTGTAACTTCCTGTTCACGCGGTACAACAAAATTGGTATTATAAGATGAATCTTTGAAATCAAAATCATTTTTTATTTCATACACGCGGAAGGCAAGATTTTTTGTGGAATCACCTGTATAACTTTGATAACCGAGGACTAAAACCATTGAATCATAAACGAGCTGGTCTTTTGGCTTTTCAAATAATACCGGGTAAATGGTAGGCTTGAATTGTGCATTGATATTGGCAGTTGTTTTACCAAAAATCGGGTCATTCATATACCCGATCACGTGATCAACTCCTATTGATACCGTGATAATACTATCACCGCCATTTTTTGAAATTACATCAAGTATGGTATCTTTTGTATTAACGCCATCTGGCCCGGATGCAAGGCCACTTCCGAGGTTGGTTGTAACTATTTTTGTGCATGCAAAAAGGCTACAAAAAAAGCAAATAAAAAGAAGAAAATATAGGTTACTTATGCGAGGAGAAGTCATGAAATTTTACTTCGGCGCAAGATCATGATACAAATCTAAATACTCTGTTAAATCACTTTCCTGGCCCTTAAAAGCAAGTGTTTTTTTACCTTTCATTTTAGAAAATTCATCCACTAATTTTTTATCGATTTTATCTGCGCCAAATGTAATGGCATCTGAAAAAAGTGCCCCGGTACGAAACATCGAAAGATTGCTTCCCTCACCTAATGCTTCCAGGTTTGCGGGAGTTATATTGGCGTGGATATTTGCTTTGCGCACGAAATCTTTTCCTAATTTTTCTTTATACGTATTTTGATTGATGGTATAAACAATTTTTCCCTGCGCAAAAACAGGTTCCCTGTTATATGCTGTTTTTAAATATAGTGGAATCAATCCTGTCATCCAACCGGTACAATGAATAATATCCGGCGGCCAGCCAAATTTTTTCACAGTTTCCAGTGCCCCTTTGCAAAAGAAAATAGTTCTGAGGTCATTGTCATCATACCACTTTTCACTTTCATCGCGAAATACAAATTTGCGTTTAAAAAGATCTTCATTATCCAGGAAGTAAACCTGTAAACGAGCATTGGGTAATGAAGCCACTTTTATCTGCAAAGGCATATCATCATCATCTACGGAAACATTTATTCCCGATAAACGCACTACTTCATGCAGGCGATGGCGGCGCTCATTGATGTTACCGAAACGGGGCATAATACATCTTACTTCCAGTCCATTCTCATGACTTTTGATAGCAAGCTTATTAATAATTTCTGAAAATTCCGTTAGTTCAAGATATGGAGACATCTCCGTAGCTATGTATAAAATTCTTTTCTTTGCAGCCATATTTTAATTTCTTTTTCCAAAATCTTCCGGAAGGAATGACAGCAAAGTTACATAAATTGAGATTAAATTAATTTTAACCAAACTAATGGAATCGTTAAATAAATCAAATGATCATTTTTAAAACAATAAAAGGGATTCAGCAATTACTGAATAATTTATTATTACAGGGCAAAAAAATCGGCTTCGTTCCTACCATGGGCGCATTGCACCAGGGCCATCTTTCTTTATTGGAAACCAGCAGGGAAGAAAATGATATTTCAGTTTGCAGCATTTTTATAAATCCTTCCCAATTTAATAATCAAAATGATTTTATTAAATATCCTGTAAGAACGGAAAATGATATTTTACTCCTGGAAAAAAACCAGGCAGATATTGTATTTATGCCATCACAAGCGGAAATGAATGCACTTAATTTTCATGAAAAGATTGCATTTAATCTTGATGGCCTCGACCTGGTTTTGGAAGGATTGCACAGGCCGGGCCATTTTCAGGGTGTATGTGAAGTTGTTGAAAAGTTAGTCAAAATTGTTCATCCAACCACTTTATACCTGGGCGAAAAAGATTACCAGCAATGCATGATTTTGAAAAAATTGATCAACCAGCTGCAACTGGATATTCAAATAAGAACCTGCCCGATATCAAGAGCTGAATCGGGATTGGCATTAAGCAGCAGGAATATGCGTTTGTCCGCTGAAGGAAAAATAAGAGCGGCCACTATATATCAAATGCTTTGTTTTATAAAAGGAAATTTAACCAGCAACAACTGGCCAGCATTAAAAGAAAGTTCCATGGAAATGCTTTTAAAAAATGGCTTTGAAACGGTGGATTATTTAGAAATGTGTTCGATTGATTCACTTCAGGTATTACAGGAAGCACCGGGAAACAAAGAGGTGATTATACTGGTTGCAGCATTCATTGAAGGTGTGCGCCTTATTGATAATATAAAAACAACTGCAAATATTCTGACATACTGACAAAACCAGTCATTTTATATTACTTTTGCAGGCTAAATATTCAGGATGGAAGTTTTGGACATCGATATAAAAAGGCATGATGAAAAGAGACAGGGTGAAGCCTGGCAACCCATTGTTCAAACACAGGCCGGAACAAAGAAATTTTATATAGAAAGTTATGGATGCCAGATGAATTTTAGTGACAGTGAGATCGTCGCATCAATTTTACAAGCAAATGGCTTTAGCGCTACAACCCAATTTGAGACTGCGGATCTTGTTTTATTGAATACCTGCTCCATTCGTGAAAAAGCAGAACAAACGATTCGTAAAAGACTCACTGAATTTAGAAAAGTAAAAGAAGGCAGGAAAGGAATGCTGATCGGCATACTGGGATGTATGGCAGAAAGGCTTAAAGCACAATTGCTGGAAGAAGAAAAACTGGTGGACATAGTCGCGGGACCTGATGCGTACAGGAGTTTACCCATATTGATTGCTGAAGCAGGTTCGGGGCAGAAATCAGTCAACGTATTATTAAGCAGGGAAGAAACGTATGCAGATATTTCACCTGTAAGATTAAATGGAAATGGCGTTACTGCTTATATTTCGATTATGCGTGGCTGTAATAATATGTGCAGTTTTTGTGTAGTTCCTTTCACCCGTGGCAGGGAACGTAGCAGGCCCGTGCAATCTATATTAGAAGAAGCACAACAATTATTTGAAAATGGTTTCCGTGAAGTGACCTTGCTCGGGCAAAACGTGGATAGTTATTATTATACAGATACTGTTACAAATGAAACAATCACATTTGCCCGGCTTCTTGAACTGGTTGCGCAAATAAGCCCTTTACTACGCATACGTTTCAGCACTTCACACCCAAAAGATATTACGCGGGATGTTTTGCTGGCCATGACAAAATATAAAAATATTTGCAGGTACATTCATCTCCCGGTACAAAGTGGTAACAACAGGATTTTGCAATTAATGAATCGCACTTATACCAGGGAATGGTACAAAGCCAAAGTGGATGAAATAAAAAAAATAATACCTGGTTGTGGTATCAGTTCAGATATCATTGCCGGTTTTTGCAGCGAAACAGAAGAAGATCACCAGGAAACAATGGATATTATGGCCTATAGTAAATATGATTTAAGCTATATGTATTTCTATAGTGAAAGGCCGGGAACGCTTGCTGCCAAAAGATATACTGATGATGTGCCGGAGGATATCAAAAAAAGAAGATTGGCTGAAATTGTAGCTCTGCAAAACAAACTTTCTCTTCAAAGCAACCAGGAAGATATTGGAAAAGTTTTTGAAGTTTTAATTGAAGGTGACAGCAAGAAAAAAAAAGATGAATGGATGGGCAGAAGTACCCATAATAAGGTACTCGTTTTTCCAAAAGAAAACTTTGGCTTGCAAAAAGGAGATTATGCATTTGTAAAAGTGCTGAGTTGTACGAAAGCTACACTTATGGGCAGGCTTGAAACTATCAAATAAAAACACCAGCATTATTTATGGATATCCAGGGTATTAAAAACAGGTTTGAAATCATAGGCAATGCACCGGCGCTGAATCATGCATTGAATGTTGCCATGCAGGTTGCAGTAACGGATCTCTCTGTACTCATCGTGGGCGAAAGTGGTGTTGGTAAAGAATCTTTTTCACAGATCATTCATGCATTATCTGCCAGGAAACATAATCCATTTATTGCTGTCAATTGCGGTGCGATACCTGAAGGAACTATTGACTCAGAATTATTTGGGCATGAAAAGGGCTCCTTCACCGGGGCAGTAGATAGTCGCAAAGGTTATTTTGAAACCGTCAATGGAGGTACGATTTTTTTGGATGAAATTGGTGAAATGCCGATTGGCACACAAGCCAGGTTGCTGCGTGTTTTGGAAGCAGGAGAATTTTTTCGCGTAGGTTCTTCTAAAGTTCAAAAAACAGATGTGCGCGTTATTGCAGCTACAAACCGCGATCTGTATGCATTTACACAAAATGGAAAATTCCGGGAAGACTTGTATTACAGGCTTAGTACTGTTCCTATCCGGGTGCCAAGCCTCCGCGACAGGAAAGAAGATATACCATTATTATTCAGAAAGTTTGTAGTAGATATTTCTGAGCGGTATAAAACCATGCCTATCCAGTTAGATGAAGACGCAAAAATAACTTTAGCCGATTATTCATGGCCCGGAAATGTGCGGGAATTAAAAAATATCGCGGAGCAAATTTCTGTTTTAAGCAAAACACCTATTGTTACCCGTGCAGAAATATTAAAATTCCTGCCGGAAAAACATGAAACACGTTTACCTGTGTTGGCATCAACAGCAAACTACGGGGGAGAATTTAATAATGAGCGGGAAATTTTATATAAACTCTTTTTTGATATGAAAAAAGATGTGACGGAATTAAAAAAAATGTTCCGGGAAATTTTGCAAAATCCTTCCCTGGCAGGCCATGCAGCCCATTATGCCAATGAATCATTATTGCAGGAATACCATGAGCATGCCTTACATAATAACGGTGAAAGTCTACTTGAAAATAATCACCCGGTGATCCTGCAACAGGATAAAAAACTGGATGAACACCAGGTGATTGAAGAATCTCTGAACATCATGGAAAAAGAAAAAGAATTAATTGAAAAAGCATTGATCAAACATAGAGGAAAAAGAAAAGATGCTTCACTTGACCTGGGAATCAGTGAACGGACACTTTACAGGAAACTAAAAGAATATGATATCAATGAATAATGATTTAAAATTTCAAAGAACCTTTTATACGCAATGGTTTAAACTTTTCATTGGCTTGTTCCTCATCGCCGGGTTTAGTTCCTGCCATGTGTATACCTTTAAAGACGTATCTATTCCACCAGAAATAAAAACCATTAAACTATCATATTTGGATAATCGGGCTACTTATAAAAGCCCTCAATTAAGTTCAAAACTTACCGATGCCTTGCAACAAAAAATCACCGGGCAAACTAGGCTCACATTGACAAACAGCGATGATGCGAATTACCAGGTTAGTGGATATATCACTAATTATTATGTAAGCACATCGGGCATTAGCGGTCAGCAGGCATCTACAAACAGGCTTTCAGTTGGCGTGCATATTGATCTTTTGAATACTTTGGATAATTCTACACAACGTTTTGATATCAGCCGCGATTTCGATTTTTCTGCAAGCCTTACTTTACAACAAGCGGAGCCACAACTGATGAGTGATATCATTAAAAATGTAAGTGATGAAATTTTTAACCGCCTTTTTTCAAACTGGTAAATGGCAGCTATTATGAACATATACCCGGAAATAGAAAATCAATTAAGTAATACACTGCGCGGTGATAACCTGCTGCCGGATAATAAAGAAACCTGGGAAAGCCTCGTACAAAAATATCCGTCTTTTGATCTTTTGCATTTTTTTTATTTAAAAAAAGTAAAACAGGAAGAACCGGTGAGCTTTAATAAAGAAGTTCAAAAAAGAAGTATCCATTTTTCCAATCCTGTATGGCTGGAATATTTATTAAGTGTCCCAAATTTGCCTGCGGAAAATATTCAGGAAGAAAGATCAATGGAAAATGAAAGCAGTGAGAAAATGTCCAGGTTGCTTGAAGCTCAAAAATTATCTTTTCAACAACCTGTAGATGAAAATGCGGAGTTACCGATGCCTGTAGAAGTAATGCACCGGGTCGATTATTTCGAATCACAGGGTATCCGCCTGGAAGAACAGCCGGGAATGCCGGATCAGATGGAGATCAGGGTTAAAAAATTTACAGACTGGTTAAAAGACATGAAGCGCATCAATCCCCAACCGGTAGATCTGGGCTCCCAGGAAGCATCAGCTGCGCAGGTAGAGGGATTTGCAGCAAAATCTTTGGAAACAAAAGAAGAAGTGTTGACAGAAGCAATGGCGGAAGTTTTAACCAAACAAGGAAAGTCAAAAGAAGCTATTCATGTATATGAAAAATTAAGTTTTTTGAATCCATCTAAATCAACTTACTTTGCCGCCAAAATAGAACGCTTAAAACAACAATAATATGGTTATTTTATTTATTATCCTGGTAGCATTAGCGAGCATTTTATTATGCGCTATCATACTTATTCAAAATCCAAAAGGCGGTGGACTGGCAGGGGGCGCATTTGGCGGAATGGGAAACCAATTCATGGGTGTGAAACAAACCAATGATATATTGGTAAAAGGCACCTGGCTTTTTGCGATCATCATTGCGGTACTTGCCATTACATCTCCATTATTTATTTCCGAGAATACCGGCAACCCGGGCTCTGAAGTTATTAAAGGAATTAATACAGGCAGTACGCCGGCACCGGCAACAAATCAACAACAAAATACTACTCAATTTCCGGGTACTCAGGATAGCCAAAAATAATTAAATGATGATTTTACAGGCCCTGTCATATTTGGCAGGGTTTTTTTATCGGTAAACTATAGCAAAAAAATACTATTTTCAGTGTAAACTTATGTACTGAACAATTTTAATACACTTATTTTGAGCTCAATATAAAACAATGAGATGAAAAAAATCCTGGTTGTTATCCTTATTGTTATCATCCTTTTTACCGGCATTATTTGCTGGGTATTATTTTCACCGGCGACTGCATTTCCCGGAAAATCTGTTTACATTTTAATTCCTCAAAAAGAAAATACAGAAAAGCAGGTGACGGATGAGATCATGCAAAAAAGTATTCTCAAAAGCCCTTCTGTATTTAATTTTCTTGCTACGAATACACATACCTGGCAACATGTGAAACCCGGGCGTTTTAAAATAAACCAGGGCGAAAATTTGTACACAATTTTGCGTAAGCTTAAAAATAATCAACAGGAGCAATCAAAACTGGTGATCAATAAATTGCGTGTACCTGCTGACCTTGCAAAGTTGATTGGAAAAAATTTCAGCATAGATTCTGCCCATGCAATGCTTTTTCTCGGCAACCCGGATTCATTAAAGCAATTTGGCGTAGATACTACTACCCTTTTTTACCTGGTCATTCCGGATACTTATTTTTTTTACTGGAATACTTCGTTAAGAGATATTTTGTCCAAATTAAAAAAAGAAAGCGATGCTTTCTGGCAAAAAAATCACCGCCTTGAAAAGGCCGCTGCGCTTGGCTTATCGAGAGATGAAGTATATACATTGGCATCCATTGTGGAAGAAGAAACAAGGAATAATGAGGAGAAAGATACCATTGCCAGTGTGTATATAAACAGGTTGCATGCGGGCATGCCATTGGGAGCAGATCCCACTATAAAATTTGCTTTGAAAGATTTTGGTTTAAAACGAATTTTATTAAAACATCTCTCCGTTGTTTCTCCTTTTAATACCTATAAAAATAAAGGCCTTCCACCGGGACCCGTTTGTACGCCATCAGCAGTTACAATCGATGCCACATTGGACGCGCCAAAAACAGATTACTTTTATTTTGTAGCGAAGAGTGATTTTACAGAAGGGCATCATTTTAGTAAAAGTTATGCAGAGCATTTATTTTTTGCAAATGAATACCAGCGGGCTTTGGATACTAGAATAGAAAAGAAAAAAACCGAAAACAAATAAACCATTGACAAAAATCGAAAGCCTTATTGTTCATTCCCGGCCCATTACATTGATACGGGAAACCAGCAAGAAGCTCAGCCCGTGGGGGTTTGAAGGCCTTTCAATCTATACAGTTTTTCATTTTTTTGCCAACCAGATCAAAAAGGAAGGCCTTAATGTGCGCGCCGCTGCTATTTCATTTAATTTTATAATGGCAATTCCTGCAGCTACACTTTTTCTATTTACACTCGTTCCCTATCTTGCCATTTCGAATGATATTCACGCGGAATTAATTAAAATAATTGAAGACCTCACGCCCAATACATCCACGCAAAGTGCCATATCACATTTCCTGGATGATTATTTTTCACAACCCAAAACCGGCCTGCTTTCTTTTGGATTTTTACTGACACTTTTTTATGCATCCAACGCGATCATGGGTATTATCCGCACATTTGACCGCTCCTTATTATACAAGCATAAATCGAATTTTATTTCTAAAAGATTACGTGCATTCAAACTTATTTTGATCCTGGTTTTTTTAATTATTGCCACAACATTAATTTCTATAGGGCAGGGCCAGTTATTTACCTGGTTGCTTGCGAAAATGAAAATAGAAACAAGTAGCGGCCAGGCCTGGCTGCAATCTGTACGCTGGATAATTATTGTATTACTTTTTTTATATAGTATCGGGTTCATTTACCGCTATGCGCCCTCATTTAAAGAACGCTGGAAATTAATTTCCCCCGGCTCCTTGCTGGCAACTTCATTAATGATTCTTGCCACGCTTTTATTTTCAGTCTGGGCAAAGAATTTTTCTAATTACAACAAAGTATATGGCTCTATTGGTACAGTGCTGATGCTGATACTTCTTGTTAATTTAAATTCGTGGATACTCCTTGTCGGATTTGAATTAAATATCAGTATCATGTACCTGAAAGAACATACGAAAAAAAAGAAAAAAGCTGAAACAGAAGAGTAAGTTTTTAAAAGCAGTTTATTTCTTTTTTATTTTTTCCAAAATAGCCAAAGCCGCTTCCCTGCCGGTTTGTGCGCCGCCATTCATGAATCCCTGGAATTCATAACTGCAATGTTCGCCAGCAAAAAATAATTGATCTACCGGTTTAACTGTGGCACCTGAAATAGTAGTGTATTGACCCGGTTTAAAAGAAGTATAACTGGCTTTGGAAAATTCATACGCAGGCCAAAACCATCTTTGAAATTTATCATTGAACTGGTTTAAAGCGCCAGGGAAAACCTGGTCAAATGCTTCGACGTAAATTTTTTGTAAGACCTGCATATCCATGTTACCTGTTTGAAGGCTTTGCTTTCCGCCAAGGTTCACCGTGTAACCACCCGGGCCTTCATTATTATTTTGCATTTCGGTATGATCATACCCGTTCATTAATAAATTATCTGTAAATGCATATCCTGAATAACCTTGTTGCCGCCACAATCTTTCTTTGACACCAATAAATAATTTTGAATTCATACCATAGCCCAGGTTCTTGATGGCGTTCATTTTCCAATCAGGCAATTTCATTTTAATATCCACTTCCCGCAATAACGTAAAAGGCAATGTGAGTAAAACAATATCTGCAGTAACTTCATTTTTCTTACCGCCGGTTTGCCCAAAAACCAATTTATATTGTCCCCCTTTATTTTGGTCGAGTGACAATAACCTGTTATCATATTTAAATTGTTCTTTTATATCTTTTGCCAAAGCTTCGCACAATTTACTGTTACCGCCAACTACAGAAAAACGTTCATCACTCGTACCAAATAATTTATAGGATGTTGCATCACCCGGATCAAAAATGGAAAGCATATTGATAGCTGATTGTTCGGAAGCATCAGCGCCATATTCTGAAGTAAAGGCGGCATTAATAAAATCATACAACCAGCCATTTATGCCCAATTGCTGCATATAATTTGTAATGCTCAATGTATCGAGGCGTTTATCTTCAGCAGAAAATTTTTCGAAAGTGATATCATCAGAAAGGCTTTCTATATCCTTTTTAATTTGTT
>JBAQJB010000293.1:0-1677 GCA_049289155.1 Chitinophagaceae bacterium
AAGTCAATACCGGTTTTAATATTGTTGATAGGAACTTTTACCTTTCCCATAGGATTTGAAGTTATGTCATTAACATTTATCATTACAGTTGCATCCAAACCACTCGATAAGCCAACGATTTTTTCAAATGGTGCATCTGAAATAAATGATGCCTGGTTTCTGCCGTCTTTTGAATCGGCTGAGAAAGTTTGTGCGAAAAGATTTGCGCCGAGTAAGAATAATATTACTGCAGCAAATTTGAGAGTTGTTTTCATTGAAGTCTCCTTAATGATTTTTGTGATTGATTTATTAGTTTATAAATTTTTTGCTATTGGGAAATCTATTTCAGGTTGGGAAAGTCGTCCGATATAATTAGTGAAAGATTTTTCGATAACTATTGCCACTAAGTCAACTAATGCTTTTTGGTCAAAACCTGCTTCAAAAAATTCATCTATAAGTTGCTCATCTGCTCTACCTCTATTGAACGTAACTGATCTGGCAAGTCGAGTTAAAACATTTAGCTTTTTATCCTGGATTGTTCCGGCACGCAATTGTAAAGTTTCAGGTTCAGAAAATCCATTCATCATTGCAACTGCAGTGTGAGCAGACAAACCATAGGTGCACCCGTTCTCTTGTGATACAGCTAAAAAGATTGCTTCTCTTTCTTTTGAATTGAATGAGCCGTTAGTTTGTGCTTGTGAATAAGTGAAATATGAACCGAGAGCGTTCGGCGAATTACCAATTACAGCATACATATTCGGAAGCATTCCATAAGTCCTTTCAATTGAATTAAACAATTGAACTGTTTCCGGTGGCGCAAGTTCTTTTTTAAGCACAGATAATTTTTTCATTTAATTTCCTTTTAAGAGAATGATTGTGTTTTGAAATTTTCTGATCAAACATAAACATCAACGTAAAAGTTGTGTGTCAAAATATTGACATAACCAGATTTAATTAGTAATTCACTTTACGCAGGTGAGTATAAAACCTCCGAGGTTTTGTAAATAGTATCTTTCTGAGGCTGTTTTTTAGAGCTAAATAGAAAATATTTTCATAAACCTATTCATCGAAACCTCGGAGGTTTGCTGTTTTGCGTAACATGAGTTATTCAGAAGTCTTTTTTAGATTCTTAAGATATTCTGATGGCGAAACGCTGAATTTTTCCTTGAAACTGTTTGTAAAACTTGAAACATCGGCAAAGCCAATTCGATATGCAATCTCGGTGATATTACCGGCATTTTTTTCAAGAAGTTTTGCGGCGTAGTCAAGTTTAGCTGATCGGAATAACTTTCCCGCCGATTGGTTAATCAACGCATTTAATTTTCTGTTAAGCTGCGAAACACTAATCGCCATTTCGTCAGCTAATTTTTGTACGCTGAATTGATTGTCTTCAAGATGATTTTTTATCAGTCCAAAAACTTTATCTAAAAATTCTTTATCAATTGGACTGGCTTTTACATCCTCTGATTTAATAACAGAAATTTCTTTATACTTTTCCCTGAGCAGTTGTCTGATACGAATGAGATTGCCGACGCGGATTTCAAGCTCGCGCGGGCTAAATGGTTTTGCAAGAAATTCATCAGCGCCAATTTGCAGACCATCAATCTTGTTTTGCTCGCCGGCTTTTGCAGTTAAAATAATTATTGGGATGTGGCTTGTTCGCTGATCATTTTTTAAGTTTGTGCAAAGTTCTAACCC
>JBAQJB010000294.1:0-12640 GCA_049289155.1 Chitinophagaceae bacterium
AAAGTTTCCCATCTCCAAAAAGTATTTTCGTTATTTGTAAAAACATTCACTCCTTCATCTTGTAAACTAATTTTTTGAGGCAATGAAAAAGATGCTGACTTAAAATATTTTTTAAATGTAAATAGGGCAATTATATAAGGGATAAAAATAACTACTATCAAAAGTATTACAAATGCAATAGCCGTTTTAAAAATAAAAGACGATAAAACAAAGGATTCATTATTTAGCCGGAAATTACCAATGATCAATGCCAGGGCAACTATAAGCAGTATGCGTTTGTATAATTCATGCTGTATGAAATAAATTTTAATAAATTTTAATAAATCTTTTTCTGCGTTTTTAAATTCAACAAACATATTTGTATCAGTAGATTTTAATAAGCTATTGCAGAAAATACTTGCGTCCTGAGTTTTATAAATACGAAAGATACATCTCTATTTTTATGTATAGAAATCTCAACCCTACATCAGGGAAAACACTTGCCAGGATATTAATATTATACAAATGTAAAAGAAAACTAAGCTTAGTTTTTTTAAACCTTTTCCGGTTCGTGCTTTGTAAAATAATATGGATGCATCAGCAAGGAACAGGATGTTTAATAAAGTACTAATTAAAGCATTTTGTAGTATTTCAGGGTAATGGCTTAGCCATTCATCTTTGGATTGTTGAAATGTATTCATGGGCTTTATTGAAATGGATATCCATAAATACATATCAAGTACAGGAATGATAAAAAGAATCAAAGCAATAATAAAAAATACAATTTTGTTTTGCATCTGTTTTTTTTTATACACACTTTGCGTAAACAATACAATAAATATAACCACTACTTCCGGTAAAAATAAATTGGTAAGTGAATAAGATTTAATCTTTACTCATTTACCAATTTTTTTAAAAAATATTCTATTTAGAAATTTGAAAGCTGACTGCCTGTTTCTGGCGGAACTCTACATTTTTTCCATTTTGAATTGCGGGTGTCCAATTAGGGCCTCTTTGAATTACCCGCACCGCTTCTGCTGCTGCGCCATAGCCCGGGTCATTATCCGCTTTTACTTCACTTATTTTACCATCTTTTCCTACCAGGAAAGAAACTATCACGGTGTACTTGCCGATTGGCGCATGCGCTGTCACAAGGATACCTGTATTCAAATTTCGCTGTAAATATTTTATCCAGCTATCCGGCCCTCCTGGAAATTTCGCTGCGGTCTGTGCTTCTAAAAATACCTTGTCATATTCTTCGCTTTTGGCATCATCATTTTTATTCACTTTAGATAATTGCACATCATCAAGGTGTATGTCTTTACTATTGTCAACTGTTTCGGCAGCAGGGGAAGAAGCAGAATTTTTTGTCTGCATTTCAATTACCCCGTTTTTTCCTTTGTCACCATATTTTTTTATGGCTGCATCACCTTTCAAAACATTGATTGAATTGATAGAGCTGCTGCTGATAGACTCCACTTTATCCGGACTTATAATTTCTCCGTTTACAACATATAAAGGCGCATCACCAACTTTGGATTCTAAGCGGATCGTTGCATTTTTTACTGCGCTTTTATCTGAGTTTAAATAAATTGTATCTGCAGTTATTGAAATATTTCCTGTGGATGACTGAGTCCTTTTTTTATCACTGAAAGCATCATTGGATATTTCAACGGAAGTTATTTCCGGCTGGCCTTTCTTTGCTGGCGGTGGCGGAGGAGGTAATTGAATATTAAACTTTTTGGCTTCTTCAACAGTCATGGATTTTTTTGAGCCATCTTCTAACGTTATTTCCACTTGCTGTTGTTGAGGCATTAATTTTACAGCATATATTTTTTTGCTGTCATATATGCCATAATAAGGTGTTGTATCCTGAAGCAAAAGCACATTAGATAAAAGTGTACTACTTCCTTGTTTGCCCGGATTATTATCCTGCATTTTAAATGCAAATAAAATAACGGTTACTGCCAGTAAAGGCAGTACGAGTAAGCGGCGGACATAACTATAGCGCGGCTTTTTAGATGTGGTAAGCATAAGTATTCTACGTTTTATGGGTGAATAAAAAAATGGTTGTGCAGGTAAAAATATGTTTGGGATAAATTTCGCTTCCAATAACATTTCTGCCAACGCTGCTGTGCCTTCTTCGCCAACGGATTTTTCATCCGCTATAAATTCATGCACCAGCGACAATTCTTTTTGCATTACATAAAAAAATGGATTGTACAAGTAAAAACAAAGGATGGATTGAACAAACAACTTATCCAAGCTATGTTTTTCATTGATATGTGATAATTCATGTTTAAAAATTTGCCGGCCGGCCTGGCTGTCGAGTGAAAGATCCTTTCTCCAAAATAACATATTTAAAAATGAAAAAGGCGCTTGTGGAATGGTGGTATTGATAAAATCCACATCACCAATTTTTTGTACAGGAAAATTTTTTCGAAATGAAAATATCTTTGCTATGCGCAGCAAAAAACCAATTACTAAAATAATTGAAATTAATAAAAAAAGTGTAGCAGTAATTGTTTCCGCATTCATATATTTCTCCAGGAATCCCTGCTGCACATGGTTTGCAGAAACCGTAACTGACTGTAACCAATGAATAGCGCCATAATTTTCTACCGGAATATAAAACCAGTTGAGCTGCATAACAGGCAAAATAAGACTCGTGAAAAAAGCAAATAATAAATAAAACCTGTTGTAATAATGAAAGCGTTTATTGCGCAGCGCAATCCAGTAATACAAACAAAAGATAGCGGAGCAAATAAATACTTTTACCGGGTATAAAAAAATTGTTTCCATCTTTTATGGTTTTGTTTTTTTCAATTGCGAAACCAGTAATTCCAAATCTTCCACGCTCAGTTTATTTTCCTGCACGAGAAAAGAAACCGCGCTGCTGAATGAGCCGCCGAAATAACCTTTTACCAAACCATTTAAACTGTTTTTTGAATAAGCAGCTTTGCTGATCAATGGTGCATATTCATACATGCGGCCGAATGTTTCTGTAGCAACAAATTTTTTTTCAATCAATATTTTTAATAAGGTGGCAACCGTGTTGGAATGTGGTTTTGGCAAGGGCATTATTTCCAAAATGTCTTTTAAAAATCCTTTATTGATTTTCCATAATGCATGCATCACCTGTTCCTCGGCTTTTGTAAGTGTTTTCAGATTTTCTCTTTTCATCTATAACTAATTCTTTAGTCAAAACTAAACTAATTTTTTAGTTAAACAAATTTATTTTTAAAAAATCGATAAAAATGATCCCTGCACGGGGAAACTAAGCGGGTAAACTTTACATTTGACAAAATCAATTGTATGAGTGAAGCCGTTGTTAGTTTAAGCCACGCCAATATTTACCAGGGCAGTAACCTGATTTTACAGGATGTAAATTTCACGGTAGAGAAAGGTGAATTTGTGTACCTCGTAGGCAAAACGGGCACCGGCAAAAGCAGTCTTTTGAAAACTTTATATGGTGAATTGGAATTGCGGGAAGGGGAAGGTATGGTTGCAGGTTTTGACCTGAAAAAAATGAACTGGAAAAAAGTTCCATTCCTGAGGCGCAACCTGGGCGTGGTTTTCCAGGATTTTCAATTACTCACAGACAGGAATGTACATCAAAATCTTCGCTTCGTGTTAAAAGCTACGGGCTGGAAAGATGAGAAACTGATGGATGAAAAAATCAATGAAGTACTGGATAAAGTCGGCCTTAAAAGCAAAGGTTTTAAAATGCCTTTTGAAATGAGTGGCGGCGAACAACAACGCGTGGATATTGCACGTGCACTCCTGAATTCCCCGAAACTGATCCTCGCGGATGAGCCTACAGGAAACCTGGACCCGGAGACCAGTGATGAACTCATGCAGTTATTACTTCAAATTTCCAAAACCTATAGTACCACGATTATCATGGCAACACACGATTTTCCTATCATCAATAAATATCCATCCCGCTTATTAAAAACAGAAAGGAACCAGGTATTTGACAGCGCTGTGGTGGCAGAAATTTAACCAGGGAATTTTTACCCTGCAGGATTTTATCCCCATATCCATTGCACCACCTGCTGTGCATTTTTGGTATTATCAAACATCGTTTCCAGTAATTTTTTCCTTGTTTTAATTTCTGATAATAAAAATGGCTGGTAATACATTTGTTCAATTAATTGTTTCATACCCGAAGCGGTTTTTTGAATATGCGTGAGCTCATCCAGCCCGGTGTTATCGGCCATTTCACTGTTTACCACGCAGTGGCGGCCATTGTATAACGCATTTAATAATTTGAGTTTGATACCTGTACTGTTGAAAGATGGCAACACATGAATATGTGCATCTGCGATCAATGAGTCCATTTTACTTTCTGAAGGGTTTGGGATCAATTCAATATTTTTATATTTTCGGGCCAGTGTGCGTAATTTCCGGGGGGGATTTTTTCCCGCAATAATTAAACTGATGGCAGATTTTTTAAATATGTTTTTAACCAGCCATGTGGCGGCAAATTCATTTTCGGCAACACCGAGATTTCCATGATATAAACAATACTGGCCCATGCCTTCCTTACTGCCAACTTTCCATCCAGGTAAAAATAAAGGCAGGAAAAAAACAGATTTACAGGAAAATTCATTGCGGATATATTCAGTATCTTTTCCCGTCACCGCCCAGAATGCATCCGCCTTACTGATGATCTTGTTCTCATAACTTTTCAACAACCTTGATTCCCACCAGTAATATAATTTCTTTTCAATTCCACTCGAGCATTTGTATAATTTATAATAATACAAATGCTCCACATTGTGCAGGCGCACAAATTTTTTCCGCGCTGTAAATGCTTCATCATTCAATAGCCAGGTGCAATGTGTTCCTTCCATTAAAATGGGAAAATCATCCCGCAGCAACCTGTTGCGCAAATCCGCATTCCTCCTGCTTTTCACGATATAAGGCAGGCGTAGCGATAAACTTTTTGCGCCCGTATCTCTTTTATAATAATGCACTTCTGAACAATATTTTTCCAATTCAGGTTGTGGCTCCCGGCCATTATCAAAACAATGCAGGTGAATAAAAACACCCAATGATTGTAGCGCGGCCAATTTATAAAAAAGGTCATACACACCACCATAATTAACGGGGTATGGCACATCGAGGCAAATGATATGTAGATGTTTTTCCAGGGTACTATTCTTATTTCAAAATTTTTTTTAAATCAGATCAATCTTTTAAAAATTGAATGTACAATTCTTCCAGTTTCTTTTCTTCCTTTTGCCAATTTAATACAGTCCTGGCAATCATACAGCTTTTTTTCATCGCAACGTACTCTTCATCATCCGAAAGTATTGCATTCAGTGCGTTTGCGATAGACTCAATCCTGGTATCTTCAATCATATATGCAATATTGTATTGATCATTTATTCTTTTATACTCAGGATATGCCACACATAACTGCGGAATACCCGCCATGATATAATCAAAAAAGCGATTGCTCAGCGATTGGTATTGATTCATGCCTGCGTTTTCAAAAAGCATGATACCAAGAAAAGCCTGCGGCGTAATTTTTTTTAAAGCGGCTGGAAAAACCGGCCCTTCCAAAATTACTTTTTCTTCAAGATGATGCGTGCTGATCAACTCTTTAACCTGTTCAAAAAAATTACCCTGTCCGAAAATTCGCAACATACAATTTACCTGTTTCATTGCCGGTATCAAGGTTTCAAAACCTCTTCCTTCATTTACTGCGCCCTGGTAAATTAAAAATTTCTCCTTATTGTGATCCAACTTTTCTATTGGCAATTCAGCATATTGCGGGAGGTTTCGCACGAGGCCGTATTGTACTTTATACCTGTTGTACAATTCCTGGATGATAAATTCATTTACCGTATAACCATTCCTGAAGCGGGGCACGGCAAAGCGCTCAATGGCAAGCCAGGCACGGTGAACAGCCGGCCGGGTTATTATTTCTTTTTGCTCGGTGAATAATTCGTGGGCATCATAGATCCTTTTTTTACCACGTAATGCAGTAACATAATATACAGGCAATATTGTATCAAGATCGATTGCACAAACCGCATCCGTCTTTTTGAAAAGCAGCCAAAAAAATAATCGTATATTAAATTCAGCATAAAATAAAATGCCGGTTTGAAAAAAACAATGCAATCTTTTTTGAGTGAAAGATTGCTTTTCAAGTGGCAATGAATTTTTCATTTTCCTCCCGACGAGGTGAATATCATATCCCGCTTTTGACAAAGATGTGCAGATGCGCTGCATCCGCTGATCATAATTGAGGTCATTGGTGACAGTAAATATGATTCTTTGCAAATATTAATTCTTTTTAGATTTATATTTCAAAACCACCTGCAAAATCCCGGCATTGATCATGTCAATTTTTTGAGCGGCCATTTTACTTAAATCAATAATACGCCCTGCCACAAAGGGCCCGCGGTCATTGATCCGCACTTTTACACTTTTCCCGTTTTTTGGATTCAGCACTTTTACCTTCGTACCAAATGGAAGTGTTTTGTGTGCAGCCGTTAAGTCCTTATTACTAAATTTTTCCCCGTTCGCTGTTTGCTTTCCATTAAACGAATCACTGTAATAAGAAGCAACACCCGTTTCAGTAATGTACTTTCCGCAGGAACAAAAAAGAAAAGTACAAAAAAATAAACCTAAAAAAATGCGTGCAGCAAGTCTCATTTCATTTAGTTTCAGCTATGGAAAATCAATATGAATTATCCATGATATACACGGGAGTAAATTATTTTCCCGCTATTTATTTCCAGCACTTCAGCTACCTGTAAATCTTCATCCCCGGGCAGTTCACGGATATATTCCATAAAAACCCGGTGCCTATTTGCTGTGATGGTTTGTACTTCATAATGTAGCCCGGGTAAGCGTTTGAAAGAATCTGCCCACCAGTCATGCAATGCATTTTTTCCTTCGATCAAACCATTCGAAGCAGGCCGGCTTGCTTTTAATTTGGGGCTAAAATGTTTTGCCTGTTCATCATAGAGTTCCAATAATTCATCCAGGTTTTGTGCATTAAATGCATCAAACCATTTCATTGCTATTTGTTCATTTTCTTTACCGGTATCCATCTTAAAATTTTTAACTAAATGGCGCCTTTACTACTTTAGCTTTTACAGGTTGATTGCGTATACTGATAAATATTTCAGTATCTAAAGTTGCATGACCGATCGTTACATAACCCAATCCAATAGCCTTGCTTAGTGAAGGTGCCTGCGTGCCGCTCGTGACATAACCAATTTCTTTTCCACCTGCATCCACAATCGGATAATTATGTCTTGGTATGCCACGTTCGACCATTTCAAAGCCCACTAATTTTCTTTGAATACCTGTTTCTTTTAGTTTGCGTAAAATATCCTGTGCCGTGAAAGCCGTATCCTTATTGATTTTGGTGATCCAACCCAGCCCTGCTTCGAGCGGTGAAGTAGTATCATCAATATCATTTCCATACAAACAGAAACCCATTTCCAGGCGGAGCGTATCACGTGCGCCAAGGCCAATTGGTTTGATACCGGATGGTTTTCCTGCTTCAAAAATCGCGTTCCATATTTTCTCCGCATTATCGTTTTTATCTTCGAAATAAATTTCCACGCCACCGGATCCTGTATAACCGGTAGCACTGATCAGCACATTTTCAACGCCTGCGAATGTACCTTTTATAAAAGTGTAGTATTTCAAATTCAAAATATCAATATCCGTTAAGGGTTGCAAAATTTTACATGCATTGGGACCCTGGACAGCAAGCAGGCAGGTAGCATCACTGATATTTTTCATATCCGCATTCTCCGTATTATGCGCACTGATCCAATCCCAGTCTTTTTGAATATTACCGGCATTCACCACGAGCATATACACTTTATTTTCTTCGATACAATACACGATCAGGTCGTCAATAATTCCACCGGTATTGTTTGTAAGACAATTGTACTGCGCCTTTCCGGCTGTCACTTTGGATACATCATTTGTTGTGATACGTTGAATAAGGGATAATGCATGTGGCCCTTTGATCATGAATTCGCCCATATGGCTCACATCAAAAACGCCGGCATTGTTGCGCACGGCCTGGTGTTCATCATTGATCCCGGTATAACTGATGGGCATATTATACCCTGCAAACTCAGCCATTTTTGCGCCAAGCGCAATATGAAATTTTGTAAATGCTGTTTCTTTCATGTGTTTATTTTTAGCAGCATATTTTTTTTAAAAAAATAAGCCTGCCAGTTTCTGTATATAAACAAAAATAAGCGAACAAATGCCCACTAAAAAATAAAACAGTAGTTTTTAAAAGCAAGAACCCCATTCCAAAAATGGAACAGGATTCTTTTTTCTCCCAACCTTAACCAAGTTTAAATCAAAAACCGTTGCATGAAAAGTGTTGTTATAGTTTTGATATTCGTATTTTCTTTCTCCATTGCACTGGCAGATATCTTTTTCACAGAATCTTTCTGTTGATTGGGTTGCTGATAACGATAAGTGGAATCCTGTGGTTGCTTTGGAACAGGTGGAACTGTATTTTCATTTTGATCATTATTATCATTATCATCCGGATCCGGGTGTACTTTTTTGAGGCCGGTTTCTGTCATAATATATTCCACATTATGATCCCAGTCATAATCATCACTGCTATTATAATTTCTCCAGTCATTTTCATCAAAACTATTTCCAAAATGAAAACCACTATTATCGTTCCAGCCCACGGACCTGTCTATTTTTATTCTTTTACCTATCGGCACAGCAACGGTAATATAAACTTCCTGGTTACGAAATTTATCCTGTGGCGTAATGGCAATTCCTCCTCCTAAAAAGAGCGTTGAATCTTTTTGATAAATAGGATAATTGATTTTGTTGGCCAATGCATTTGCTTCCGCCCTGCCCGAGCCATTTGAAACGCGGATCATTTTCACAGAAAAACTATCGTTGGTTGATTTCACAACTTTAATTTCAATGTTTTTCAAAAAAACCGTGTCATCATCTATGTTTGCAAAAGGCTCAAACTTCCACCAGCGGCTTCTTATAAAATCATTCGTATTAGTTTCATTTTTTATTTCCAGTTTATCTACACCGGGATTGACAAGCTGAACTATTTCTTCTTTCGGAGAATTATTTGATCCGAAATCTTTAGTTAATGAAGAGACAAGTAATATCATGCAAGCCCAGCCCAGTGTCCATAATGCAATAAATGTATAGGTCATAAAATTGCTATGTGATTTCGTATTGGCTATCCGCCTGATGATCCAGGTGATGATACCAATCACAGGCACCCAAATGAATAATAACAAAGTTCCCCAGAGAAAAAATGTTTGCCAGCCATCATTGATGAGGTACACTTTGTATGGAAGGAAACCTGCAAATACTACACCTATTGACAATAAGCTTATCACGAGCGATACCACTATAGTACCCACAATAAAATATGCAAATATTTTAAATAATAAAACGATCACTTTTCCAAGGCCACCACTACTTCTTCTCCCAACTGATGCTGCTTCACCTGCCGCAGACCTGCTTCTCTGGCTAATAGATGCTCCAATTTCCTGGGCTCTTTCTTTTACTTCCTCACCGAATTTTTTAGCACGGTCTTTTACACCGACCATATCCTGCTGGATAGTGCTTTTAATGCTGTTCAGGTCTACTTTTTCACCTTTCATTTCCAGTTTCTCTGAAGTGGATTTTGCCTCTGGGATAGCGATCCATAAAATGATATAGATGATCGTTGCACCGGGACTAAAGGAAAAGTTGTCGATGTTTGGAAAATTCCATGGGCCGAAATGTGTCCATCTAAACAGGAAAGAAATAAATGGAATTAAAAATAAAACCCGGGGTATCCACACATTGATATTGAAATAATGAGCGATGCCACTACATACACCACCGATCATGCTATTTTCAGGGTCGCGGTATAATCTTTTCCGTGTTGAGCCAATCACAGTGGAAGCTGTACTTGGTACAGCTACCCACAGGATCAGGTAAGGGATAAATAATGCGCCAAAGAATATGACGAAGAGAACTCGTACGACCACGCGGTCGATATTAAAATAATTTGCCAGGCCTGCACAAACACCTGCAACAACCTTGTCATTTTCATCCCGGTATAACCGGTGATGTGGTGGCGGAGGAATAGTACTTTCCCTTTCAGTGCCTGCACCTTTGGTATCAGACTGGCTTTTACGGTTTTCGTTTTCTACTTTGGACTGCAGGTTTATTTCATCTGCCTCAAAATCTGCAGGGCGGCCCATACTATTAATGATGGCATCAACGTCATCATCGGTAATGCATGTACTGCCTTTCTTCAAGGTTTCAGAAAAGAGTTCCGCGATACGCCCTTCAATATCATTGATGATCTCATCATTACCTTCTTCCGCAGAAAAATATTGCTGCAGGCTTTCAATGTATTGTTTGAGAATGTCATAAGCAGTTTCTTCTATAGGTACTACGCGACCCTGGAAGTTGATGTTTATTACCTTTTTCATATTTCTAAGTTTTATTGGTTGTGGTTGGGAGTTTCTGTTTCTATATTTTCCGGCGACATTTCTGTGAGTGTTTTAACTGCCCCTGCCAGTTCTTCCCAGGTTGATTCGAGTTCTGCATAAAATGAAAGGCCCGCATCTGTCATCAGAAAATATTTCCTGGGAGGACCGCTATTACTTTCCACCCAGCGGTAAGTGAGCAGGCCCGCATTTTTCAGCCGGGTAAGCAAGGGATATAATGTTCCCTCAAGAATGTGGAGGTTGGCTGCTTTCATTTTTTCTACAATGTCACTTGGATAAACTTCCCCGTGACGGATGATCGATAAAATGCAAAATTCCAGCACTCCTTTTCGCATTTGGCTTTGTGTGTTTTGAATATCCATATTCCGGGTTTTTAATTTTCGCGGTTGTCCGCAAAATGTGTTTCTAATTGTTGAATCCGGTTCATCATGTTTTCCTTTTTATAGTATAAAATCACAATGACAATGCAAAGATAAATGGAAATTCAATACTATGCATCACATAGTACTTAGTTTATTTTAGTAACTTGCAGAGAGCAATACTATATAGTTATTTAAATAAATGATAATCAATATATTATCAATGTACTGATGAAAATTAGAATGTGATGAATGGCAAAATGGATGGATAGAAACAGGCAGCTCAAAAGGAAAAATAAATTTATTTTAAATTTTTGGGCTGAAGCCCTGATTTTAGTTTACCATTATCTATCCTCCAGCTAAAGCTGGAGGCAATTGAAAAGCCATTCAAATAATATCACATTATATTGAAGGTTTTATAAATTTCCACAGGTTTTAACCTGTGGGATACAAAGAAATTTTTTCAATGGGCTTTAGCCCAAAACTATATTAAAAGAAAATCCATAGAAAAATATGGCTATGAAAAAACAATGATAAACTGGGCTAAAACCCATGATGTTCTATATAATTATCATTCAAAATCCAATTTTAAAAAGATTTAAATTGCAAAAGATTATTTCAATTGCCACAGGCTTTAGCCTGTGGATGCAAAGCAAATTTTTTCACTGGGCTTTAGCCCAAAATTGACAGGAGCATTGAAAACTGGATAATAAAAGATCTTCAAATAAAAATTCAAAAATTAATTGGGCTAAAGCCCGGATTTTATTTTATCATTATCTATCCCCCAGCTAAAGCTGGAGGCAATTAAAAATCTATTCTAAAGATAATATAATGAGTATTTATGAATTGCCACAGGTTTTAGCCTGAATACAAAACAAATTTTTTCACTAGACTTTAGCCAAAAACTATTTTAAAAGACAGTGCAAGGAAAAATATGCAAAGGGCCAACTTCAATTGCCACAGGTTTTAACCTGTGGATACAAAGCAAATCTTTTCAATGGGCTTTAGCCCAAAAATGAATAGACATGAAAATAAATTTAGATAAATTTGTACTATGCCTTTTGTAAAAGTTTATATCCATTTTGTCTGGAGTACAAAGAACAGGAAACCATTTCTCAATACCCCTGAACTCAGGAACAAAGTTTGGCAACACATTAGGGAAAATGCAGAAGTGAAAGGAATATTCCTTGATTTTATAAATGGATATCATGATCACTGCCATTGTCTTATTTCCCTGGGCAAATCACAAACAATTGAACATGTAATGCAATTATTAAAAGGTGAATCTTCGCATTGGTTGAATAAAGAAAAACTATGTAATGGATATTTTGAATGGCAGGATGAATATTATGCGGTTTCAGTTTCTGAATCTATGTTGAATAATGTAAGAAATTATATTAGAAACCAGGAGGAGCACCATCAGCATTACACATTCCAGGAAGAATATTATGAATTCATAGTCAAATATGGTTTTGAAAAATTTAAGGATTGAATTTGGGCTAAAGCCCATGAGCTATCCACTATCATAGATCCTCCAGCTAAAGCTGGAGGCAATTGAAAAGCCATTCAAATAATATCACATTATATTGAAGGTTTTATAAATTGCCACAGGTTTTAACCTGTGGATACAAAGAAATTTTTTCAATGGGCTTTAGCCCAAAACTATATTAAAAGAAAATCCATAGAAAATATGGCTATGAAAAAACAATGATAAACTGGGCTAAAGCCCATGATGTTCTATATAATTATCATTCAAAATCCAATTTTAAAAAGATTTAAATTGCAAAAGATTATTTCAATTGCCACAGGCTT
>JBAQJB010000295.1:0-5237 GCA_049289155.1 Chitinophagaceae bacterium
ATTCAAGCCCCGTCAGTTTTTAATTAACGCTTTATTTTTTACCTTTGTATTTAAATAAATTTCCAACTCACAGCTACAGAATTTATAATACTTTTTCCAACATTTTTCAAAATAAAATTTACTGACATGAGACGCCTATTTATTTTTACATCTTCAGCGTTAATCATTTTATTTTTAGGGCTCTCATTATACTTAAGCGCCAATTGGTTTGTAGTATTAGCCATTGTGATTGTATTGACCATAATGGGTTATTACGACATGGTTCAAACCAAACACACCATTAAGCGAATTTACCCATTAGTGGGAAGGCTTCGCTATCTCATGGAAGAACTTCGGCCTAAAATTTATCAATATTTCATCGAGTCAGATATTGACGGGCGTCCCATCAACAGGATAGACCGGAATACTGTTTACCAGCGCGCAAAAAAGGAAAATGATACCATGCCATTCGGTACGCAACTGGATGTTTATTCCGAAGGATATGAGTGGGTTTGCCATTCTATGTCTCCCAAAGATTTTAATTTATTGGAAAAAGATCCGCGCATACTGGTTGGGAATAAAGATTGCAGTCAACCATACTCCTGCAGCATTTACAATATTTCTGCTATGAGCTTTGGTTCTTTGAGTCCCAATGCCATAGAAGCCATGAATGCCGGGGCAAAAATTGGTGGCTTCGCGCATAATACGGGTGAAGGTGGCATCAGCCCTTATCATTTAAAACATGGTGGTGACCTGATCTGGCAAATAGGCACTGGTTATTTTGGTTGCCGTACACCAGATGGAAATTTTAACCCGGAACGCTTTCGTGAAAAAGCATTATTGCCCCAGGTGAAAATGATTGAAATAAAAATATCTCAAGGCGCGAAACCCGGTCATGGCGGAATATTACCCGCAGTCAAAAACACCCCTGAAATAGCTGCTATACGCCATATTGAGCCGTATACTTTAGTGGCTTCGCCACCATTTCATAAAGCATTTAATACGCCCAGGGAAATGGTATTTTTTATTCAGAAGTTAAGGGAACTTTCAGGTGGAAAACCAATTGGTTTTAAATTATGTATTGGGTATAAATGTGAATTTATTTCCATTTGCAAAGCCATGATCGAACTGGATATTTACCCGGATTTTATAACAGTTGATGGCGCTGAAGGTGGCACTGGCGCTGCTCCACAGGAGTTTTCCAATTATGTGGGCGCACCTTTACTGGATGGGTTGGATTTTGTTCATAATATTCTTACCGGCCTCGACATACGTAAACATATTAAAGTGCTTGCCTCCGGAAAAGTGCTGACAGGTTTTCACCTCATCAGGGCAATGGCATTGGGAGCCGATGCCTGTTATTCTGCAAGAGCAATGATGCTGGCAGTTGGTTGCATACAGGCATTGCTTTGTAATACTAATAAGTGCCCGGTTGGCGTGGCAACACAAGATCCAAAACTTACCATCGGTTTGGTCGTTGATGATAAAAAAACACGTGTTGCAAATTTTCACCAGGGTACTGTGCATAGCTTCACAGAATTGCTTGGCGCATCAGGACTTGATAAAAAAGAAAACATTACCCGTTCGCATATTTACAGGCGCATTAGTTTTCAATCAATGCTCACCTATGAAGCCATTTTTCCTTCATATAAAACCGGTACTTTTCTAACCGAAATTCCTGAGCGATATAAAAATGATTTTAATTTTGCCAATCCCGATTCATGGGGCATTAGCAATATTGGAAGTTGGGGCAGTTAAATTTTTTGATAAAAATATATATACAAATTAATTTATTCTTTAAAATAAAATATTCCAGATGCTGCTAAATTTACACAAAAGAATTCAATGTATTTTTTGGTAATGTACTGAAAAATAGGTGGTAACTTTTTAGATTAAAAGATCTTACAGAAGCATTTTTTTATCACTTAACAGTTTTCCAGTGCCTGTTCTATATCATAAATAATATCATCAGCATTTTCCACGCCCACGGAAAGCCGAATCATTTTTTCCGTGATGGAAAATTCTTTTTTGGATGCAGGGTCAACATCCGCGTGGGTCATAGTCGCGGGATGCTGCGCTAAACTTTCGGTACTGCCCAGGCTTACAGCAAGTTTGATCAATTGTAAATGATTTAGAAATGCAAATGCTTCTTTTTCTTTTCCTTTGATATCAAAAGATATCATGCCGCCATCGGTGAGGCACTGGCGTTTTTTAATCGCATATTTTTCTCCATCATTTTCTTTGATATTTCCGGGATAATATACTTTTTCAATTTTAGGATGGGTATTTAAAAATGCCGCAACTTTTGTAGCGTTTTCAGCATGTTTATCCATTCTCAATTTTAAAGTTTCCAGGCTGCGCATGAGCAACCAGGCTGTATTTGGGCTGGCCATATTCCCTAAAAAAGTGCGCAATGTTTTTACCCGTTTAATGAGTTCATTGGAACCGAGGCATGCACCCGCAATTACATCACTGTGGCCGCCAATATATTTTGTAGCAGAATATAAAACCAGATCAGCCCCATTTTTCAAAGGATGCTGCCATACCGGGCCCATATAGGTATTATCAACAGCGAGGTAAACTTCTTTATCGCTATTGGAAAAATGCTTCGCTACTTTTTTACTTCCTTCAATATCTATCAGGTCATTGGTTGGGTTCGCCGGCGTTTCAATATAAATCATAGCGAGCTTATCAGCCATTCCTGTTGCTTCTACAATTTGTATAATTTCTTCTGTGGTTTGTCCCACTTTAAATGATGCAATTTGTATGTTGAATTTGGGAAGGATCTTATTGATAAAATGATCACTGCCGCCGTAGATCGGGTTGCTGAAAAGTAGCAGGTCGCCGGGTTTCAGGAATTCCAGCAAAACTGTAGTGATGGCAGACATACCGCTTTCAAAAACCGCGCAGGCTTCTGCTTCATCCCAGAGCGTGAGGCGGTTTTCAAGAATTTCAATATCCGGGTTATTAATGCGGCTATAAATTAAACCGGTTTCTTCTCCTGCGTTTTTTTCACGTAAGCCATAGGCCACTTCAAAAAATGCCTTGCCTTCTTCTGCAGTTTTAAAAACAAACGTTGACGTTTGAAAGATGGGGCATTTTATAGAACCTTCAGATAATTCAGGTTTATAGCCATAGGACATCATCTGGCTTTCGGGTTTTCTTTTTACTGGCATGATAAATTATTGATTGAGTATTTTAGGAATTAGAATGAATATTTTTTTGCAAAGGTAATCAATCAATTTTTGAGAGAATAAATGAAGTTTTTTAATTCAGTTTAAATATTTCCCAGCAATTTTTGGTCGCCTGGCCAAAAATTTTATAATCATTACTTCACTAGCGTTGCGTCTTAGTTAAATGATTTTCAATTGAATATATTTTAGTTCTTTGACATCTTGATTTTCCTTGTTTAAAAATACATGGTGTAATGATCTTTTTTCGAAAGGAGCAAGGCTAATGTATTGTATAATTTCATACGGAGAGTTTTTTAGCTTCAGTTTCTTTCTTGCTATTAATACCAGCACATAAACTGATATAGCAATCCAGATTTGAGTTTTTACTGCGTTCTCACTAAAACCCCAAAAGGATTGAACTTTCAGATTTTGCTTAATCCATTTGAAGAACAACTCAATGCCCCATCGATGCTTATAAAGTTGAGTTACTGTTTGTGCTTTTATTTTGAAGTTGTTGGTTAAAAACACAAATGTTCTTTCGAATTCAGCATCATAAAACTTGATGCGTCTTAAATGTTCCGGGTATTTGTTACTACTGTTTATTCCTGTAAGTAAGATATCCTGATCACATAGAATGCCTGTTTTCTTGTCAGGCGCTCTGGAATTTATACGTTTAAATTGCAGGTTTTCTTTTGCTCTTACAACGAAGTATGCTTTCTCTTGTTTGATTGTATAAAGACGCTCAAAATCAACGTAAGCCTTGTCCATTATGTAATAGCTGCCTTTTTGAACTGGAATTAAATCCATCGCTTTTACATCGTGAACATTCCCCGCTGATATAAAAATAAATTCAGGAATAGAGGTTTTTAAGTCAAGCAGTGTATGAATTTTTACGGCAGCTTTAGTTGAACGGAAAGGAGCCCATAAAAAAACTTCCAAACAAAGATCTACCGTAGTTGAGTCCAATGCAAACACACGGCCTTTAAGATTTACTTCTAACTGATTATCGCCCTCATACATTTTTTTGGCTTGCTCAATTAATTTCAGTGCATAATCCTGATAAATTCTCCAATCTCTACCTTCATTCGCACGAGATAAAGTTGATTTATTAATGGCCTTCCCAATGCCAAGATGATAAAGCTTGTCGGAATTTAACTTCAGGCAAAGAAGCGCATCACTCATGCTTTGACGGTGGGTTAATTGACCAAAAGCCATGCAAAGAAATTGTTTCCAACAAGTAAAGTCTTTTGCTTTATAGTTACCTTTATAACGGTTAACGCAAACTTTGAAAAGATCCTGGGAAGCAAAATCTATTATTTGCGTAAAAGCCATACGTCCTTTGTTCATTCTCAATGGTTTATACAAAGAACGAACAGAATTATTTTCAAATCAACGCCGACTCAAAAACGACGCAAACATAGAACTGTCAAGTGTTTCAAAGAACTGTTTTATAAAACAACGCAACGCTAGTGTCATTACTTACAAAAATTTTTCTTTTCGTCAATTTTACGTTTCCGATAAAATGTTCCGTGGGAACATAGTAATACCTAACAGAAATAATAGTTAGCGTCTTAACTCGTGATGTTAGTTCCAGAGCATTTATATATGCAGATGCTACGCATCTCAGGTTGGCTGCATTTATATGCCTTATTATTCAACCCATTCCGGGTTGTTGGAAACCTGTTCATTTTATACCCCGAATTCCATTCGGAGCTATTCATATTAAACCCCTACGGGTTTTAGAAAAATCAGTATGCAAAATTTAGTTGAAATATTTCTACAGAATCAAAATCCATTTTTTTTATAAAAAACAACATATAGAATTTATAGCAACTATTTCTATGGAGAAAAAATTTGCATGGCGTTTTGAACAAGATAAAATTCAAAACATATTGAAACATTTTTTAGAAAATAAAAATATTCCTCGGTAAATTTTTATGGATTCAAACATTATCAAAAAATTGTATTCAGTACGTAGGAATTTTTTTCTTTTCGTCATTTTTACGACCTCGATATTGTTAGCCAGGCGACCAACAATAGCAAAAAATTTATTGCAAGCCCGACGGGCTTTAATATGAATAACCC
>JBAQJB010000296.1:0-2176 GCA_049289155.1 Chitinophagaceae bacterium
CGGCCATGCTGGTTAAAAAATATGGCATTGATTCCACGAGGATCGGCATGTATGGCGGAAGTTATGGAGGCTTTATGACATTGATGGCCATGTTTACAACACCCGGTAAATTCAATGCCGGCGCGGCTTTGCGGCCGGTAACAGACTGGGCGGATTACAACCATGGTTACACATCCAATATATTGAATGAACCATTTACAGACAGCATTGCCTATCGCCGTTCATCGCCGATTTATTTTGCCAATGGCCTGGAAGGACATTTATTAATTTGTCATGGTGTGGTGGATGAGAATGTACATTTCCAGGATGCGGTGCGGCTTTCGCAGCGGTTGATTGAGTTGGGAAAAAACAATTGGGAAATTGCGCCTTATCCTGTGGAAGACCATGGCTTTGTGGAAGCTTCAAGCTGGACGGATGAATACAAAAGGATATTGAAGTTGTTTGATGAAAATTTGTTGAAGAAGTAAAATTTTTTAAGCAAGCCATTATTTTAAGAGCTTAATCTTACTTATTGCATAAACTAATTTTGTTGGCATAAAAATTTAAGAATAATAAAATATTTAAAATATGAAAGCGCATTATAATATTACACTTCACTTCTCAATACTTCTTTTTTCAGTACCCGCTTTTTTAAGCGCATGTTTTGACACCACTCAACAGAAGGGATATTCTGTTACAGCCTATTTTACAAGCTTTGATAGTTCATCAAACGCAATGGACAAAGAAGGTCAGAAATTTAAGTTTTCTTATGAGGATTATAATGCCGATAGTAATTTGGTTTACCAGGAATTGTATGCCACTGCAAATAATTTTGGCGATATGTGGGGAAAGCTTTTTGAGAAAATGAAATACTTTTACAATGGAAAAGAAAAAATGAGAGCTGAAAGAGAATTTGGGATCGCATTACCACCAAGTGAAACCGGCAAGGGAAAAGGTAAAGAAGTTTATACGTATGAATATAGAAACGGGCTATTAATTAAATGGTTATCAGATGGGCGACCTGTTGAAGAATACAAATACAACTATCAAAATGAAGAAGTAGAAAAGCGAATTTTCAATGTGATGAATGTTCCGGAGTATTACCAATATACTTATGTCAATGGCCTAAAAACCAACTCTCGATATTTTGTAGCTGATACCATTGTTAGCATTGACACCTTTATCTACGATAAAAATAAACAACTTGTCGAAAAATATTCTTATGATAGTGAAGGGGAAATGATCGGGCACGACAAAATAATAAGAAATGATAAAGGACAAATTATTGAGAAAAAGTGGCGGGAGCCATTTACCGGATGGAGAATACGCAATGATGGTCAAATCATAGGAGATGAATTTTATCAATCAAATAAATATTATTATGACGGCAAAGGGCGACTCATTAAAAAAGAATTTTATGACATCGGTAAGTTAATGACTGTTTATGAATTTACTTACGACTCATGAACTGCGTGATAAAACCAAATAAAATTTATATAAGTGTAACTGAAACTAATTTTAATTATGGGGCTAATAAAAGAACCGCTAGACATTGATTTTGTAGTTGATCCAAGGCCATTGTCAAAAGTTGAAGAAAAAGCAATCAGTGACTTTATTCGTGCTGACAAAGAAAAGCGAAAACTAAAGGAACTATATAAAGTAGAAACAGTAAAGAGAAAATCAAAACAGTTAACTTGAAAATATTTTTCGTTTTTATAGCTGGAACAATGTGGCAAAGTTGAAAAAAATAATGAATGAGTTGCATAATGACTTTTAGCGGACGAAACTTTGATGTTGATGTATTCATTGACACAACAAAATTACTGCCTTACAGAAAAAGCTATAAAGGACAACCTAAGCTTAAAAGCAAACCTGGCGGTGAAAAACTATCTCATTCATCACTTTCATTTGAAGCAAGTAAAGCAGACTTTGATAATTTAAAAAAGCAGATAGCAGATACTATTCGTTTTTTAAAAAAAAATTATAATAAACTTGCCCGAGTTGTACTGGTAAAAGGAATTGACCATGCAGTTTTAGACTTTGGTATTGACTTGAGAATTGACAGAAAAAAAGTGCTTTTACAGTCAGATACTTTTCAATCAGAACTTTTAAAACTTGCAGGTGATTTAGGTTTAGATATAGAACTTTCTATTTATCCTGTTGACCTGGAGGCAATATTAAAGAAGCAAAAAATTTT
>JBAQJB010000297.1:0-1567 GCA_049289155.1 Chitinophagaceae bacterium
ACATTGAAGTGCCGGAAAACTTTTTGCTAAGGTGGTTACAGGAAGGGGGAGAAAAACCGAAATCTGCAGAAGAAGCGGCTAAAGAATTACCCAATTTTAAATCCCAGTTAAAGTGGTCATTGATCAGCACCAAACTGGTTTCAGAAAATAATATTTCTGTGGAAACGGAAGATTTGAAGCAAGCTGCCAGGAAACAAATCATGAATTATTTGGGCGGACAAAGCATTGATACTGCCTGGCTGGATGATTATGCAACCCGTATGCTGAAAGATCAGAAGTTTGTGGAAGAAACGTATTTGCAGGTGCAAACCAGCAAACTATTTTCGATCCTCGAACAAAAAAGTAATAAATTGGAAGAAACGATAAGTTTCGAAGATTTTGCTAAAAAACTGGAAGGTCATCATCATTAGAATTCCGGGCACATTTTTATTGAGGTCTGCCAAATCAATTTTTATATATATTTACTGTAAATAAAAAATATAAAAATTATGGAGGACCTGATAAAAAAACTCATGGCGGAAGGACTAACGGAAGCGCAGGCAATGAAAGCTATTGAAGTGATCAAGGATTACGCAAAATCAAAACTCCCTTTATTTTCCGGAGCTATCAATAAAATGTTTGAAAAATTTAAATCCGGCCAGGATGATGATTTTTTAAATTAATAATTATGCTATTTCAACATACCTGACCTTTTGTCGGGAAAATTCCCTTTGCATGGTATTTGAATAATTGATTCAAGAAAAAAAATAGTATGTATTTTCAAAACGAATTCGAAAAATATGCGATAAAGCATCGCGGCATTGGCAGCAATGTTTTACACCAGTATAAGAAAAACGGTTTTACAAACCTCACGCCGTATATCATTGAAGAAAGGCCTTTAAATGTAGCCAGTATGGACGTTTTCAGCCGCTTAATGATGGACCGCATTATTTTCCTCGGTGAACCTGTAGATGATTATGTGGCAAATATTGTAACAGCCCAATTACTTTTTTTAGACAGTACGGACCGCACGCGTGATATCCAGATGTATATCAATAGCCCCGGTGGCAGTGTATATTCAGGCCTGGGTATTTATGACACGATGCAATTTGTAAGCCCGGATGTTTCCACTATTTGTACAGGAATGGCAGCAAGTATGGGCGCTATATTAATGTGTGCCGGCGTAAAAGGAAAAAGGAGTGCATTGAAACACAGCCGCATCATGCTGCACCAGCCAAGTGGTGGTATCGGCGGACAAGCTACTGATATTGAAATCACAGCCCGTGAAATATTGAAGATCAAAAAGGAATTGTATGAAATTGTGGCGCAGCATACAGGTAAAGATGCAGAAACAGTTGCAAAGGACAGTGATCGTGATTTTTGGATGTCTGCTGAAGAAAGCAAGGCCTATGGCCTGATTGATGAAGTACTGCATACAAATCCTAAAAAAGAGTTGAAATCATAATTGATTCTTTGAAAAGAATAAGTTTTGTTTTGGAAAAATATAAAAAATAAATAATGAATATGTTTGAATATATAGCGCCTGTTATGGAAGATGAGGAAGAAGAAAATGAAAAGGAGGAGAAAC
>JBAQJB010000298.1:0-3585 GCA_049289155.1 Chitinophagaceae bacterium
CTTCTGTGCGTATAAAACCAAACTATGCTTCGATGGCTTTTTATGGCATCACGCCAGCAGATTTGCAGTCGCAGGTGCAACTCTCCCTGGAAGGTAACCTGGCTGGTAAAATTTTTGAAAAAGAACAGGAAATGCCGATCAGGCTTGTGTACCCGGGAAGTGTAACAAGATCAACTTCCAGCCTGGAAAATATTCCGGTATTCGCGCCAAATGGTTTGTTACACCGGCTTTCAGAACTCGCCACTATAGAAATCAACAGCGGCGATGCAGAAATTCAGCGGGAAGATCTGCAAACACTCGGGCTTGTAACTGCCAGGTTGGAAAATCGTGATCTTGGCAGTGTTGTTAATGATATAAAAGATGGTATTTCTCAAAAAATTCACTTACCACAAGGTTATCATATTGAATATTCAGGCGCTTATGCAGAACAGCAAAAATCTTTTTCAGAACTACTGATGATTCTTATTAGTTCGAGCCTGCTGGTTTTTTGTGTGATTCTTTTTTTATATAAAGATTTCCGCATTGCTGTATTGATTTTATTAGTGGCAGTATTAGGTATTTCAGGAAGCTACCTCGCATTATACTTTACCCAAACACCTTTGAATGTGGGCAGTTATACCGGCCTGATTATGATGGTTGGGATCATTGGGGAAAATGCCATTTTTACTTTTCTCCAATACCGCGAAAGCCGGCGAAACGCTGATGTGGACCAGGCGATCGTGTATGCCATATCTACGCGGTTACGTCCAAAATTAATGACTGCACTCGGCGCAATCATTGCTTTACTTCCACTTGCATTAGGAATTGGTACAGGCGCACAATTGCACCAGCCATTGGCGATTGCGGTGATTGGTGGTTTTGTTATCGCATTGCCACTATTGCTGATTGTGTTGCCGACTCTGATGCGGCTATTATATCGCGGTAAAAAATAATTGTTTTTTAAATGTGGAAAAATTCAGTCTGCGTTTAATTTTATTCTCAAAGATTTAAACTAATTTTATTTTTGACAGATTTTAAAAGCAGCTTTTATCATTTAAAAAATGTCAATGCAACCGAATATGTAAAGTATGGAACACCGCAATTCAGCTCCTGAACATGTAGAAAAATTATTGCAGATAAACCAGGCGATGTTTTACTGCTATAATGAAATGTCTGAAAAAATTCCAGTGAGCCTGGTAAACCGGTTTTCATTTGATGGCGCTTACACCTTAATTTTTTCCACGAAAAATTTTCCCGCTGATGCAGCGAACTGGGAAAGCTTTGCAGGCGAAATGCATTTTTATAAAAAAGGCGTGCCGTATAGTTTTGTATTGCATGGCGTGATCCGTCTTTCTCCGCAAAGTGAAGAGAGCAATGTGCATTTCACCATTTCTCAAATAGATTATTTTGAACAACCCGGCGTTAAGTCAGCAGATTTCAACGGCATGCTGTCTGTACTTTTATGGCCATACCGGTATTTATTTTTAAAAGAAAGCAGCACCGCGCATTTTGTTGTAAAAGGGGATGGCCTGAAACCCGTGCTGGAAGAGCAGTCTAATTAATATCAGCTATAAATTTTTTCGATCTCTGCTTTATATTTTTCCATAATCACTTTTCTTTTCAGGCTCATTTTTGGCGTCATTTCGCCCGTTTCAATGCTCCATTCTTTGGGTAATAATTCAAATTTTTTGATCTGCTCCACGTGATTGAAAAATCCATTTTTCGCATCAATCACGCGTTTATATTTATCTATAACCTGCTCATTTTTTATTGCTTCTTCTGATGTAGTAAATGGGATACCTTTAAAATCCATCCAGTGTTTTAAATTGGAGAAAGAAGGTACAATGAGTGCGCCAACAAATTTTTTATCTGCGCCGGTAACCAATACCTGTTCGATCATTGGATCCTCTTTTAATTTATTTTCCAGGGGTTGTGGCGCTACATATTTTCCACCACTGGTTTTGAATAATTCTTTTTTCCTGTCTGTTATTTTTAAAAAATTTCCATGTACCATCACGCCGATATCGCCTGTATGCAACCAACCATCAATGATCGTTTCAGCCGTGAGGTCAGGGCGTTTATAATACCCTTTCATCATGCTTTTTCCATTCACACAAATCTCTCCATCCTCTTCCAGGCGCAGGTTTACGCCAACCATTACAGGTCCTACTGTGCCGAAAATATTACCGCCCGGCGTCCTCCTGTTTACAGAAATGATGGGGCTGTTTTCTGTTGGCCCATAACCTTCATATACAGGAATTCCGGCCGCATTGAATATGCGTAAGAGTTTTTCCTGGCAGGCAGCGCCGCCACTTAAAACAAATTCTAAATTTCCCCCCAAAGCTTCCCGCCATTTTTTAAATACCAGTTTATTGGCAAGTGAAAGTTGCATGTCATACCAGGCGCCGCCACTTTTATTATTATCATATTTTTCAGCAAGACCAACTGCCCAGAAAAATAATTTTCTTTTTATACCTTTTAAATCCCTGCCCGCGGACATGATTTTTTCATACACTTTTTCAAGTAGTCTTGGAACGGAAGTGAAGGCCTCAGGTTTTATTTCGCGCAGGTTTTCCGAAATAGTTTCCAGGCTTTCCGCGTAATAAATATTATTGCCACTGAATAAATAAATATAGGAAACACACTTTTCATAAATATGATTCAGCGGTAAAAAACTCAGCACTTTTAATGTTGGATTATCCGGGAAAGGAAAACTTTCTTTGGCATACATGGCATTGTGAAAAATATTACTATGCGTAAGCATCACACCTTTTGGAGTACCTGTCGTTCCGGATGTATAAATAAGTGTTGCTAAATGGCTATCCGGTATTTTTGCTTTTATTGTTTCAACTTTTTGCAGGGATTCTTCTGTTGCCTGATCGGCGATCTCCGTCCAAAATGGTGTATTATCAAGTGTTTCAAAAGAATAGATTTTTTTCAAAGTGGGAACATCAGCGGCAATACTTTCCACTTTTGCTTTTAATTCCGCGCTGCTCACAAACATAATTTTTACGCCCGCGTCATTTAAAATAAATTTCATTTCAAGCGGGTTGGTTGTCGGGTAAATAGGCACCAACACTGCGCCGGTTTGTTGCACAGCAAGGTCTGTGATCAACCACTCAGGGCGATTGTTGCTGATAATACCAATTTTATCACAACCTTCATCAGTACCATCCTGCAGGCCGATTCCCATTTCTAATAATCCTGCACTAAACCGGTTCACTATTACCTGTACATCTTTGGTACGCCAGCTTTTCCAGCTACCATTTACTTTCGAAGAAAGCATGTTGAGGTCTGAAAACTTTTCAAGTTGGTAAGGGATACAATCAAAGAGCCGGCTTGGTTGAATCATGTCGAAGAATTATTTTTTGCAAAATCGATGTATACAAATGAATATAAGATTAAAAGTAGCAATTTATTTTTTTACAAAAATGCACAGGCTTTCACTAACTAATAAATGCATTAACACAAATTTTCAATGATCCCTGCAATGCCCTGCCCGCCGCCAACACAGGCCGTGACCATCCCATATTTTTTATTCAATCTTTTTAAATCACCTAATATTTGCACCGTGAGTTTACAACCCGTACAACCCAAAGGATGTCC
>JBAQJB010000299.1:0-3586 GCA_049289155.1 Chitinophagaceae bacterium
GGAATAATTACAGTGCCCTGGTGAATGAGCTGGTAAAATGCATGCTGCCCGTTCGTGCCCGGTTCGCCCCAGATCACAGGACCTGTGGCATATGTAACTGCTTCTCCATTTCGGCTTACATATTTTCCATTGCTTTCCATATTTCCCTGTTGAAAATATGCCGGGAAGCGATGCATGTATTGATCATACGGTAAAATGGCTTCTGTTTGTGTGCCGAAAAAATTCGTATACCAAAGGCCGATCAATGCCATGATCACCGGGATATTTTTTTCAAAATCTGTTGTCTGAAAATGTTCATCCGTGGCATACGCGCCTTTTAATAATTGTTAAAAATTTTCATAGCCAACTGTTAGCGCAATAGATAAACCAATCGCGCTCCACAATGAATACCGGCCACCCACCCAATCCCAAAAACGAAACATGTTGGCGGGATCAATACCGAATTTTTTGACCGCTTCTTCATTGGTACTCAGTGCTGCAAAATGTGCGGCAATATGTTTTTCATCATGTGCATTTTCCAAAAACCATTTGCGCGCGGAATGTGCATTGGTCATGGTTTCCTGCGTTGTAAAAGTTTTTGATGCGATGAGAAAAAGTGTTTCACCCGGCGTGATTTTTTTAAATACTTCCGCTATTTGCGAAGCATCAACATTGCTTACAAAAAATGGTTGAATACCTTTCATCCAATAAGGCTTTAATGCTTCAGTTACCATTTGAGGCCCGAGGTCAGAACCGCCGATGCCAATGTTTACAATGTATTTAATTTTTTTACCGTCATAACCGGTATGTTTCCCGGAATGAATTTTCTCACAAAAATTTTTCATTTGTTCCTGTACTGCGTGTACTTCGGGCATCACATCTTTTCCTTCACTGAAAACAGGCTTGCCTGAAAAATTACGCAAAGCGGTATGCAACACAGACCTGCCTTCCGTTTCATTAATCACTTCCCCGGAAAACATTTTTTCAATGGCCGGTTTCACTTCCGTTTCTGCAGCCAGTTTTTGCAGGAGGTTGAGCGTTTCTGTAGTAATAATATTTTTTGAAAAATCAACAACCATATCGCGAAAGCACAATGAAAAATGATTGAAACGCTGCGAATCTTCGGCAAACATATTTTTCATTTGCACCTCTTTCATTTTTTCGTAATGCTGTGTAAGCGCTTGCCAGGCTTGTGTTTGAGTGGGGTCTTTCTTGGGGAGCATGTGTATTTATTTTAAATGTGTATTATAATTTTTTGATTTCACTAATTGTTTTTTGTGCCATTTCCTCCGTGATGTCCAGGTGCGTTACCATTCTTACATGCGTGGGAGACATGGGCATAGCGAGGATATTTTTTTTCTTTAATGCGTTTGTAAACTCGTGTGCGGATTTATATTTTCCATGCACTTCAAAAATAATAATATTAGTTTCTGCAGGAAACATTTCTCCCACAAAACTTTTAGTGCGCAACATATCAGCGATAACTTTTGCATGCTGATGATCTGTTGCCAATCTTTTAATATTATTATCCAGCGCATAAATACCTGCTGCCGCTAAGATGCCTGCCTGCCGCATTCCGCCACCAAAAACTTTCCGGATGCGCCTTGCTTTTTCAATGAATTTTTTATTTCCCAATAAAACACTTCCAACAGGTGCGCCCAAACCTTTACTCAGGCATATTGAAATACTGTCAAAAATTTTTCCATAGTCTTTGGGCTTTTCATTCTTTGCAACAATTGCATTGAATAGCCTTGCGCCATCCAAATGAAATTTCAAATCATGTTTTGTGCAAACTTTTTTGATATCATGAAATGTTGAAAAATCATAACAAGCGCCACCTCCACGATTAGAAGTATTTTCCAAAGAGACCAATGACGAAAAAGCTTTATGTACATCCTTTTTATTATTCACTGAACTTTCAACGATTCCTGCATCAAGCCTGCCGAGATCGCCATGCAAAAGCCGGACAGAACAACCCGAATTAAAAGCGATGCCGCCACCTTCATATTGATAAATATGTGAACGTTCATCGCAAATCACTTCATCACCAGGATTGGTATGGCACTTAATGGCGATTTGATTGGTCATGGTTCCGCTCGGACAAAACAGTGCATCATCAAAACCAAACATTTTTGCAATTTTTTCCTGGAGTGCATTTATAGTTGGGTCTTCCCCAAAAACATCATCTCCCAGTTTTGCCTCCAGCATTGCCTTTTTCATAGCGGGACCCGGCTTTGTCACTGTGTCAGAACGGAAATCTATCAGCATGATTTTTGTTGTATATGTTTGAAATGCATAAAAGTAAGTTTTCTGCAGAGAAAAATAGAATGCCCTCTTTAAAAATATAAAATTTGCGCGTTCAATTCATTGCATATAGGGAAATATTTCGTACCTTTGCGCGGCTTATTCCTGAATTTTGTATACAATTTGTTAAAACAGGAAATGGTTAAGACTTTCTTTTTCGAATATCTTTCAATTAAAAAGCATCTAATAATATGAGGCAACTCAAAATCGCTACACAAATTACCAACCGGGATTCACAGGCAGTAGAAAAGTATTTACAGGAGATTTCTAAAATATCCATGATCACACCGGAAGAAGAAACTACCCTGGCTCAAAGAATTAAAATGGGTGACCAGCGTGCTTTGGATAAACTGGTACAAGCCAACCTGCGTTTTGTAGTATCTGTTGCAAAACAATACCAGCACCAGGGTTTATCATTAAGTGACCTGATCAATGAAGGAAATCTTGGCCTGATCAAAGCTGCACAACGCTTTGATGAAACCAAAGGATTTAAATTTATTTCTTATGCTGTGTGGTGGATCCGCCAGTCTATATTACAGGCATTGGCTGAACAGGGCCGCCTGGTAAGACTTCCACAAAATAAGATCGGTACCTATAATAAAGCGAACAAAGCATATATGGCTTTTGAGCAGGAACATGAGCGGGAACCAAGTACTGAAGAATTAGCAGGTATTTTGGAAATGAGTGAGACAGAAATCAATAATATTTTTCAAAGCAATACCCGCCATACTTCGCTGGATGCACCTGTGCATGAAGCAGAAGATGTGGCCATGGGAGATTTGCTCGAAGGCGCAGATGATACAGATGATGATGTGATGAAAGATTCTTTGCGGGAAGAAATTCGCCGGGTATTAAAATCACTTAGCCCAAGAGAAGCAGAAATTGTAAATGCTTATTTTGGTTTGTATGGTGAAAATGGCGTGACTATTGAACAGATCGGGATTAAATATGACCTTACCAAAGAACGTATCCGCCAGATCAAAGAACGTGCTATCAAGCGTTTGCAAAAAGCGCGGTACAGCAATGCATTGAAAGCTTATCTGGGTTAATATTCAAAAACATTTTAAGAACCTCCGTTACGGAGGTTTTTTTTTGAGGAAGATTATTTGACTATAAATTCATTGTTCAGTTGCTAATCAATTAATGGTTAATAATTATTTGATGTACTGTTAAAAACCGAAGGGTTGAAATTATTATAGAATAGAATTAAATTATGTTTCTTAAACCCGCCAAGGCGGGGTGATATTTTTTATTTGAATTACTCTTTTGCATGTAACGTTTTCATATTCTCATAACTTGTCTA
>JBAQJB010000300.1:0-7372 GCA_049289155.1 Chitinophagaceae bacterium
GGGAAAGCCGCCACCCGTACCGATATCGACGATTTTAGTGCCCGGCCTGAAATCAATTGCCGCAGCAATTGCTAAAGAATGTAATATATGTTTATCATATAAGCTGCCAATGTCTTTCCGCGAGATCACATTTATCTGGCTATTCCATTCAGTATATAATTCCTCCAGTTTTTTAAACTGTAAAATTTGTTCCTCCGTAAAATCAGTAAAATATTGTAAAATGGTTTCCATTAATTCCAGGTTTTTTTAGGCTTCTTCCAAAGGGAAGGAAAAAAAAGTATATAATAAAAAAACATCCAGATATCATAGAAGAGAAAGAATGGCCAAAGGTCTTTTTCATTCAGCTTCTGCATGGTTTTATATAAAATTATGGCTTGAATGATGAGCCGGATTGTATACACAGAAAGTGCCAGCCACCATGAATAAAAAATGATACTGGCAGCAAGCAAGGGATATATCATTACCTGTGTCAAAGAAAATAAACCCAGCCAGGTTTTATGTTTCCCGGTATAATATTTTGATGTGGTGTAATGCCTGTTTTTTTGCTTTTTCCAGCCACTCCAGGTTTTTGCCGGCGTGCTGATGGTATGCGCATCTTTATCAATGACGATCGCTGTATTTGTGCGTGTAGCCGTTTTATTAATAAATAAATCATCGTCACCTCCCGGTAAATGATTGAGTGAAGAAAAGCCTTTTACGCGGTAAAAAATTTCTTTGCGGTAACTTAAATTACGCCCCACGCCCATGTATGGAATGCCTGCCAGCGCGTAAGAAAAATATTGCAAGGCACTAAAAAATGTTTCAAAACGAATGACTTTGTTTAATATGCCTTTTTGTTTGCAATAGGCGCCATAGCCAAGTACGATCTCCGTTCCGGGCTGGTACGCATCCTGCATTTTTTTTAACCAGAATTCGCTGACCGGAATACAGTCTGCATCTGTGAGTAACACAATTTCATATTTGGAAGATTTAATGCCAATGGATAAAGGAAATTTTTTACCGGGAATCATTTTCGCTTCCTGCGTGAGTGAAATGGGATTCAGGTTTTTAAAAGAGCGCTGGTATTCTTCTAAAATATATTTAGAATCGTCCGTAGAATTATCATTTACCACGATCACTTCATGTGTAGTGGTATAATCCTGAACCAACACGCCGGGCAAATTTTTAGCCAGGTTGGCGGCTTCATCACGCCCGCAAATGATGATGGATACCGGGTATTCCTGGGTATCTTTTTTTTCAGGTGCTTTATAAAATGCAAGCCGCCTGAAAAAATAGAGGTAATAAAAAATTTGTATGCATATTACTGCTGTGAAAATATAGAAGACGATCGTCCAGGTTAAGGGCGGGATAAGCATACGCAAAAATAATCAACGCTATGTTACATAAATGATACCGGGAGGGGTTTATCCACAATGTGTATTCTTTGTTGAATGGAATGATTGCGAGGCATGAATGAAATATATTAATAATGCCCAGCTCAGAAACGCAGCGGACACAAACCTTATATTTGCGCGTTATTGAAATGAATTGGTATGGATAAACTTACATTTGAAATACAACATTCCTGTACTTCCACGAAAGCGCGCGCCGGTAAAATAAGCACCAGCCATGGAGACATAATGACGCCTGTATTTATGCCCGTTGGTACAGTTGGTTCTGTAAAAGCCATTTCACAAAAGCAATTGTATGAAGAAATTAATGCGCCAATTATTTTGGGGAATACCTATCATTTATTTTTAAGGCCTGGCACAGAAATATTGGAAGCGGCCGGCGGCTTGCACCAATTCATGAACTGGCAGAGGCCGATACTCACTGATAGCGGTGGTTACCAGGTTTTTTCCCTGGCAAAAAGCAGGAAGATAAAAGAAGAGGGTGTTTGGTTTCAGTCGCATATTGATGGAAGCAGGCATTTATTTACACCGGAAAATGTGATGGATATTCAGCGCAGTATTGGGGCGGATATTATAATGGCTTTTGATGAATGCACGCCTTAACCAATTTAATATACTGCCACCCAAAAAAGTATGGAGCTCACGCATAGGTGGCTGGACAGGTGCTTTACAAGGTTTGACGAAACCGGTGATAAATATGAAACAGTCCAGAATTTATTTCCAATAGTGCAAGGAGGGATGTTTGCTGACCTGCGCAAAATTTCATGTGAATATATTGGGCAAAAAAATGCGGTGGGGAATGCTATCGGCGGACTGAGTGTTGGCGAGCCTGAAGAAATGATGTATGAATTTACAGCACTATGTTGTGACAATTTACCGCTGGAAAAACCGCGCTATTTAATGGGCGTTGGCAATCCCTGGAATTTGTTGGAATGTATTAGTCTTGGTATAGATATGTTTGATTGCGTGATGCCCACGCGCAATGGAAGGAATGGTATGTTATTTACCACGCAGGGCGTGATCAATATCCACAATAAAAAATGGGAAAAAGAATTTTCTCCGATTGATGAAGGTTTGCAGAATCACTTTAGTAATTATTATTCAAAAGCGTACCTGCGGCATTTATTTGCAGCCAAAGAATTACTGGCATTGCAAATCGCGAGTATGCAGAATCTATGCTTTTATCAATGGCTGATGAAGGAAGCGCGCAAACAGATATTTGAAAATAATTTTGCTTCCTGGAAGAACGAATTGCTGCCGGTTTTTAAAAGACGGTTATAAAGATCTTCATGCAGTGAATGATAATTTTTTTTAATTGTTCAATATCTTTCCAAAAAAATCGTTTTAACAGCAACGTTGATATTTTTTTAACCAACACAATTCTTTCTTCAAGCTATATTGATTTAATTTCGCAGCTATGCAAAAGTATTTAATTTTTATTTTTTTACTCGGCGCATCCACTTTGGCAAAAGCGCAAAATTCATTTGTACAATACCAGCGTTCATTTCCGCGGGTTGCATATGCCATGCAATTGAAGGAGGATACATTGAAAAAACAATTCGAGGCAAAAGGCCTGCAATGGCCGGTTTCACAGATTTACATTCGTTCGTTTAAGTATGACGGGAAAATGGAAGTATGGGTAAAAGGCAAAAGTGCAGATACTTTTTCTTTGTTCAAAACGTATAAGATTTGCGCACTGGCAGGCAGTATCGGCCCGAAAAGAATGGAAGGTGATTTCCAGGTACCGGAAGGATTTTATTATATCAATAAATTCAATCCCAACAGCGAATATCATTTAGCATTAGGTATCAATTACCCAAATGAATCAGATAAAGTGTTGGGTGATCCCAACAGGCTGGGTGGCGGAATTTATATTCATGGAAGTTGCGTGACAGTGGGTTGTATTCCTATGTTGGATCCGCAGATTGAAGAAATTTATATATTGGCGACAATGGCTAAAAATAACGGCCAGGATTTTATCCCTGTTCATATTTTCCCCATTAAATATGATAACCCGGGAAGTGTGGAATATTTTGCAACGGCCACAAAAAACTATCCTTACCTGCAAACATTTTCGAAGGAATTAAAAGCTGCATTTGACTATTTTGATAAGACCAAAAAACTCCCCTGTATAACGATTGATAATAAAGGGGATTATGAAGTAATGTAGTGTAGTTTTAAAATTTATTTTCCAGGGACACACTTCGGAAAAAATTTTAAAGTGTGAAGCTTCCACATTTTTATTATTTTCACTGTGCCATGAAACTATTTGCAATTTTATTTTTCGTAGCAGGAATTGCCGGTTTGAGTACCTGCAAATCACATGAAGGGGATACATTTGCCGGCAAATGGGAAACGTATAAAATTGATGATGGTACAGGGAATACGTTAAAAAGATCAGAAGCAAATAATAATGAAGGACTGGATCAATTCAATCGCCTGGGCATTGAGCTGAAACAAATACCGGATAGTGCTAACCAGTATATTTTTAATTTCCTGGGTAATGAAATGATCATGAAGAAAATTTCACAAACAAAATTAACTGGTATTATACCGGAAGCCTTTATAGAGTATATTCCTTCAAATGATCATCTAATACTTCACCTGGGTGAAGTAACTTATGAGTATGAGCGGAATTAATTTTTTGTTTAAAAAATTTCCTCCATTTATTTAATGTGTACTCATTTTTCCCTGTATAGTAGTTAGTGAAGCCATCAGTTTTTCAATAGCACCTTTCATCGCCAGTTCATAATTATCTCCTATCGCAGAAACTGCTACAGGCGCTCTTCCTGCATGCCTTGCTTCGATAATACACTTCTTATCCATCACGCCACTTTTAGGACCGTTTTCATCAGAGAAATGAACTTCGAGCCTTGTTATATGTTCACTGAACCTGCTTAATTTTTCTGCAAGCATTGTTTCCAGTTTATCGCCGAATGATTCACGTACGCTGACATTATTGTCGGTATTGATTTGTATTTGCATAAGAAATTATTTTGCTTAAAAATACTGATTTATGTGCAATAGAAAAAGAGATTAGCAAATGATTAAGAGTAATAATGATTGAATTTGCGCATAATTTAGAAACACGTTTATTCCTATTCAAAATAATTTTTTGAATACACATGGAATAGATATATTACATGTTCAAACAAATAAAAACAAAAATGATTACATACATCGAACTCTGGAAATCAAAACAAGCATGGAATGATATGTCCAAAGAAGAAAAAGGAAATTACCTGGAAGCACTTGGCCCAGCTATTCAGCACATGATGGAAAGCGGTGTTCAAATTGTTAGCTGGGGTAAAAATGAAGCTTCCACATACAGCAAAGCGGACTATGATTATTTTGCAGTGTGGACATTTCCGAACGCAGAATCAGTAAAAGAATTTGAACAAACAGTAGAAGGAGCAGGCTGGTATAATTATTTTGACCAGGTGAATGCAATGGGCACTGCAACTACTCCACAAGAAGTGATGGCGGATATGATCAATGCCTAAAGGAAATTTTAAATGAGCGAAAAAGATTTCGGGTGCCAGTGAACTAACGCATGTAAATTTACTTTACCTTTGCGCCAGTTCTTTTTTCAGCGGCATTACAAGCCAGTCTATTATTGATGTACCAACCTCCATAATAAAAGACCTAAAAGGCATACTGTTTTTGATGATGAAATAAACATTTCATTCCCGCGCTCATTTTTAAAAAATATAAATTGTTATTTACAGACTTATCAATTAGTAAGCCCATATTAAATGCGCTTATTAGTGAAGGGTATAGCACACCTACACCCATTCAGCAACAAGCCATACCCCATATTTTGCAAGGCAAAGATTTATTGGGCTGTGCACAAACAGGCACCGGCAAAACTGCCGCATTTGCCGTACCCATTTTGCAATTATTAGCAAAGCCCAATGGCATGACAAGCCATGGACAAAAGCCAATTCGTGCATTAATACTTACGCCTACACGTGAGCTTGCGATTCAAATCCAGGAGAGTTTTAATGTGTATGGTAAAAATCTTCGCTTAAAAAACCTGGTGGTATTTGGTGGTGTAAACCAGGGCCCGCAGGTGGCAGAATTGAAAAGAGGCATTGATATTTTAGTAGCAACGCCCGGCCGTTTATTAGACCTGATCGGCCAGGGTTATATTCATTTACAAGATATTGAAATCTTTGTTTTGGATGAAGCAGATCGTATGCTTGATATGGGTTTTGTGCATGATGTAAAACGCATCATCACAAAAATTCCAGCGAAAAGACAAACCTTATTTTTCTCTGCAACTATGCCGCAGGAAATTCAATCGCTCGCTAACAGCATTTTACATAATCCCGTAAAGGTAGAAGTAGCCGTGGTTTCATCCACTGCCGATACCATTGATCAATCATTATATTATGTAGCAAAAGAAAATAAAAGGTCGTTATTGGCTTTACTGCTTGAAGACAAAAACATAGAAACCGCATTGGTGTTTACACGTACCAAACATGGTGCAGATAAAGTAGTTAAAGACCTGGTTCGTATTGGTATAAAAGCGGAAGCGATCCATGGAAATAAATCGCAAAATGCACGGCAAAGAGCATTAAGTAATTTTAAAAATAGGCAAACAAGAATCCTGGTTGCAACAGATATTGCTGCACGTGGTATTGATGTAGATGAATTAACACATGTTATAAATTACGAGTTGCCTGATGTGCCTGAAACCTATGTGCATCGCATCGGTCGTACAGGCAGAGCAGGTTTGAGTGGTACTTCATTTTCATTTTGTGCCGAAGACGAAACCGCAGAATTGCGCGATATTCATAAGTTGATCGGGAAGCAAATACCGGTTCAGGAAGATCATCCATACCATACAATCTTTACTGCGATTTCAAAAAGGCCAATGCAACAACAAAGGCCGCAAAGAAGTTTTGGTAACCGGAATCAAACAGGAAATCATCCACAAAGAAAGCATCTTGAAAGTAGCCGGCAGAATAGCCGATATAGCAGGAATAGTTATTAATAAAGATTGTATTTTTTTAGTGGGAGAGTCGCGTTCGTAGTATATCTTTTGTTGTTAGAAAATAACTGACAAACAGGTTAAAGCTCCGTCTGCTTTTTCAATCTCTGTCATATCCATTTCAATTACAGAAAAACCTTTTGCCTCAATCATTGATTTAGTTTTTGGGAAACCTTTTGGAAGTAAAACTTTTCCCTTTACTACCAAACAATTGGCACTATATGCTTCTTCTTCCGGAACTATGATCGTATCATAAGATGAAAATATTTTCTCGTCCAAATGGCCTTTGGCAAGAAGGATACAACCATTTCCCAAATAAGTGCAAACAGATTTCAAGTGAAGTGTATCCCGGATTTTTACTCCAATAACTTCATACCCTTTTGGATTGATGATGGCAGCAACTTGTTTGATAGCTTCCTCATTTGTCCTGGAAGAAATTCCAATAAAAATTTTAGAATCAATTTTTAAAACATCGCCACCATCAATTGTTGCAGGTGATGAAAGGTGATGTATTTTTTTCAGCGGCGTTAATCTTTTTTCCATTTCCACTGTTTCTGCAATCCTGGATGGTGTTCCCGGTTTTGTGATGATTGCCAGGTCGCCAAATACAATTGCCGTGTCTTCTGTAAAACAGCAATCCGGTAAAGCATCGTCAGCTTCAATGCGAATTAATTTCAAGCCAAGTTCTTTCAGAGTTTTGCAATATGCCGTATGTTGTTGCCGGGCAAGAGCTACATTAATTTCAGGTTTACCGGGAGATAATGTTACACAATCCTGGTAGGTGTTGGGAATAGCGCGGACAATCGCAAATGCAGCAAGATTTTTTTCTGTCATAAAAATATTTTTTATAATAAAATTATCAATGAAGGAATATTTTATTCCTCAACCAACCCAAGCGCTACTCCACATCATACTTCTTCTGTAAAAACTTCATCAAACCTGTTGCCCTTGTTTTGTATAAACCAATTAAATACTTGTAATACAC
>JBAQJB010000301.1:0-2915 GCA_049289155.1 Chitinophagaceae bacterium
GTCTATGCGAATGCCTTCCAATCCCAACATTCTGGCATATTCATCATAGGCAAAATCGGGCACATCCTGCGATGCTTCAAATTTTGGATCACCGGCCATTACACGTTGCTCCCAGGTGACCTGGTTCAGGTCGCGGTTATTCAATACTAAAATTATAAAACGCGGATCACTCCAGGTTTTCCAATATTTTGAAACAGTAATCAATCCATTGATGCCAAGCATTTGCATCGCGCCATCACCGATGAGGCCAATAGCCACTCTTTCGGGAAATGCAAATTTCGCGGCGATCGTATAAGGCATACCCGGGCACATTGTTGCTAAATTTCCCGAGAGAGAAGCCTTCATGCCTTTGCGTATTTTCAAATCTTTGGCAAACCAGGATGCAGTAGAACCGGAGTCCGCGGAGATAATACAATTATCCGGAAGCCGTTTTGACATTTCCCAAAAAACATATTGCGGGTTGATCGGGTCAGCCGAATTCATCGCACGCGCTTCCATTAATTTCCACCAGTCGTCTACATTATCTTCAATGGTTTGCCGCCAGCTCCTGTCTTCTTTTCTTTTTAATAAAGGAATTAATGCCTGTAATGTTTTTTTACTGTCACCCTGTAAATTTATTTCCATTGGATAACGAATGCCTAACATCTTTCCATCAATATCTATTTGCACGCCACGCGCCTGTCCTTCTTTGGGTAAAAATTCTGAATACGGAAATGAAGAACCTACCATCAATAAAGTATCACAATCCATCATCATATTAAAACTGGGCTTCGTGCCCAAAAGGCCGATGGATCCTGTAACGTAGGGAATATCATCCGGTAAAACTTCTTTTCCTAAAAGTGCTTTTGCCACACCCGCACCGAGTAAATCTGCGACCTGCATTAATTCCTCTTCACAATCTTTTGCGCCGGCACCGGCAAGCATAGCTACCTTCTCTCCTGCATTTAATAGATCAGCAGCTTTCTGTAAATCCATTGCCTGCGGAATGATCACCGGTTTTGAAAATTCATTACTTGAATGCACCGTTCCATGTTTTCTTTCGGGTTCTACATAATCAAGTTCCTGCACATCATTTGGAAAAATGATACAGGTTACCGTGCGTTCTGACTGTGCAATGCGAAATGCGCGATCCACCAAATGACGGGTTTGTTGCGGGTCATTGCATACATGCACATAATCACCGGCGACATCTTTAAATAAAGAAACAAGATCCACTTCCTGCTGATAATTTCCACCAATCGCGGAACGCGCCTGCTGTCCCACGATCGCTACAACCGGCTGGTGGTCCATCTTTGCGTCATACAAACCATTTAATAAATGAATAGCGCCCGGACCCGATGTGGCCATACATACGCCCACTTCGCCCGTAAATTTTGCGTGCGCACATGCCATGAATGCGGCCATTTCTTCGTGCCGCACCTGTGTGAAATTAAGTTTGTTATCACCGCGGTTCATCGCACCCATGATACCATTAATACCATCACCGGGAAAACCATAAATTCTTTTAACGTTCCAGGAAAGAAGGCGCTCAAGAAGATAATCACTTACTTTTTGACTCATTGTTTTTTATTTTTAAATCGGAGAACAATTGCCCGGGAGATTGTCGGGGGCTGGATGCTTTTACATGTAATAAAAGCAGGCGTGAATGAAGGGCGCAAAATTCCTGCCAGTGAAACATAGTAACAGGATATTAAAATGCTAAAATTTTTTTGTAGAATTTTTTACACGATGGGGAAATCATGCATTATTCGAAACCACTACAAATTCTTTTTGTGGTAATAATATCGCAACAAGATTTCCATACCCTTCCTCATCCGTATATACACAGCCCGCGTCTATGTTGATGCAATTTCCTTTTTGTGTAAGAATGTATTCCAGTGGTTTCGGCGTATGGCCATGAACCAATAATTTATTTTTTAGTACAGGCTGCACCGGATTATAATTGCGAATCCAAAGCATGGCTTCCCGGTCTTCCAAAATATTTTCCAAATTAAAATTCAAACCAGCATGCACAAAAATATAATCACCGGTGTCGAAATAATATTTTGTGTCGTCAAAAAACCGGAAATATTTTTCAGGCATTTCAGAAAAGGATGCTATGTGAAAACTTTCCAGTGTTTCCTCCCCGCCGCTTTCAAGCCAGCGATAATAAAGGTCTTCATCAATCAAGGATTCCATCATCATTTCTTCATGGTTACCTCTTAAACAATGAATTTGAAAATCTTTTTCCTGTAAAGAAAGAATGGTATCAATCACGCCTTTACTATCCGGACCGCGGTCTATATAATCACCCATCAAATAAACAGCATCTTCTTTCGTGACCTGCAATTCTTCAAAAAGCATTTTTTGAAATGCGTTGTTGCAACCATGTACATCACCAATGGCAATAATTCTTTGCATAGGAATACAATTTTTTACGTGCCGCTCAATTCCTCAAAAGCCGCCTGCAGCGGGCGTTCTATGCCATCGCCCGTCCATTCCGGCGAACCCGGGATCGTAGTAGCAGTGAGAATTTCTTCTTTTGTTTTCCCATCTTTAATGGCCTTACTTACAAATGCTAAAAGATTAGCTAAATAATCACGGAATGCTTTGAGCATTTCTGTTGAACCTTTCACATCATAATTATTTCCAGAATGGCCGCAAATGAAAATTGTTTTTGCATCAAACTGTTTCATTGTTTTATCGAGCACATTGATCCAGCTTTGTATGTTCGCACCGGCTGACCTGTCCACAAACGGGTGCCGCCTGTTAAACACCAGGTCACCGACATGCGCGATATTGGCCTGTTCAAAATGAATGATGCCATCTCCGTTTGTATGTCCCGCGCCAAAATAATATAAAGCAATTTTTTCCTTGCCTGCGCTTTCTGTTTGTACAGTTTTAAAAACTTCATTGGGATAATATTGTTTGTCCAC
>JBAQJB010000302.1:0-1532 GCA_049289155.1 Chitinophagaceae bacterium
GGATATGAAGTATTTACCGCTTCTCAAGGAAGGGAAGGTTATGAAGTTGCTTTACAACAAAACCCTACACTTATTATTTGTGATATCATGATGCCCGTATTGGATGGTTATGGCCTTTTACATTTGCTAAATAAAAATGCGCATTTAAAAAATATACCATTTATTTTTTTGACAGCAAAAACAGAACGGAATGATTTTCGTAAAGGGATGGAAATGGGTGCGGACGATTATATCACCAAACCATTTACGGATATCGAACTGATGAATGCCATTGAAAGCAGGCTGAAAAAAGAAGCAAAAATTGCTGAACGAGTGCAGGCCACGCAAAAACTGGATGGTTTTTTTGACAGTATTCGTGGAGAAGAAACATTGAAAGAACTTGCCGGATCCAATGCTATACAGCAATACAAAAAAAAGCAGCGAATATATGCGGAAGGGCAGCAGCCACATAATTTATTGTATATAATATCGGGGAAAGTGAGAACATATAAGGTCAATGATTATGGTAAAGAACTCACGGTAGGTTTATTTGCAGCGGGTGATTTTTTTGGCTACCAGTCGCTCCTGGAAAATACGGTGTACCAGGAATCTGCTGATACACTTGAAGAAACTGAAATATCCGGGATAGGGCGCACAGATTTCGAAAAACTAATTTATCAAAATAAAGAAGTGGCACAAAAATTTATCCGGTTACTCGCCCGCCACGTTCATGAGAAAGAAGAACAGCTATTAAGTCTCGCTTATAATTCATTGAGGAAGAGAGTAGCTGAAGCCATTCTCATTTTATTGGATAAGTATAAAGAAGCAGGAAAAGAAAATTTTTCCATGCATATTTCCAGGGAAGACCTTGCACATATTGTTGGTACTACTACTGAATCCCTGATTCGTACCTTGAGTGATTTTAAAAATGAAAACATTATTTCTGCAGGACCGGGAAATATAAAAGTGCTGGATGAGATTAAGTTGAAAAATATGTTTAACTGATCATGCGGCAGGCAACATTTTTTTGTTGAATTCCATGGCGATGTTTAAGCATTTTTTTTCTAATGCATGCATTCTTTCACGCAAGAGGTCATGCTCTTTAAGTGCAGTCTTACCTTCCTTTTCAAGACCATATTTACCTGAAAAATTCAGTAGTGACCTGGTAAGGCTTTCAAGCTTTTCATCTATATGTATGAATTCATTTTGAAAATGTTCCGCAGATTGTAAATCAATTACCTGATCGGTATCATCCACCATTTCGCCTAACCTGTATTTAAGCATTGCATTTTCCTGTTTAAAGAATTCTATACTTCTTTGCCAGGACAAAACCTCTTGTTGTAACTGATGATGGTTTGACAATTTCATTGCTGTATTAAAGAGCCTGTGGTATATTTATTTAAAAAAAGGCAGGCTAAATAGGCTTCAAAAATGCATCATTTTTATGTAGCATTTCATGAGGGCAAACAGTCTCTTGCATGATTTAAATCAGTAATGGCCTTTTGTCAATAAAAAAAAGTTACGTCTTTATGGTATTCATTTTTGCTGTAATC
>JBAQJB010000303.1:0-6158 GCA_049289155.1 Chitinophagaceae bacterium
ACAAAAAGGAACTACACAAAGCTATGCAGAAGCCATAAAAAACGGCAGTTTGAAAACCAAGCTCACCAAGGAATGGAAGCGCATGAATGCGATGGATGTGAGTGATGTGTATTACGATAATTTTTTAATTAATGGTAAAAATCAAGATGAACAACCACAATTTAAAGCTGGTGATAAAGTTCGTTTACGGATAGCCAATGGCGGCGCATCAGATTATTTCTGGCTTTCTTATGCAGGTGGTAAAATGACGGTGGTGGCGAATGATGGGAATGATGTGGAACCGGTAGAAGTTGACAGGCTGATCATTGCCGTTTCTGAAACCTATGATGTGGTCGTAACGATTCCTGAAAATAAGAGTTATGAGTTTTTAGTAACCCCTGAAGACCGCACCAATTCTGCCTCACTATGGTTGGGTAAAGGTGACAAAGTGTATGCGACAAAATTACCCAAACTGAAATATTTCGCCGGCATGCAAATGATGAATAATATGATGGACATGAAGGGAAACATGGTTGAAATGGATGGCATGAAAATGCAAAACCAGGAGATGGATATGAATAACGTGATGTACCCGGAAATATCCGGCGCTGAAGAACCAGGAAAGAAAAATGATCATGGAAAAATGAATGGGAATGATATGCATGGTATGCAAATGCCAAACAATAACAGCATGCAGGGAATGAATATGGCCAATGAAAGCGCGGATATTATTACATTGAATTATGGCATGTTGCGTTCACCGGAAAAAACAACTTTACCTGCAGGCCCGTTGAAAGTATTGAAATTTGACCTGACGGGAAATATGAACCGCTATGTATGGAGCCTGGATAATAAAACCATTTCAGAAAGCGATAAAATTTTAATAAAGCAGGGAGAGAATGTACGGATAATACTTTACAATAACAGTATGATGCGGCATCCGATGCACCTGCATGGCCACGACTTCCGTGTACTGAACGGGCAGGGCGATTATGCGCCGTTAAAAAATGTGCTGGACATCATGCCAATGGAAAGAGATACGATTGAATTTGCTGCAAATGAAAGCGGCGGCGACTGGTTTTTTCATTGCCATATTTTATACCACATGATGGGCGGCATGGGCAGAATTTTTAGTTATGAAAATTCAGCGCCTAATCCCGAATTACCAGACCCGGGATATGCCTATAAAAAATTGAAAGACGATGATAGGATGTTTCATTTTATGAGCAGGGTTGGTATTGAAACAAATGGCAGTGACGGGGAGGCAATGTTTGCAAATACACGCTGGAAACTAAGCACACTGTGGCACCTGGGATATCATAGTGAACATGGGTATGAAAGTGAAACGATGGTGGGACGCTATATTGGAAGAATGCAATGGCTGTATCCTTATGTTGGTTTTGACTATCATTATAAAACAGAAGGGCCTGTTGCAGATGGTGTTTTTGACTGGATGCACAGCCCGCGAAATATTTTCGGCAGTAATGCAGATGAAAAAAATCTCTTTGGGCAGGTAAATAATAAAAATAACCGCCACACGGTTGTTGCGGGTGTTGCCTATACATTACCTACTTTAACGGTTGCAGATTTCAGGGTGGATGGCGATGGTAAATTTCGTTTTCAATTATCAAGGGAAGATATTGCAGTTACGCCGCGTTTGCGTTTTAGCTGGATGATAAATACGGATAAAGAATACATGGCAGGGTTAAGATATATTGCTACAAAATATATTTCTGTTTCATCGCATTATGACAGTGATATGGGTTTGGGTGCAGGAATTGTTTTTACTTATTGAGTTCAATTTTTTTAGTACATTAATGCATCGATATGCAACTTTAAATCTTAAATTATAAATATTATGAAACACATGACTTACAGCAAATTTTTTCTAATGATCATCGTTTCTTTCATTTTTATGTTTGGAATTATGTTCTTAAACATTGTTGAACTGAATCATTTCTATATCAGTATCAACCGTATTTATATGGCGCTTTTAATGGCTTCTGCTATGTCATTTATTATGATGGCCATGATGTATAAAATGTATTCAAATAAAAAGAAAAATAATAGCATCCTGATTATTAGTGTAGTGGTTTTTGCTGTAACCCTGGCGGGCATCAGAACACAAACACCAATTGGTGATGTCCAATATATGAAAGGCATGATACCACATCACTCTTCTGCTATACTGACCAGCGAAAATGCAAATATCAAAGATCCGGAAGTGAGGAAACTGGCTGATGGTATCATAGAAGCGCAGAAAAAAGAAATCGCGGAAATGAAAGCGATGTTGGAAAGATTAGACAAATAAAACGTGCCCGCATAAATGTATACCCGCATAAATGTATATTCGTAAATGAAAAAGACATTTATCAAAAGTAACTTCACACTATATATAGTTGTATTAATTTGCCTGCTTGTTTACACAACATCTTCGCAAGCACAAAACTCAAATATATTTTTCAATAGTAATTCGCCGGGTGATTTGCCCCAACTATTTGCACCAGGTATTGTGAGTGATGAATTTGGTAACCGGGATATGGCAATTTCCCCTGCAGGTGATGAATTATTTTATACATTTTAATATTTTGGCGGCAGAATCGTGAGTACAATCCTGCATACGAAAAAAATAAATGGGCATTGGAGCAAACCCGAAGTGGCTTCTTTTTGCGGAAAGTTCAGCGATCTCGAACCCACATTTTCACCCGATGGCAGAAGGCTTTATTTTGTCAGTAACAGGCCATTGCCCGATACATCAACAGAAGTGAAAGACTTTGATATTTGGTTTGTTGAAAAACAAAATGGCAGTTGGACAAAGCTCACGCATGTGGACGAACCAATTAACTCTTCGAAGGACGAATTTTATCCAACCATTACAAAAAGCGGGAATATTTATTTCACAAGAAATATGGGTGAAACGGATGAAGACATTGTTGTTTGCCAATATCAAAATAATACATACGATATGGCTGTAAGCCTTTCCCCGTCTATTAATTCAAGTGGTGGTGAGTTTAACGCATTTGTAGATGCAGACGAACAATTCCTGGTTTTTACTGGATATAATAGAAAAGGAAATTATGGAACGGGCGACCTTTTTATCAGCTTCAATAAAAATGGTGAATGGACGGAAGCAAAAAACCTGGGTGATAAAATAAATGGGCCCGGATTAACCTATTGCCCTTATATATCGCCGGATAAAAAATATTTTTTCTTTACCAGTAGCCGGGGATATTTTAAATCGCCATTTGCAAATCCGCAAAGCTTAGAGGATTTAAAAAAATTAATGCAAAGTCCATTAAATGGATGGGATAATATTTATTGGATGGATGCGGGAAGTATATTAGAAAATCAGTAGCACGAATGTGTGAACTGCCGGCTCAACAATTATTCCTTATCGGTAAAAATATATCAACTAAGATTAAAAGATAAAACATTATCTTTAACATCAAGCCAAGCTATCAGCTTAGCTGGTTTTGCCAGTTTCACATACATAAAGACATTTGGTGGAGGCATTTGTGGAGACAATTGAAACATGAAAAAATTTATTGTTTCAATGAGAATAGACATAACTATTGTTTGTGAAAATTATACACCAAACAACACGAGGTTATTGATGCAGTTTAAAAAAGAAATGAATAGATATATAGTGCAGGTGGCTTTAAATAAACCTGGAAAAATTATTTGAGCACAAATTTTCTTAATAGTTAATCAATAATATGAAGCATTTAATAACAACCTTGTTCTTTTTATGTAATACAACAGTGTAATTGCACGGCATAATAATTCCTGATTTTATTTACTGATTTATCAAATTAAAATTTTTTAAAATGAAACGATTACTAACTCCTGAAATGGCAAGGCCTTTAAAATTTTATACAAAAACATTCAAGCGAAATATTGGAAGACTGCGGTACCTGGGAATTGTCCTCATTATTATTTGTACTTCCTATACGTATGCAGCTGCTCAATCCATTCCTCAACGGGTAAAAGACAAGGCAAAGCAAAAAGCCAATAGCAAAGTGGATGAAATGATTGATAAGGGGTTAAATAAAGCGGAAGACAAAGTGGATAGTGCTTTTATAAAAAAAGAAAACGACAAAAAAGTTAGTACAGATTCAATAAATAAAATAAAAGATAGTACAGCAAATACGGTAAAAAATAATACACAGGTAAACAGTTTTTCTGATTTTGAAGCCGGGGAAAATGTACTATTTGAAGACAATTTTTCTGAGGATGCACTCAATGACTTCCCCGCCAGGTGGAATACAAATGGAAGTGGTAAAATAGTTTCGATTACAGGCTTTGAGGGGAAATGGTTTGAAGTGATACATAACTCAATTGTAAATCCTGTAATGAATAAAACGCTCCCGGAAAATTGCACTATTGAATTTGACCTTTTGCTTCAATCAAACGGGACCAACTCAATTCCAAATATAGAATTTGGCCTCACACCTGTAAGAGATATTTTGAAAGAAGATATTTATTATAAAGAAAAATTTTATATAGCAATCCGGAGGTACAATGAAGAAGATGGTAAAACGGTCGAATACGGGTTACAAAATCCTTTGGGTGATAAAAGCGATTTTCCATTAACCAGTTATGTCAATAAAATATTACATGTAAGCCTGGCTATTAATAAAACAAGAATCAGGGTTTATCTCGACCAGTCGAAGATCATTGATCTTCCTCTTGCACTTACGGAGGCTATGCGAAATAATTTTTACCTGAATAATGTATATACAGTACCTGCTTCAGAACTTGGAATGTTATTTAGTAATTTCCGCATTGCATCTTCAGATGTGGATGCAAGAAGTTTGCTCATCAAACAGTTAATGGAAGAAGGCAAAACATCAACCAGTGATATTTTATTTGATGTGAATAGTGATGTGATTAAAAAAGAATCATACGGTATTATAAACCAGTTTGGTGAAGCGCTACAAAAAAACTCTTCACTTAAAATAAAAATTACCGGGTATACGGACAGTGATGGAACAGATGCTGAAAATTTGAGTTTATCACAGAAAAGAGCAGCAGCGGTAAAAATGTACATCACTGAAAATTACCCGGTAGCTGGAATGAGAATACAAACTGAAGGAAAAGGAGAAGCACAACCGATAGCTGATAATAATACGGCAGAAGGAAAAGCAAAAAACAGGAGAGTTGAATTTATAAAATTGTAAATAATAACATATTAGAAACTGCCCTATAGGCGGTAGCATTTCTTATCTCTATGTCAAAAGAAACGAGGGATCAATGCTGACTGGCTCGAACCCGACAGGGCTATTAAAATTATTGATGCTATTTTTCGGGCCAGCCTCAATGCACAAGTACTTCGCACAAATGCTATGTTGCATACTTGCGCCAGAGGGGGGTTTATCTGACATAAATCCAAAATCATATCAAACAATAAATAATGACAGTGGCACGCCTGGCAATTAATAAAATCTTAATAAGATTTTTAGTTTACTTTTCTTTTTGCTTTTTACTTTCATCATGTGTTTGCCAAAAGAGCCTTAAGATGACAGAGGACAAAACTCAATTGTCATTGATTGGAAAGTTTAAAAAAATCAATGGAACTGAAATTTTAATTCTAAATAAAGACCAATCATTTTTAAGTCTAAGAAATTCTATACAAAAAAACGACGTAGTAGTATTTCTTTGCGATACATTGGCTTCAGGTTTTTGGAGAAAGAGAAAATCTTTCATTACTTTAAAAAATAAAAATAATTTTAATAAAATAGATTATTCAATTACTGAATCTGAAATAAAAAGTAAAGATTCATTGTATTTTAATATTATTTTACCTCATGAATATTTTGACAACTATCAATTATTTAATTATATAATCTCAACAAGACCTCTGTATGGACAGATTAACATATCCAATAAACCAGAGTTTTCTATTTCAAAAAAATCTGAAAATATGACATTCAGTTTAGTCTTAAAAAATATAGTACCGAACTGTGATATTGGCGTGAAGTGTTACCAAAGAATTTATTTTAATATTTTTGAAAATTATCTCCCTCAAATAATGAACTCGAACTCTTTTACAATTACACTTAAAAATTTTAATCAATGCTTTTATGAAAAAATGGATATAGATGGAGAGTTAATTGGATTTGAAGGCGACACTTTATTTTGGAGAGGAAATGAATACATAAAGATTGAATAAATTAACT
>JBAQJB010000304.1:0-10178 GCA_049289155.1 Chitinophagaceae bacterium
AAATTAAAAATAATTTATGCAATCGGGTGAAGAAATAAACATACTGAATAAAAAAATAGAACTGGCGGCGGAATTTACCGATACCCTCAAACAGGAACTCTCCAAAGTGCTCGTAGGACAGCATTACATGGTTTCAAGATTATTGATTGGCTTATTAAGTAATGGCCATGTATTACTCGAAGGTGTTCCCGGCCTGGCGAAAACATTAACCATAAAATCTATGGCGCAGGCAATTTCCGCTAAGTTTAGCCGTATTCAATTTACCCCCGACTTGCTGCCCGCCGATGTGATCGGCACCATGATCTATAATCAAAGCCGCAATGAATTCTTTGTGCGCAAAGGCCCGATCTTCGCGAATTTTATTCTCGCTGATGAGATTAACCGCGCACCCGCAAAAGTGCAAAGCGCTTTGCTTGAATGTATGCAGGAACGGCAGGTGACCATTGGTGAAAACACCTATCCGCTCGAAGAACCATTTCTAGTTCTCGCTACGCAAAACCCGCTGGAACAGGAAGGCACCTATGCATTGCCGGAAGCGCAGGTGGACAGGTTCATGCTGAAAATAATTGTAAAATATCCTGCCAAAGAAGAAGAAAAAAAGATCATTCAAAATTTTGTCAATGGCAGCGCAAACGCAGTCATACAGCCGGTTGTAAGCACGCAGCAAATTTTGGAGGGCCGCAAGCTGGTGAAACAGATTTACATGGATGAAAAAATTGAAGACTATATCGTGGATATTGTTTTTGCGACCAGGCAACCCGGAAAATATGGTTTGCGAAACCTGGAAAATCTTATTCAATATGGAGGCTCACCAAGGGCAAGTGTAAATTTGGCCATGGCCGCAAAAGCTAATGCATTTTTGAAAAAAAGGGGTTTCGTGATCCCGGATGATGTGAAAGAAATTGCTGCAGATGTGTTGCGCCATCGCATTGGAATGACCTATGAAGCAGAAGCGGAAAATATTACAACAGAAAGAGTGATCGAAGATATTTTAAAAACCGTCCAGGTACCCTGATGACAGTAGCTGAAATCATAAAAAAAGTACGTGAGCTGGAAATAAAAAGTAAACGCCTCACCAACCATTTGTTTAGTGGCGAATACCATACTGCTTTCAAAGGCAAGGGCATGGCTTTCAAAGAAGTGCGTGAATACCAGGCCGGGGATGATATCCGTTTTATAGAATGGAATGTTTCGGCAAGAATGGGCAATACCTACAGCAAAGTATTTGAAGAAGAAAGAGAACTCAGTGTATACCTGCTTATTGATATCAGCGCGAGTAGTTTTTTTGGAACCAATATTCAAACAAAAAAAGAACTGGCCACGGAGATCGCCGCTGTGCTTGCGTTTTCGGCGATGAGTAACAATGATAAAGTGGGATTGATTTTCTTTAGCGATAAAGTAGAAAAATATATTCCTGCAAAAGCCGGGAAGGATCATGTGCTGTATTTAATTCGTTCGATGCTGAGTTTTGAGCCAACCTCTGTGCACACAGATATTACGAAAGCATTGAATTATTTAAACAATGCCACGCTGCATAAAAGCATTGTTTTTATTATCAGTGATTTTGCAGATGCCGGCTATCATCAGCCTTTACGAGCAGCAGCGAAAAGGCATGACGTGATTGGCTTACAGCTTTTTGATCAAAGAGATGAACAATTGCCGCGCGTAGGTTTACTGGAAGTGCGTGATGCAGAAAGTGGCCGCAAAATATGGCTGAATACCAATGATACTTATACGCGTATGCGCTACCATCAACAATTTCAGCAGATTCGGAATGATGCTATTGCTACTTTCAGGCACGCGCATGCAGACCTTATGCAGGTTGCGATTGGGGATGATTATGTGAAAGTCTTAAAACAATTTTTTATAAACCGCGCCTGATTATTTTACATGTTGCAAGGAAAAAATAAAAGGATTCATTTTTTAAACATTGCTTTTTTTGCCCTGTTATTTTTGGTGCCTGCAACCGGCATTTTTGCGCAAAAAATTTCTGCAACCCTTAGCCGGACTACCATATTGATCGGTGAACAGGTAACCCTGCAGGTAAAACTTGAAATGCAGGATCCGCCTGCATTTGAAATCATCACCTGGACACCGGTTGCCGATTCTGCCAATCATATTACCGTGGTGAACCCGGGTAAACCGGATAGTTCTTCTGTAAACGGCATATTTGATTTCACACAAAATATTATACTCACATCTTTTGATACCGGCAACTGGATTATGAAACCGCTGAAAGTGGAATTGAAAAACAGGGCCAGCGGAAAAATGATGGTGCTGACTGCTGATAGTATTATGCTGCAGGTATTACCGGTGGATATTTCAGGCATGAAAGAGTATCATGATATTAAAGATATCATGGAAGTGCAGGTTAGGCCACCTTATGAAGAATATTTACTGATCGCATTACTTGCATTGGTTTCACTGATCGTGATATATATAGTATGGAAAAAATTAAAAAAGAAAAAACCACTCATTGACAGGTCCCAATATGCGAAGGAACCTTATGAACTGGCGATGGAACAATTGGAAGCTTTACAAAAAGAAAACCCAATATCTTTTCCAGAAATAAAAATCTTTCATACAAGGCTTACGGAAATTTGTAAATTGTATATTTCGGAAGTATTGCCGGTGCGTGCCACGTATTTAACTACGGATGAAATGATGGTTCGGTTAACTGCTCATCTCCCTGATGAAAAATTGCGTACACAATTTTTTCAACTCATGCGTTTTGCGGATGCCGTTAAATTTGCGAAATATTTTCCGCCGGACGCGGAAAAAGAAGCATCACTTTCTACTGCTATGCAGTTAATAAAACATATTGATTCACGCACACAAAAGCCGGCACTATGATCACAGATTGGATCAGCCATATTGAATTTCAATGGCCCTGGGTGCTGGCATTACTCCTGCTGTTGCCGGTAATGGTATGGGAATATCTGCGTAAAAAAAATTCGCGCAGTGCATCCATGATGCTAACGACCACGCATTTCCTGCAAGGCGTAAAAAGTATTAAAACATCGCTGCTCCATTTTCCATTTTTACTGAGGTGCATGGCTATTTTTTTACTTATACTTGCAATGGCAGGCCCGCGTCAAAAATTTACTGAAGAAAAAACAAATGGGGAAGGCATTGATATGGTGCTTTGTTTTGATATAAGCGGAAGCATGACTGCCACTGACTTTCCGCCCAGCCGCCTGGAAGCCGCAAAGGATGTGGCTGCTGATTTTGTTTCGCATCGTCCTGGTGACCGTATTGGTATCGTTATATTCAGCAGCGTGAGTTTTACACTTTGTCCCATCACTACAGATCACAACACTGTGCTGGATCAAATCCGGAATATTCAAAGTGGTTACCTGCAGGAAGAAGGCACGGCGATCGGCTCCGGTTTGGCAACAAGTATTGACAGGCTGCGCAGCGGTGAATCAAAAAGTAAGGTAATTATTTTACTTACAGATGGCGTAGATATCGGAGGCACAATTCCACCGGATGTGGCTGTGCAAATGGCCAATCTCTATCATGTAAAAATTTATACAATTGGAATTGGCAGCGATAAAGAAGTGAATGAAGTGGTGCAGTCACCTTTGGGAAATGTTACTGAAAAAAGAAAACTGGAATTCAATGAAGGCTTATTAAAAAATATTGCTCAGCAAACAGGTGGCCAGTATTTTCACGCATCCGATAAACAGGCGCTTACTACGATTTATGCAAGCATTAATGAACTGGAAAAATCAAAAGTAGAGATCACTACGTTTAATCATTATACCAATAAATATTTACCCTTAGTGCTGATCGCGATTTGTTTGCTGCTATTGGAAATAATTTTACGCCTGACTGTTTTCCGCAAGTTTCCTTAAACTAAAACATTAATCTTGTAAAAACGGGTTGTGTTTTTTTTCATAGCCAATGGTTGTTTCCGGGCCATGGCCGGGATAAACAATCGTTTCATCGGGCAGGGTAAATAATTTTTCCTGAATATGCTTCAATAACGTTTCATGATCGCCGCCCGGCAGGTCTGTTCTACCAATACTATCGCGGAATAAAACATCACCACCAATTACAAATCCCTGTTTTTCGCAATACAGGCAAATGCTGCCCGGTGAATGGCCTGGTGTCAGTAACACTTTTAAAATATCATCACCCAGTTCAATGGTATCACCTTCATTGATAAAAATTAATTCACCGGTAAACGCGGTCAGCTCAACACCATACATGGCAGCCGCTTCGGGGCTTCGCTTCAGCACCATCTCTTCCTGCGGATGAAGATGCAATGGCAAACCCCATTTTAAAAATGCATCATTATTCCCAAAAATATGGTCTAGATGACAGTGGGTATTAATGAGTTGGGCCATGCGCAGTTTTTTTTCAGCTATGAATTTTTGGAGTGTTTCCGTTTCACCTGGGGAAAAACAGCCGGGGTCAATCAGCAAAGCCATACCCGTTTCGTTATAAAGTACGTATGTATTTTCCTGGAAGGGATTGAATGCAAATACTTTTATATTAATCATAGCGTTTTTTTTACAATCGGTTTACAACTATTTATACTAATTTTAAAATTCTAAAAATCGGATATGCAAGATAAACACCTTTGGCCGCGATTGGTTTTTTTATGTTCCCTCTTTTTGCTGCCTTTTTTTGTACAGGCCCAGGTAAGTACAGTAACGTTTGGCAAAAACCGCCTGCAATACAAAAAATATAACTGGCAATATTACCAGAGCCGCAATTTCAATGCATATTTCAATGGCGATGGTGAGGACCTGGGAAAATATGTAGTGGAAATGGCGGAGCAGGAACTTCCCGAATTAGAAACGGCCGCGGAATATTCCCTGCGCAACCGGGCGAATTTTGTGATCTATAATAATTATGATGATTTTAAAAGCAGCAATATCGGCCTGGGAATTGACTGGCAAAATTCCGGTGGGTTAACCAAACTCGTTAATAATAAAGTGGTTTTATTTTATGACGGGAATAAAAATAATTTAAAAGAACAGATCCGCCAGGGCATTGCAAAAATTCTCGTAGACAATCTTTTATTTGGGGATGATTTAGGAGAAATTGCCAGCAACCAGGCATTACTCGATCTCCCTCAATGGCTGACCGATGGGTACGTTGAATATATTGGTACACCCTGGAGCGCAAAGTTTGATGATGATTTAAAAAGCGCCATCCTGGGTGGAGATTACAATAGTTTTTATCAATTTGCTTTTGATAAACCTGTTCTCGCCGGGCATGCATTCTGGTATTATATTTCTGAAAGGTATAAGCCACAGGATGTAACCTATTTTTTATACCTGACGCGTTTATACAAAAACCTGAATACTGCTTCTGAAAAAATTGCAAAGAAAAAATTTAAATACATGCTCCAGGATTTTATGGATTATGAGCAGGACAGGTATGCAAAAGATATTAAACAAAGAAGGAATGCGCCGAAAGGAAAATTAAGTGTTATCGAAGAGATCAAAAAAGGGGATGACTTTTATCATTTTGCAGCGAACCCGAATCCCAAAAATAATTCTTATGCCGTAGTGCAATATACCAAAGGAAAATATGGCGTGAAATACGTGGATAATTTATATGAATCAAAAACTATTCTTGATTATGGCGTGCGCACATTAAGTGGTGATATTAATCCCAATTATCCAATTCTTTCATGGGACGGAAAGGGAAGCCGTTTACTGGTGATCTATTCCAAAGAAGGAAAAATTCACATGTTTGTGTATGACGTGATTGCCAATATAAAGCGGTTTGAGCAGGAGATTGAAGGTGTGGACCAGGTCATTGATGCAGGCTTTATGCTGGATGCAAATACCTTATTAATGAGTGCGGTAAAAAATGGCCATTCGGATATTTTTATTTATAAAATTGATAGCGGAAAATTCAAGCAACTGACCAATGATCAGTATGATGACCTGGATCCGAATTTCGTTTCATTTCCAAACAGGACGGGTATTATTTTTTCTTCCAATCGTCCCGGGGTTGATGCTTCAAAATCTGATACGGCCCTCCCGGGAAATTATCCATTTAATATTTATTTGATTGATCTGCTGAATAACAGTGACTTTAAACAAATATCAAAACTCACGGATGTAAAGTTTGGTAATGCGCGGTATCCCATGCAATATAACCTCAATCACTTCACGTATGTAAGTGATGAAAACGGAATTGCCAACAGGTGGGCAGGCTTTTTCTCTACACAGCGCGATGGCATTGATACAATTTTCGCTATAGGCGAGGATCTGCTACGTAACCCGGATGAAAAAGAACTCGATTCTACTTTACGCGCCAATAAAAAAACAGCGCCGGATAGTGTAGGTTATTTTGCCGTATATAAAGATTCCACGTATACATTTCCCATTACCAATTATCAAAGCAGTTTATTGGAGTCGAGGGTAGCGGGCAATAATGGACAGGTGAGTGAAGTAAGGCGGGAAGGTGATTTGAAATTTTTATATAAATTAAAAGTAGATTCCATTGCATTGCGCAAAAGAAATATCAATCCACGGCCAACAGAATTCATGCGGCAAAGTATGCTGAGCAAAAATATAGAAACCGGTAAAGCCCTTGATCTCCAATCAGATACTGTAGCAACAAAATCTGAAAATCGTGTTTTTCAAAACCAGTTTAATAATGGCAATAATGATTCTGCCTATACAAATGCGATCAAGAATATTCCAGTTGCTCAACGTGCTTTAGAGGATTTGAAATTGTATAAGTATAAATTAAAATTTAATTCTGATTATGTGCTTGCAGGCGTCTCAAATAGTGTGATCGTAAATAATTATCAGCCCTATAATGGTGGCTATGGGCCGATTTCATTAAGTAACGGGAATGATATCAATTTTACTTTCCGCGTAGGAGTGAGTGATTTAATGGAAGATATTAAATTGATTGGCGGCTATCGTTTCGGTACTTCATTGTCCGATAAAGACGCGTTTATTTCTTTCCAGAATTACCGCAAGATGATTGATTGGGGCGTTACATATTACCGCAGTACTGCCACAGATTATTTTGGTTTTTTCAAAGGCCCCAAAGGTGCGTATGACAACAGGCTGTTTACAAGTATTTACCAGTTTAATATAGCGTATCCTTTGAATGAAGTGAAAAGTATACGCGCATCTGTTGGCTACAGAACGGACCGCGGCGTGGTTAGGCCTTTTGTAACACTCGTTGATCCGAATACCGGCCAGGAAATTTCCTTCCCGGATCCAACGGCTTTCGGTATTCCCGATTCCACTTCTGCAACCTTGCTCACGCATTTGGAGTATGTGCATGACAACAGTATTAACCCGGCCATGAATATCTGGAATGGCTTACGGTTTAAAATATATGGTGATTTTAATATGCCTATGGGCAAAAGCGCAATCAAGGGAAAGACTACAGTGAACCTTGGTTTTGATGCAAGGTATTATTATAAAATATACCGCAATTTTATCTGGGCTACAAGAGCCGCGGGTGACTTCTCCTTTGGTGAAGCAAAACTATTATATTATCTCGGTGGCGCGGATGGCTGGATCAATCCAAAATTCAATGACGCAAACAGGCCGGCTCCCGATCAAAATTATGCCTTTCAATCCCTCGCGTTGAATATGCGCGGCTATATTCAAAATGTTGCCAATGGAAATAATGCCATGGTCATTAACAGTGAATTGAGGTTGCCGGTATTTTCAACATTTTTTAATAAGCCAATCAATAATGCATTCCTGCGCACCTTCCAACTGATACAATTTGTAGACCTGGGCACTGCCTGGAATGGCGGGTTCAATGCGTTCGAAAGGCCAACATATATTTATCCCCCTGCAGATCCGAATAATCCTGTAAGCATTCGCCAGAAAGCCGGTGGCATCGGGCCTTTCGCTGGTGGTTATGGTTTTGGTGCCAGGGGCAGTTTGCTGGGTTATTTTTTAAAGCTGGATGCGGGTTGGCCAATGACCGGGTTCTTCCAGGGAAAACCTATTTGGTATTTCGCGCTCGGGCTTGATTTTTAGTACAGGCTTTAATGGAAGAGTAGCCGGATTTTAGGGAAAAAAATAATAGCTGCCACAACTATTGAAATAATGCTGCCGGTTAATACTGCAGCGGCAGAAACATCTTTTATGTATTGAATATTTTTATTGTATCCGGGATGTTGCAGGTCACAGAATTTTTCTATGGCACTATTGATCATTTCCAAGCCAATTACGAAAGCAATACAAAGTAAAATACTGATCCATTCCAGCGCATTGCATTGAACAAAAAATGCCAGGCCGATAATAAGTATGGCGCAGGCTAATTCGATCCGACCATTTCTTTCCGTTTTGAAAAAAAGAAATAAGCCATTGAATGCATGTTTGAATGCGTTAATGATTGTATGTCTTCCGGGATATGCCATGAATTTTTTTAGTAGTTTATCAAAATTAATCAAAAGCAGGCCTTGCAAATTAAACACGTTGAATTTTTATTGTTTATTACCTTTCGTTACATTGCTTTTTTACAATAACTTCCGCTCAAATAATATTTTTACATGTGGTATAAGATAGGCGCATTCTTAGTGAAATTCAGGTTAGCAGTTTTGATCATGCTGGTTTTGTTTACTGCTTTTATGGCGTATAAAGCATCGCAGGTAAAGATCAATTATGAATTTTCAAAAGCGATTCCTGTAACCAATTCCAAATACATTGATTATGAAAATTTCAAAAAGAAATTCGGCGATGATGGCGCTACGCTGGTTTTGGGCCTGCAAGCTGATTCTTTTTTTACACCGAAAAATTTTAATGCCTTATTACAATTAAAAAAAGACATCATAGCTATCCCGGGTGTATTGAATTTTTTGAGTATTGAAAATGCACCGGGATTGAAAAGAGATGATTCTTTACAACAATTTGTCGCAACGAAAATATTTCAACCTCCTTTCACGGTTGCTACTCTGGACAGCAGCCGGAAAGTAATTGAAAACCTGCCTTTTTATGATGGTGTTTTATACAATGCAGCTACACATGCATATCTCATGGCGGTTTCCGTCAATAAAGATTCAGCCAATAGTGGAGCGCGTATAATACTTATGCAAAGGATAGAAAATGCAGTGAATACATTTGAAAAAACTACTGCCCTAAAAGTTCATATCAGCGGGCTGCCCTATATCCGCACGAAAGTGTCACAGAAACTGGATAAGGAAATGCGTTTATTTATTATTGGTTCCCTGTTGTTTTCCGCGATCACATTATTGATTTTTTTTCGATCCGTATATGCCATGCTGATAAGTTTGATTGTTGTAGGTATTGGCGTTACCTGCAGTTTTGCCACGATGGTATTATTGGGCTATACAATCACTGCACTCGGCGTTCTTATTCCTCCTTTGATCGTTGTCATTGGAATTCCTAATTGTATTTATTTTTTAAATAAATACCATACGGCTTACCAGGAAACGAATTCCAAAAAGGCAGCGATCATACAAATGACCGGGCGTATGGGCATTGTTACACTTTTCTGCAACATCACGGCCGCCATAGGTTTCGGCGTATTTGCATTGACACAAAGCAGCCTGCTGAAAGAATTTGGAATTGTTTCAGGTATCAATATCCTGCTCTTATTTTTTATTTCCCTCTTCTTATTGCCTCCTGCGCTGAGTTATTTGCCTTCTCCAAAGCCCAGGCATTTCAGGTATTTACATTCTAAAAAATTAAACAGTGTCCTGGAGAAAATATCTGCAATTGTTTTTACAAAAAAAATAATGGTTTATGCTGTTTCAGTGGCAGCCATAATATTTTCCATCACAGGTATGATGCGGTTAAACACGGAAGCTTTCATCGTGGATGACCTTCCAAAAACAGGCAGCATTTATACCAATCTCAAATGGTTTGAACAACAATTCAAAGGTATTATGCCATTGGAAATAGAAGTGGATACAAAAAGAAAAAATGGCTTGTTGAGAAATACAACAGCTATGGAAAAAATAAATGAGTTCAGCAATTACATTGCATCCGGTAATCAAACTGCAAAGCCCATGTCATTTATCACCGCGTTGAAATTTGCAAAGCAGGCTTATTACGATGGGGATAGCGTGGATTATAATCTGCCCACAGAATTTGACATGCCTTTTTTAGCGCAATACCTGAAAAAAAATAACGAAGTAGATGGTACCAATAAAAATCTTGTAAAGGTCATGAACAGTTTTATTGACAGTACAAAACAAACAGCGCGTA
>JBAQJB010000305.1:0-5536 GCA_049289155.1 Chitinophagaceae bacterium
TTGCCTGTTTTTTGCGGGTGAAGTAAAACCAGTTGATGTTTCAACCGTTATTTTATCGGGGAATTTTTCCAGGAGTAAATAAGAAATCGTGGGAACATTTTTTTCTTTGATGAGTTCTATTTGTTTGAAAAGCTGTTTGGGCCTGGGTTTCAGGATGGCTTCCGCTTCATCGGCTTTGCCTTTTTGTGGCGTGCTTAAGGAAAATAAAAAATTAAATGTGGGTGAATCATTGATTTCTGCAAAGGAAATATCATGCAGGTAAAAATCTTTGAAAGCGGGAATTTCATTGTTCAGGTCAAAAGATAATTTACCTGAAAAATATTGTTTATAGGAAAAATGGTATGCGGCGCTTGTTTTATTGACGAGGTATAATTTTAATGTGTCCACAACCTCATCATCAAATTCATCGAGGATGAATTTTGGTAATACAGATAAGAAAATACCTTCTTCCGGCTGGCCGGCCTGTGGCTTTTGTTTTTCTTTGGGAATATGATCTATATATGTTTTTTCTTTTTTTACCGGTTCTGTTTTCTTTTTGGAAAAGCGCTGGAAATAAGGATAATCAAGCTGGTCGATATTCGCCGGAAAGCGCACGCCACGCACTTCTACGAGGGCAATTGTATCATTTATGAATTCAATAATTTTTCCTTCTTCTTTCGTCAGCATCACGATGATGTCGTCACCCACTTCAAATTTCATGGAGTATTTTTAAAATCAAATTTTGAAATGCAAAGTTAATGCTTTTCAATTTTTGAATTTGTTGAATTATATACGTTGCTTAGCATTTAAAAAAATGGGTAAAAATATTTGATGACCGACGGGAAAATATTTACCATTAAATCATATTCTGGCAATTATTCAACCCCTTTCGGGTTGTATGAAAAATAAATATTTTTTCTCCCCGAATTTCATTCGAGGTTATTAATATTAAAACCTTTGGGGTTTTGTTATGTATATTTCAATTGAAATTTGTTCTTTTATTTAAGATATGAAATGAAAAAACAGAAAATGTAAAGAATAGCCTTCATTCCAAATCCCATGAAAATTAAATAAGAATGTTATATTGTTCGACTAATTATTTCATCATTTTTTAAAAAGTCTTTTTTTAAAAAATATTTTAATTTCGAAGCATTCATTTTTAAAAAATACATTATGACATTTTCATTTAAACAAATATTGCTTTCTGCAATTTTATTAATTGGTAGTTCAGGTTTATCCGCTCAAACAACACCCAATAATCAAAACATGGTGATCATACTAATTGATGGGTACCGGTGGGAAGAATTATTTCGCGGCGCGGAAATGGACTTGCTGAAAAACCCGCAATTCAATTCAATGGATTCTTTAAAAAGAATGAAAGATTTCTGGTCGGATGACCTCCTGGCAAGAAGAGAAAAACTCATGCCTTTTACCTGGAATTTTATTGCTAAAAATGGACAGTTATATGGCAACCGTGACCAGGGAAATAAGGTGAATGTAAAAAATCCTTACTGGATTTCTTATCCCGGCCGCGCTGAAGCCTTGAGTGGATTTGTAGATTCCGCTATTAATTCCAATAATTATAAAAACAATGAAAATATTAATGTACTGGAATTTTTAAATCAACAAAAAAACTACGCAGGTAAAGTGGCCAGTTTTACCTGTTGGATACCTGCGGGAAAAAATTTGAATAAAGACAAAACTTCCATGCTTGTAAATATTCCCTGGGAAGATGTACAGGGAAATCACCTGACTAATGAACAAATTTTAGCAAACGAGTTGCAACATATTTCACCCAGGATTTTGGGCGATGGCGAAAGGCTGGATTTTGAAGTGTATGCACTGGCAAAATCATATTTAAATGCCAACCATCCAAAAATAATTTATATAGATTTTGGTGATACAGATGAATACGCACATGAAGGTGCTTATGATAAATATTTGGAAGATATTCATAACCTGGACGCTATGATTGAAAAATTATGGAACCTGGTGCAGGCAGATCCTTTTTATAAAAATACAACCAGCTTTCTTATTTTCCCCGATCATGGAAGAGGCCTGGGCAATGAATGGACGGACCATGGAAATGATGTGATGCATTGCGATGAAACCTGGCTGGCCGCCTGGGGGCCGGGCATAAAACCATTGGGCGAAATAAAAATAGCGGGACAAATTTTTCAAACACAATATGCCGCAACGATTGCACGGCTGCTTGAATTTGATTACAATCCTTTACAAAAGAAAGTGGGAGAGGCGTTGAAAAGTGTTGTGGGGGAATGAAGAAGTTTTTTTTTAAATAAAAAAAAGCCCCGTTTTTCAACAGGGCTTTTAAACTTTACTCCTCCTAAACTATTTAATAATCTTCTTACTATATGTTTGTCCGTCAACCATCAATCGTACCACGTACATGCCTGCGCTTTTTCCTGCCAGGTTGATTGGAATGGAATAGGTACCTGCCAGTAAATTTCCTTTATTAATCGTTGCAATGATGTTACCATTCATTGAATAGATTTGTATGGAAACATTGGCAGATTTATCCAGTTGCAATTGTATCCAGCTATTGTTTGCAACAGGATTGCCGAGAATACTCCAGTCAAATGCTGAATAATTGAGTTTGATCACAGATGAATATTCGAAGGTGCCATCATTATCAATTTGTTTCAACCTGTAATAATTCGCGCCACTCACTACTTTCACATCGGTGAATGTATAACTGTTCGTTGTGGAAGAATTGTTGTTGCCCGGCACAAAGCCAATGTCAGTAAAGGTTTGGCCATTTGTACTTTTTTCTACTTCGAAACCTTTATTGTTGATTTCGTTGGCAGTACTCCAGTTTAAAATGGCATTCCCGTTTTGTAATACACCATCAAAGTTGATGAAAGTAACCGGCAAGACAGTAAGTGTTGTAAATGAATCCAATGCAGAGAATGGGCTCATTAGATTCAGGTCATTTGTATTGTCCACGGAACGAACCTGCCAGTAATACTTCGTATCATCCTGCAAACCGGATAATGCAAGTGTTGGAACATTTGTATTTACATTAGTCCATGTGCCGCTGCCTGCAACACGATACTGTACTTTATATAAACTTACACAACTCAACGGGTTCCAGTTTAGTGTAGCCGATGATGTCGTAATATCCGTTGTATTTGTACCTGTTGGATATGGCGGCAGAATTGAAATGGTTGTACTTTTTCCAAAAGCATTACCGGTAGCACCATCACCAAATACTGTTGCATAATAATTGCCCGAATTCAAACCATCAAATTTTACAGTATTGGTAGTAACCATGGCACTGTCAAACTGCATATCATTTTTATACAACCTTACCATATATGGCGCATGGCTGTTGCTGAGTTTGTATGTGATGCTTCCATTACCACAACTATTTTGCGTAGCGGAATCAAGGAAAACAATTTTTGCCGCATTCACTTGTGTAAATACATTTTCTATAGAATAAGATTCAAAATCTGATGAATAGTAACTGCTTATTCTAACGTAATAATAATCCTGTGTAAGGCCGGTGAGGTCCAAGCTGAAAGTAGCTGCTGCACTGTTCGTGGATTTAATCGGGCCCGCCAGTGTGTCTTTATACACATCCACATTGAAGTATTTAATTGTGCCATCGCTGATATGTGTTTCCTGGGCCATATTTAAAGTGAGGTTACCAGAGCCTGTATAATTGATTTTAAACCAATCATACGTATCCCGCTGCTTATTATAATAAAAGTTGATATGCCCGGTTGAGGTTTTATTTGCATCCAGGGTTTTTGCCTGGTATGGATAATTATTGGGCTCAACATCATTTGCATTGGAATAAGTAGTAAATGTATTTTTTATGGTATAAGGTATAAAACCAGTTGAATAATATGCACTCACACGCATAAAATAGGTGCCGGCCTGCAGGCCATCCACATTATAATTTTTGTTGTTGTAGGTATTATCTGATTTTATAACTGTAGTGCCATCATTGTCGTAGAAATATACATAAAAATACTGACCATTATTAGAAGTAAAATCAAGATTGACATTTCCATCTTTAGGAATGGTTATTTTATACCAGTCGTATGTATCCTTCGAATTATTATAGTAGTAATTTGTATGCCCGGTAATCGTACTGTTGGGCGCGAATACTACTGCCTCTGTACTTGTATTATTGGGTTCAGGGTCATTTGCCTGGTCTGGCGTAAACAAACTATCCTCCAGGGTATATGGTATGAAACCACCATTGTAATAAGCGCTTATTCTAATGTAATAAACACCTGCTGCCAGCCCATCTTTATTTACAATGGCTGCAGAGGTGTATGTATTACCATGGGCGAGTTCTGTAGTTCCATCATTATCATATAAATATGCGTAGATGTATTGGCCATTACCGGATGTCATTGTAAGGCGCAACCTGCCATCTGCGTTGGTTGTTACTTTGTACCAGTCAAATGTATCCCGCTTATTATCATAATAGTAATTAATGTGGCCGGTAGTTTTATTATTTAATGGAATTACTTTTGCCTGGGCGGCTGTATTATTAGGTTCCTGGTCATTTGCTTCTGCAGGTTTATCCAGCGTGTTGGAAATAGTATATGCCGGCAATTGTCCTGTATAATATGAATAGCATTTTAGGTAATAAGTGCCAGCGGCCAGCCCGTCTGTCGAAATTGTTGTAGTGTTATACGTATTACCTGATTTCAAAACAATAACCCCGTCATTGTCATATATATAGCAATACATATACAATGAATTGGAAATGGTAATGGTTACATTCAGTTTGCCATCGGCATTTGTGGTTACCTTCCACCAGTCCACGTCACCGGCTACATTAATAGCGCCGGTATTGCTGCCATTCAATGCTAATGTATTTGCCTGGTCGCGTGTATCATTCGGTTCAGTTTCGTTGGCAAAACTGTTTTGAAAGATAAAACCGCATAAGAGAAAGAGTAAAATTTTCGTTTTCATATTATATGTTTTTTGTGGTTTGGAAAAAATTTTATCAATTTTAAATAAATGTTGATGCAAAATCAAATGCTTTACGCAAGAGCATGCTTTTTCTTGACGAACAACCTTTCTCATGCAACAAAAATTTTAAAAAGTTTTGAAGTATGGGTTTAATCATTGTATTTGCCTGGAAAAATGCATGACAATTTTTATATTTAAATCTTTATTGAAATTCTCATCTTTCAACAAATTAATTTTTTTGTTTAAATACATTTTATGTACAGCAAATATTTTGAAAAATGGGATGCTGTACAATACCCATTTTGTAGTACATGAATAATTAATACAGTTATACTTTTTTAAAAACTTGTAATGAATATTTGAAAATAAAAAACCCGCTGAAAAAATTCAGCGGGTTTTTTACTCAAAGCAGGATATTATTTTATAACAGAGACTTTTATGACACTTTGAATAGCGCCTTTTTCATCCATAATTTTAAGATAATATAAACCGCTTGCAAACTGGTTCACTGTAACTTTCTGGCCATTCAATGCGGAAGCATTCATTGCGCCGGAAGTCCATACCGCTTTGCCATTCATGTTATAGAGCATTGCATGTACGTTTC
>JBAQJB010000306.1:0-11876 GCA_049289155.1 Chitinophagaceae bacterium
TCAAGCTATAGAATATATCCCAGGTGTAGTGCGACTTACCGGCAAAGTACAAAACCATGCTTGTGGAACATTAATTTCATTTCTTAACGGCGTTCATTCAAATTTTCTTAACGCTTTTTTTCTGAGGCCGAAGAAAAAACCCAAATTCCACTTTTTAATGCGCTCGTTCTACCTAATCCTATTATTTAATGTAAAACTTCCTGTAATTTTTGTAGTAATGCAGGCCCTCTTAAATTTGTTGCAATTATAATTCCATCAGGATTGATAAGAACGTTATAGGGAATGCCTTCAAATTGATATGCCATTATTGCCTCATTTGCCCCTTGCAGGTCACTTATATGATTCCAGGTGAGCCCGTCTTTTTTTATCGCATCCAGCCAGGCTGCTTTATCATCATCAAGGGAGATGCCTAATATGGTAAAATTTTTATTTTTAAATTGATTATAAGCTGCGACTATATTTGGGTTCTCCTGGCGGCAGGGCCCACACCAGCTTGCCCAGAAATCTACGAGAACATATTTTCCTTTGAAATCATGAATACTCATCATTTTGCCGTTTACATCGGGCATAGTAATATCGGGTGCAGGATTATTGAGTAATGAACTGTTGTTATTTATTCCCTGTGATGCTTCACTACTTTTAGAAAGATTGGCTTTGAATGCCAACAGCCCGGTGTGGTTTGGAAATTTGGTTAAGGCATTTGTTACAAGTGAATCCAGCGCTGCTTCCTGCATCGTAGCACGTGCCATATACAAAGCATAATATACTGCAGCCGGGCTACCCGATTTTGAAATATAGTTTTTAGTATTATCATTCATGGCAGCCATTTCTTCCATACCACGATTTTTTAATATTTGTATAAGTGTATCATTTCCGGCATGTGTACTCAATGAATCGAGCTGGTAATAAATTCCTGAAAGCATTGAATCCTTCGCACGGTAAGCATTGATAAATGTATACATTTCTTTCGTGGCTTCACTGCCTTCAATCTCCGGTAACCTGAATCCATCCAGGTTTATATGTAAAGTAATTGCATTGCCATCATTGATGAATATGCCCGCGGGAATATGATTGAGCGTAACAAGAAAAAGCCCCTGCTCTGTTGCATTTCCTTTCATGGAAAAATTCCCTGATTTATCCAGGATGGCAGAATCCAGTATGAGTGGTTCTTTCGTATCATAAGAAACTTTTTCGAGGTAAACAGAATCAGAAGGTGCGCCTGTAATACTGCCGCTAATCGTAAAATTTCCTGAATCAGAATTTTTGCATGAAAATGCGATGATGGCCAATATAAAAATCCGGGAGATATTTTTCATAATCTTTTGCTTTGTCGTGTTTTTAATTTTTTAAATTTAATTTTTCTTCAAGTATTTTTATTGTAATGGAAGGATCTGCTTTTCCCTTACTTAATTTTTTTACTTCACCCATCATTAAACCAATCAATCCTTTTTTGCCTTTCCGGTATTCCTTTACTTTTTCTGGCATACTTTCCATAACAATTGTTATCCAGTTTTCCAGTTCACCCGTATCATTTACCTGCAGCCAGCCCTGTGTGGATGCGGCTTTCAGCGTGTCAACAGTTGTATGCTCCGCCAGGTAGGGTAATAATTTTGAAGCCGCAACGGAAAAGTTCATTTTATTTTCTTCCACCAGTAAAATAATTTCCGTAAGTTTTTTTGCAGCTAACGGATTCCTGCTAAAGTCAAGTTTTTGTTCATTCAGGAATTGCTGTAAAGGCCCCGTAATCCAGTTGGTAATCGCTTTATAATTGGTTGAATATTTTATCACTTCTTCAAAATAATCTGCCACCTGTTTGCCTGCACATAAACGTTCTGCATCATATTCTGAAAGCATATATTCTGTGATGTATTTTTTCATTTTTGCCAGCGGCAATTCAGGCAATTCTTTTTTTACCTTATCCAAAAAAGCAGAACTAATGTTAACCGGCGGAAGATCAGGTTCAGGAAAATAGCGGTAATCCTCAGCCTCTTCTTTAGCCCGCATAGAAAATGTTGTGTTTGCGGCTGCATCATAACTCCTTGTTTCCTGTACAATTTTCTCATTATTTTCCGCAAGCTGTATTAATCTCAACACTTCTATTTCAATCGCTTTTTTTACATACCGCAAGGAATTCAGATTTTTCACTTCTACTTTAGTGCCGAGTTTTTTTGAACCTTTCGGGCGGATAGAAATATTCGCATCACAACGAAGGCTGCCTTCTTCCATATTGCCATCACTTATTTCAAGCCATTGTACAAGCCTTCTTATTTCAGCGATAAATTGGTAGGCTTCTTCTGCTGAATGTAAAACGGGTTCTGTGACAATTTCAATGAGCGGTGTACCGGCACGGTTAAAATCAAGATAAGTATATTGATCATTCATTTCATGAAGGCTCTTTCCCGCATCTTCTTCAAGATGAATCCTGTTTAAAAATATTTCCCTTGTATATTTTTCTGTCTTAATAGTCACATACCCGTTGCTGCAAATAGGGGATGTATGTTGTGTCAACTGGTATCCTTTGGGAAGATCCGGGTAAAAATAATTTTTGCGCGCAAAAAAAGTATAGCCCGCTATATTACAATTACAGGCAATGCCCATTTTCACAGCAAACAAAATTGCTTCTTTATTTATTACCGGTAATGTACCCGGGTATGCCAGGGAAATTTCACTGACCATTGTATTGGGCGCTGCACCAAAACTATTCATATCCGCACAAAAAAGTTTGGTATTCGTGGCAAGCCTGGCGTGTATTTCCAACCCGATAACGGCTTCATATTTCTCAGCGTCACTATTCATACAAGTGCGCAAAACTAAGCCGTAGCAATTGATTTGCCAGTAAATTCGGGAATAATTAGGAATACCTTAATTACTTTTTTTGCAAAAAAAAACCACCCGGAGATGGCTTTTCTTATTTCAGAATTGAATTAAAGGTCCATGGTTTTTAATTCTTTGGGGAATTTTATGCTGACAGTTTTTGAATTATTGTTTCTAATATAAGTAAGTTGAATAGTATCTCCTTCCTTTATAGTTTTCAGCATATTCCTGAGATCATCTACGGAAGAAATTTTAGTATCATTTATTTTCGAGATCACATCATTGTTTTGAATGCCCGCTTTCTCAACCGCTCCATCTTTTTCTGCATTCAAAATTTTCACACCGGAATTATCTTCCATGTCTTGTACCTGCGCACCTAATTTTACTTTACTGCGGAAAAAATCAAAATCCTGTAAACCGTCCAGTTTGGGCATTCCAGGCATAGAAAAACCTTTTAAGTTATCTAAATCTTTCCAGGCAAATACACGCATATTGCCTGCATGAAGCGTTGCTGTGGTAGTGGAAGTTTTACCATCCCTGCTATAAGTAATGTTCACTTTGTCGTTTGGATTATATTTCCCGATAGCTGCTGAAAGGTCAGAAGGGTTTGCAATTTTTGTATCACCCACTTTTGTAATAATATCACCTTCTTTCAGGCCGGCGCTATCCGCACCACTTTTTTCAGTAACATCTGTAATGCGCGCCCCGTCTTTATTTGCTTCAGACATTACACCGAGGAAAGTTTTTGAACGGTTATTGTTATTAAAGAAAAAATTTCCATTTCCATTCATATTTTCTTCACCGAATGGCATGCCAAAAAGCATTCCCGGAGCACTAGGCGCTTTCATGAACATGTCACCGTCACTGTCTTTCATAATAGTAATGTCCACATCTTTATTCTCCGCTGCAGGTTTTCCATTGATGCTCACCTTGTCCCCATTCACTTCTATGGTCATCTTTTCTATGGGCCCGTTTTTTTGTGTGATGATAATGCGCTCTGTTTTTTTATCATTGTCTTTTTTGTTGCCCTGGGCCTGTGCCTTTATGGAAAAGACCAACGGCATTAGTAACAATGCAAGACCGATTTTTTTTGTATTCATAATTAAAGATTTGATGTACGAAATATTTAGTAGATCAAAAGTAAAAGAAACTCATATACGAAAGGTTTCGGAAATGTTAAATTAAGTATATAAATAAAAGAAGCCCATTTTATCCGAGGATTTTCAGGATCGCGCTGGCTTTCAAAATACATTCTTCATATTCTTTATCCGGCTCACTCAGCCAGGTAATACCGCCGCCTACGGGGAATGAAAGTCGCTTTGTAATAGTATTATAAATGATGCTCCTGATCACAACATTGAAATCGAAATCTTTATGCGGGGTTATATATCCCACCGTGCCGGAAAAAATTCCACGATTCGTTTTTTCATAATGACTAATGAGTTCCATCACTTTCTTTTTTGGCGCTCCGGTCATAGAAGCCATAGGAAAAGTAGCATCGATAATATCTCCCAGGTTTATATTGAATGGAACTATTCCCTGCACAGTGGAGATCATTTGATAGACCTGCGGAAAAGTGTAAATACCAAAAAGTTCTGTAACATGTACAGATCCTTCTTCGCAAAAACGGGATAAATCATTTCGTGCAAGATCAACCGCCATCACGTTTTCACTTTGTTCTTTGCGGCTTTCCCGTAATTCTTTTTTTTGCAAATCGTCATTAGCATCATTCTGTAAATCCCGCCTGGCTGTACCTTTTATGGGTTGTGAAATAATCTGCAATCCTTCTTTTTGTAAAAAACGTTCCGGGCTGGCACAGATCAAAAAGTTACTTTCATTTTTATACAAACAGGAAAATGGATTGGGTGATACAGTTATTAATTTTTTAAAAGTCTCCAGCGGATCAAGCGAATATTGCTCTGCAAAAAATTGCATGCAGAAATTTATTTCATAACAGTCGCCCCGCTGAATATGTTTCCTGAGTTGCTGAATAATAGAAATATATTCTTCCTTATTGATATCAGATCGGATATTTATTTTTTGAACAGGCGATATTTTTTCTGAAATCTTTTCCTGCTGCAGGATTGCAAGAAATACATCTTCCGGTGAGTGACTGATGGTTTCTATAGTCAGTAGGCTTTTTTTTAGTATTAAAACGACAAGGGGTTGAAAAAAAAATAAATTATTGAACCCTTTATCGTTTTCTCCGGCTTCATTTTCAATTTTTGAATCATACGAAAAATGGCCGAAAAGCCAGTCATTATTGGCTTCGTAGAATTGTTTAAATTCAACCCGGTTCCCGGTAAATGTTTTTTCTGCGCCGGCACCAGCAAGGCAATCATACCTTCCATATTTATCGGCATATCCACAACTGTCTAAAAAAGAAAAGATGCTAAACCGGTTACACCAGTTCAGCATCTTTTCCTTAAAAGTTTTTTCATCACCTGTTATACGGAATGACTCAATTCTCCTATGCCTTTTTTGGTCCATGATTAAAAATCGTCATCTTCTTCCTCATCTTCAAAATCATCATTGAACATATCAAATTCTTTCAGGTCAGGATCCACTGTAAAGTCATCATCGTCGTCACCGGCAGCACCTTTTTTTCCGGATTTTTTTGCGCTACCTCCCGGTACATCAAACTCATCAAAATCCGGGTCCCATGCTTCTTCCTCTTCCGGTTTTTCCCAATCATCTTTTTCATCATCTTCCACTTCCTCGTCGTCGTCTGATTTCTTCTGTTTTTTTCCTGGTGCGGTTTTCGAAAGTTTTTTAGGTAAAGTAGCATCAGCTGTTTCAAAATCATCATCCTCTACATCCTCATCTTCCATTTTGTTTTTTACAGGAGATTTTTTTTCACCCTTACCATTCACCGGTTGTGAAGGTTTACTTTTTTGTTCGCTCTTGTCTTTATTTGATTTTGATGTCATACACCAGAAGATTTAATGCCTAAAATATTCATTCTTTTATTTCAGGCAAAATTATTTTAATAGAATTTGAAACAAATATAATACATGTCCCTATGTTCAAAGAGATTACAATTTTACGATCTGGTCGCGCCCCGGTCCGTTTGAAATATATTTTACCGGTGCTCCTAAAAATTTATTGATAAATTCTACATACGTTATCATCTTTCCCGGTAGGTCTTTTGCTTCTTTTATTTTAGTTGTATCTGTATTCCAGCCTGTAAATGTTTTCAGTAATGGAGTGATTTCAATTTTATCCATCTGGTAAGGAATTTCATGTACTTCTTTACCATCAATCTTATATGAATCACAAACTTTCAATGTTTCAAAAGCATCTAGTACATCTGCCTTGGTCATTACGATTTGTGTAATGCCATTAATCATGCAGGCAAAATGAAGCGCCACTAAATCGATCCAGCCACAACGCCTCGGCCTGCCTGTGGTTGCGCCGAATTCCTGCCCGGTTTTTCGCATCTGTTCTCCTTCTTCATTTTCTAATTCAGTCGGGAATGGGCCACTGCCAACGCGTGTACAATATGCTTTTGTAACGCCAATCACTTCCCTGATTTTATTGGGCGCAATGCCAAGGCCTGTGCAGACTCCGGCGGAAATTGTATTGGATGAAGTAACAAACGGGAACGTCCCAAAATCTATATCCAGCATACTTCCCTGCGCACCTTCGGCAAGTACGGTTTTTCCTTCTTTGATTTTTTGATTAATGAAATATTCGCCGTTCACAATATTCAGTCCGCGTAAAAATTCAAGTGATTCAAAAAATTCTTCCTCCGCTTCATTGATATCTTCCATAAAATGAAATCCATCCAGCAAACGCTGGTGTTTCATACGAAGTTTTATATAATTTGTCGTAAAATTTTTATTCAAAAGATCGCCAACACGCAATGCATTCCTGCCCGTTTTATCCATATAGGCAGGGCCAATGCCTTTTAAAGTAGAACCAATTTTACTTTCACCCTTGGATTGCTCGGATGCACGGTCCAGCGCGCGATGTGAGGGAATGATAAGGTTAGTACGTTCTGAAATAAAAAGATTTTTTTTCACATCAATTCCATAAGCAGCAACAGCTTCGCATTCTTTGCGCAGCGTGATGGGGTCAAGCACAACGCCATTTCCAATCAGGTTTATTTTATCCTGGTGAAAAATGCCGGACGGAATTTGATGCAACACTATTTTTTTACCTTCGACATACAATGTATGTCCTGCATTCGGGCCGCCCTGGAAGCGGGCTACGATGTCATAAGAGGGTGCAAAATAATCTACGATTTTTCCTTTGCCTTCATCTCCCCATTGTAAACCTAAAATCACATCAACCATGTAAACTTGTTTTCGTTCCCGCAAAAATAAGTGAATTGAATTTTAATCTTCCGGCAAATTTTTTTTAATAAAAATTATGTTGCACCGTTTGTAAAATGGATACATCGAAATAGTTTAATTTCACAACATGGAAAAAAATAATTCCTGCATCATTCTCGGCATTGATCCCGGAACTGTTATTATGGGATATTCCATACTTCGCATAGAAAATGGCGTGCTGGATGTATTGGAAATGGATGCATTGAAATTGCAGCAATACAATGACATGTATGAAAGGCTGAAGTTGATTTATTCAAAAGTTTCTATGCTGATCGAAACTTATTTACCGGCACACCTTGCTATTGAATCCCAGTTTTTTGGGAAAAATGTTCAAAGCATGCTCAAACTTGGAAGAGCGCAGGGAGTAGCCATTGCGGCTGCGATGCAGGGTGGCGTGGCCGTACAGGAATATGCGCCGAAAAAAATCAAACAATCTATTACAGGAAATGGTAATGCCGATAAGGAACAGGTTTGGAAAATGCTGCAACAAATTTTAATACTCGAAACGAAGCCCCATTATTTCGACGCGACCGATGCACTTGCCGTGGCGCTTTGCCATCATTATCAAATGTCATCGCCGCTTTTTTCAGGCGTCAAAAAAACAAATAGCTGGAAAACATTTATACAGGAAAATAAAAACAGGGTGCTCAATAAATAAATGCATTTACGATTTTAATGCATCCACAATTTTTGCCTGGATGATTTTGAGTTCTTCTTCTGTAAGGGATAATTTCCCTTTATTAAAATTAATATCATTTTCAGAATTGATGGGCATCAGGTGAATGTGCGCGTGCGGCACTTCCAGCCCTAAAACAGCCATGCCGCAACGGTTACAGTCAAATGCACTTTCAATTGCTTTCGCAATTGGCCGTGCAAAAAGAAGGATGCCGGACAAATATGCTTCCGGTAAATCAAATAAATTATCTGTTTCCGTTTTCGGTATTACCAATACATGGCCGCGCACCAAGGGATAAATATCCAGGAAAGCATAAAACAAATCATCTTCCGCAATTTTATAGGAAGGAATTTCTCCCGCGATAATTTTAGAAAAGATGTCCATTTGTTTAAAATATTTTTTATACCGGTTATATAATATGTACAATATTCTTTGAAAAAAAATCATGCGGTAATCTCTTCGATCCTGAATTTCAAAATGCCTGCAGGAGCCTGAATTTCAGCAATGTCCCCTTTTAGTTTTCCCATCAAACCTTTGCCTATAGGTGAACTTATTGAAATCTTTCCAAGCTTCAGGTCCGCTTCCGTTTCACCCACCAATTGGTAGGTGACTGTTTTTTTGGTACCCAGGTTAGTGATTGTAACTTTCGTGAGAATAGATACTTTACTCGTATCAATATTTCCTTCATCTACAATTCTTGCATTAGAAACCTGTCCTTCCACTTGCTTGATCTTTGCTTCCAATAAGCCCTGCGCTTCTTTGGCTGAATCATATTCTGCGTTTTCTTTGAGGTCACCTTTTTCCCGCGCTTCTGCAATTGCCCTGGATGCCGCGGGGCGCATGACAGATTTCATGTGTTGGAGTTCCTGCACTTTTTTATCAAACGCATCCTGGGACATATAAAATAAGTCGCTCATATTTTCCTGGTTTAGCTTATAGAAAAAAAAATACAACGCCACATGTTTATTGCAGCGTTGCAACTACAAATATATAATTATTTACATTGAAAAATTAATTCAGGCAACCGTTTTTTTCCAGTTTTTCGATCAATACTTCAGCCATTTTATACAAGGCTTCGAAACTATAGCCGGCAATATGTGGCGTGATCAGCAAATTTTTTTGTGCCAGCAGCCAGTTGAGTTGCTGTCTTTCTGCATCTGAATAGGAATCCAGTTTTTCATTTTCCAATACGTCCAATGCAGCACCGCGGATAAAATTATTTTCTAATGCATTGATCAATGACTTTGTATCCGTCACTTTCCCCCGGCATGTGGTAATAAAAATAGGCTGCTTTTTAAAAGCTTTAAAAAATTTCTCATCGGCATAGTGAAAAGTCTCTTCGGTTAATGGAAGGTGCAAACTTACTACATCTGCATTTTGAAAAATGTCTTCCAATGATGATTCAAAAACATACCCATTTGAAAAATCTTTTTTGTATTTATCATGCGCCAGCACCTTCACTGAAAATGAAGACAAGATGTGCGCGAATGCGCCACCTGTATTACCAAAGCCAATTATACCAACAGTTTTGCCACTTAACTCTATTCCCCTGTTCTCATCACGCAGCCATTTATTTTCTTTTATTTCTTCAAAAGAAACGCAGAGGTTATTCATTAAATTCAACAACATGCCCAGCGCATGTTCTGCAACCGCATTGCGGTTGCCTTCAGGGCTGCTGAAACATTGAATGCCTTTTTGATTTGCATAATTTACATCAATTAATTCCATACCGCTTCCCAGCCTGCCGATCCATTTCAGTGATTTTGCCGTATCAATAATTTCCTTGTCAATTTTCAAACGCGTTGTTACAATTAATCCCCGGACAGTATGAATGGCCTGCAACATTTCATCATACAAAATATTCGGCTGATACCAGGTTGTATATCCATGTTGCTCAAAATAATCCAGCATAAAGGGATGCACTTTTGCGGTGATCAATATGATTGGTTTATGCTCCATTTTTTTCATGCTGTTTTTTATTGCATCCTGAATGTTAGCTGAGCAAACTCATCCACACTCAGTGTTTCCGCGCGGCGGTTAAACAAGTCATCTGTAAGTACGTCTTCCGTGAAAAAAGGTTTTACTGCGTTACGCAGCATTTTTCTTCTTTGGTTAAATGCACTTTTTACAAGGCGGAAAAAGTACGCTTCATTTCTCATCTGCGGAAATTCATTTCTTATTTTTAAACGGATCATTCCACTCATTACTTTTGGCGCTGGCGTAAAACTTTGCGGGCTGATGTCAAATAAATATTCCACGTTATAAAATGCCTGTATCAACACAGATGTGATACCATACGTTTTATTACCCGGCGCTGCCGCGATACGCATGGCCACTTCTTTTTGAAACATACCAATGATCTCCGGCACAAACTGTTTCCATTCCAATACTTTAAACAAAATTTGTGTAGAAATATTATAGGGAAAATTTCCAATAACCCGAAAAGGTTCATCAAAAGGAAGCTCCATTTGCAGGAAATCCTGTTCAATTAATTTATCCTTTAACGTTGGAAACTTTTTTTGCAGGAAAACAACTTTCTCATGATCTATTTCCACTGCTTTGAAATTGATACAGGGTAATTGTATCAAATGTTTTGTAAGTGCGCCGGCGCCGGGGCCGATTTCCAGTAAATTATTCGTGCCCGCATTTGATCCGGATAAAGAAGCGATAATTTTTTGTATAATTATTTCATCTTTGAGAAAATGCTGTCCCAGCGTTTTTTTAAGCGTGTATTCCATGTGAAAATAGTTGTCAAATATAGAAAAGCCTTATGGCAAACGCATGATTGTTTAACAAAAAATTACTCGGTTTTGGCTATAATGGCTGAATGAATTACATTTATTTGTAAAAAACGCGAAAGATGGAAAATAAAAAATACAAGATTCTCTTATGCGAAGATGATCAAAACCTCGGTATGGTTTTAAAAAACTACCTCGAATTAAATGATTATGATGTAACCCTCGAACGTGACGGAAGGCTTGGCCTGGCTGCATTCCAGCGCGAAAAATATGATATTTGCCTGCTCGATGTAATGATGCCAAATATGGATGGATTTACCGTTGCAGAAGAAATTCGTGATATAGACCCGGATATGCCTTTGTTTTTCCTGAGTGCCAAAACCATGAAGGAAGACATCATCAAAGGCTATAAACTCGGCGCGGATGATTATATTACCAAACCATTTGACAGTGAAGTTTTATTGCTAAAAATTAAAGCCATCCTCAAGCGAAATGAAGACTTTAATAAGGAAAGTGAGAACATGCAGTTTGACCTGGGTTCCTATCATTTTAACCCGCGCCTGCGTGAATTGTCACACGACGGTAAAATGCAAACTCTTTCACCCAAAGAAAATGAGTTATTGAAAATGCTTGCCGAGCATAAAAATGATTTGCTTGCGCGCGAAAAAGCATTGAAAAAAATCTGGGGCAGCGATACTTATTTTAATGGCCGCAGCATGGATGTGTACATTGCCAAACTCCGCAAATACCTGAAAGGCGATGATGAGATCGAAATCGTAAATATTCATGGAAATGGTTTTCGTCTCGTAGCGCCATAAATATATTGGTATAAATACATTGATTCCCTGGTAATTTTTTGCCGGGGATTTTTTTGCATCATATTATTTCCCGGCTTTACATCCGGGATTTTTATATTCAATTTATCCGTGATTTTTAAAAGGCGCATACCAGGAAATAGTAACGATGTTTTAATTTAATAATTTATGAGAAGGCCAGTAAACGTATAGAAAAATATGCCGGTATTATATTTTTAATTGCGATTTAAATCCAAAACTAATTTGTTAAAAAAAATAAAATAAATTCCATATCTTTGAAAAGCAATTTTGTAAACATCACTTTTAAAAAGCTAATCATGAAATGGAGCATAAAAATTTTCATGAAATTATATTCGAATGTTGATGAAAATTTTTATGCGTAATTCCATGTGGCCATTTAAAAAATAAAATTTTACACATGAAAAAGTTTTACTTTCTTTCTGTTATGGGATTGGCGCTTGCACCCATCTTACAGAACAATTTCTTCGTGTATGCC
>JBAQJB010000307.1:0-4872 GCA_049289155.1 Chitinophagaceae bacterium
TCCCTGAACTGTCAGCAACATTTATTTGTGGTGTTACATGAAGCCATGAAGCAGCCGGATTATCACTTATAATTAAAACTGCAGGGCGAATAATCCCGCCATCATTGGGCCAGTCAAATGAACTTCCATACGGCACTTTATTTTTTCCGAAATCATTATTGCATGCTACGGTAATTGTATTTTCTTTTCCATAAATTATTTTCTCATTTAAGTTAACAGAGATCTTATTAAAACCATCGCCGATATTTTCCGCAATTTTTTTTCCATTAATATAAATAAATGATGTGTGATTGATCGCACCAAACTGTAACACAACATTTTTATTTTTCCATTCTTTCGGAATTGAAATATTTATTTGATACCAACCCCAGCCATAATGATTTTGATTTGCTTCTTCTATATTCCAGGTGTGTGGCAAGTTCACCGTTTCCGTACCCGGCAAAGTTTTTTCAAACCATTTTCCCGCGATGCCCGCTGCATTTTTATCAATACAAAATTGCCAGCCATTATTGATTTTCAATGTATCTCTTTGTGCATATGAATACATGCAAAAGAAAGTTGCCATGAAATAAAACAGGAGTTTAGTTTTCAAAATATTATGAATTTATAAATTTAAAATCAGCACTAAGCAAACCTAACCTAATACAAAAACCAGGTTCAATTTTTTGAACCTGGTTTTTAAAATTTTTCATAAATAAATACCTTACGTTTAAAAATTACACTACTTACCAGTTTGCATTTACATCCCATTTTTCAAACTCCTTTGCAACTGCTGTCAGAAATGAAGCGCCTGCGCTGCCATCCACGATGCGATGGTCATAGCTTAAAGAAAGATACATCATATGGCGGATTCCAATTGTATCTCCCAATTCAGTTTCAATTACAACCGGCCTTTTCTTAATGGCACCTACAGCCAGTATGGCCACTTGCGGCTGATTGATAATGGGAGTACCCATCAAACTGCCGAATGTACCTACATTCGTTAAAGTGAAAGTGCCACTTTGTGTATCATCCGGGCGAAGTTTATTGTTGCGGGCATTGTCTGCCAATGAATTTACTTTTTTACTTAAACCAACCAGGTTTAAATAATCTGCATTTTGAATCACAGGCACGATCAGGTTACCACTTGGCAATGCAGTCGCCATACCAATATTAATATCTTTTTTAATGATGATCTGGTCATTCACCAATGAACTGTTGATTATGGGAAATTTTTTGATCACACGTGCTATACAATCTATAAACATAGGTGTATAGGTGATCTTTGTGCCTTCTCTTTTTTCAAATTCATTCTTCATTTTTTCACGCCAGAGTACCATATTCGTAACATCTGCTTCTGCAAAACTTGTTACATGCGGGCTTATATGTTTGCTGTCAACCATATGCTTAGCAATCATTTTCCGCATACGGTCCATTTCAATGATCTCAACATTTCCCGGAATATTTTTTTGTAATTGCAGGCTTTCTTCTTTTTCTTCTGAAGCTGCAGGAATTGGTGTTACCGCTTTTTCTGCAGGAGCCGGTGCTGGCATTTGAGCCGGTATATTTTTTCCCTGGGCGACATAAGCTAAAATATCTTTTTTTGTCACACGGCCTTCATTACCTGTGCCGGGAATTTTTTCGAGGTCACTAAGGGGCACACCTTCACTTTGTGCAATATTCAAAACAAGTGGTGAATAAAAACGGTTCGTGCCTGCATTAGAAGAAGATAAATTGGCTTCAGCAGAAGGCGTTTCTTCCGGGACATAAGGTGGCGTTACTTTGATCTCTTCCTGTGGGACAGTTGGAGCTTGTTGAGGAGCGGGTGCCGGGGTTGAAACATTTTCACCGGCAGTTTCTACTTTTGCGATCACCTTTCCAACCGGAACTACATCATTTTCATTAAATAAAATTTCAGTAATTTTTCCTGCAACTGAACTGGGTACTTCACTATCCACTTTATCAGTGGCAATATCCAGCAAGGTTTCATCCAATGCAATTGAATCACCCACTTTTTTATGCCACTTTAAAATGGTTGCTTCCATGATGCTCTCTCCCATTTTCGGCATTACAAGATCAATGATCGCCATATATGTTGTTTTGAAGTAAAAGTATTTTAATTGTGTTTATTTAAAAAATAAACCGCGCCAAAGATAATACTTGCCGGTTAAATTTTTTCAAGTATACACATACGCAAAAAATTAAGGGCCTGCATAGCCGTCAAATGTATATTTCTTTCGCGGTCAAAGCGAACATGGATGCGTGTAGCTGAAATTTTATCACTATTTCCGGCAGCAATCCAAACTGTTCCAATTGGTTTATCTGTTGTTCCGCCACCCGGCCCCATAATACCTGAAACAGCCACAGCAAAATCTGTTTTCATTACTGACAATGTGCCTTTCACCATTTCACGAACCGTTTCTTCACTCACTGCCCCAAATTCTTCCAGGGTTTTATCTTTCACGCCTAAAACATTTTTCTTAACAGCATACGAATACGCGACAATACTTCCCTGGAAAAATTCCGATGAACCGGGAATAGATGTAATCAAATGTGCTATATAGCCACCCGTGCAACTTTCCGCTATGGCAAGTGTTTTTTCTTTGGCTAAAAGTAAATTGGCTACTACTTCCTGCATCGTATTATCTGTTGGCGTAACCAACCATTCCTTTGTCCTTTCTTGCAAATCTTCAAAAGCAGTGTCTAGAATTTTGGGAGAAATTCCATTGGCTGTCAACCTTAAACGCACCATTCCAAAATTAGGCAGGTAGGCCAGTTTTAAATTTTCCGGCAAGGAAGTTTCAAAATCTTTTATTTTTTCTGCCAGGAAAGATTCTCCAATGCCATACGTCAATAATGTCCGGTGTTCAATAGGCGGAAGATCAAAAAGATTTTTCAAAAAAGGCAATACCTGGTGCTGCATCAGGCCATACATTTCATAAGGCACACCGGGTAAACTGAAAAAATATTTACCGTTTTTTTCAAAAAGCATACCGGGGGCAGTACCAATTTCATTTTTCAAAACCGTACAAACATCAGGTACTTCAGCCTGCCGCCGGTTACTATCCAGTAATGGCATTTTTCTTTTAAAAACGTGTTCGAATAAATAAGTCACATGTTTCAGTGTAGCTTCATCTTCCACCATTTTTCCGCCAAAATAATCACATAATAATGGCTTGGTAATATCATCCGCTGTGGGCCCTAAACCCCCGGTAATAATGATGATACGCGATACACGGGCAGCTTCGTCCAATACATTCCAGATGTCATCATTGGTATCCCCCACTGAAAATTTATGAGATAACCAAATCCCATTTTCAATCAGCCTTTTGCCAATCCAGGCGCTGTTCGTATCAATCACCTGCCCGATTAATAATTCATCACCAATGGTGATCACAGAAGCATTTATTTTTTCCATAACTATTTTTCAAATAAGTTGCAAGATAAACACGCGGCTGAAAATTTGTATGTATTTTATACAACCTGTTTTATTAAATGAAATGTAATATTGCGGGAACATCATTCATTAAAAGGTTATGAAAAAACTTTTTTTACTGCTTTTTTTTATTCATGCAATAGCTTCCGTTTTTGCCCAGGAAGCTGCTGAAAAATTAAATAAAGCCATGGAAAAATTCCTGGCCGATCCTGCGCTAAAGCACGCCATCACAGGTTTTTATGTGAAACAGGAAGGAACGAGTAAAGTAATATATAATCTGAACAGTGAATCCGGCCTGGCACCCGGAAGTACACAAAAAATTTACACCAGCATTGCTGCTTTTGATTTGCTGGGAAATGATTTCAAATTCGAAACAGATTTTGGTTATGCCGGAACTATTGATAACAAAATTTTAAACGGAAATATTATCATTTACGGTAATGGCGACCCTTCATTTGGAAGCAGCCGTTTTCCTAAATCAATTCCAACACAAATATTTTCCCGGTTTTTAAATTCATTGAATCAATCCGGCATCCAGGAAATAAATGGAAATATTATTACGGCCACAACACCCATTGATATTCCAGGTGCATGGATTTGGGAAGACCTCGGAAATTATTATGGAGCTGCATCTTCAGGAATAAACTGGCGTGAAAACGAATATATGCTGCATCTTCAATCCGGGGAAAAAACAGGTGAACCTGTTTCAATCATTTCAGTTAATAATGATACTAAGTTTCCCATGAAATTTGATAATGAAGTTATTGCTGCGGAAAAAGGTAGTGGGGATCAATCGTATATTTTCCTGCCATTTAATTCCTCAAAATATATAATACGCGGAACAATTCCTATCGCTGAAAAAAACTTTATTGTTCGCGGTGCCGTAAAAGATCCTGCTGCTTATTTTGTGTACGATCTGAAAAAATATTTGCTTGGAAAAATAAAACTGTCTGAGCAATCAAATGAAAATTCTATTGCTGAAAACACGGACACAAATTTTCATTTATTGTATAAATATTTTTCGCCACCCCTGGATAGCCTAACTTATTTTTTTCTCCAAAACAGTATTAATTTATATGGCGAAGCTTTTATGCAAAAAATAGCTGGCATCAATAATGGGCCATCCACCAACGAAGAAGGAATTCTTGCATTACAAAAATATTGGCAAAGCAAGGGCGTTGAAAAATCTGCATTGAATATTTTTGACGGAAGTGGCTTATCACCGCAAAACCGCGTCACGCCTGCTTCCATGGTGCGTGCACTGGAATATGCAAAAACTCAAAATTGGTTTTCCTCATTTTACAAAGCCTTGCCGGAATATAATAATATTAAAATGAAAAGTGGAACGATCGATGGAGTAAAAGCTTTTGCCGGATATATCCGTTCGAAGAATGGCATCAATTATACCTTTGCTTTTATAGTGAATAATTATGATAAAAACGCCGGAAGTATAACCG
>JBAQJB010000308.1:0-2680 GCA_049289155.1 Chitinophagaceae bacterium
CTCTCTTTACTGGGCAATAACCTTGAGTGAAAGAAAAACATTTGTTGGGACAGTTTGCCTTTATGGTTTTTCAGAAAAAAATGTCAACTGTGAAATTGGATATGAACTTTTGACAAATTTTCAAGGACAAGGAATAATGAAGGAAGCGGTAGAAAAAGTTATTGACTTTGCATTCAATACTATTAAAGTTCAAAAAATTGAAGCATTCCTGCATAGAGATAATCAGCGTTCTATAAAGCTCTTGGAGAAATTATTGTTTAAAAAATCAAATATACCTGGCGAGACAAATCCTGATTTAGCATGTTACCATTTGACAAACTCCAGTGACAATCTTAAATAAAAAATATATCTGTAGCTATGCGAAACACCAAATTTTATCTCAGCAATTTTTTACTTCACCAAAAAACCTGCTGCAGGAATATTCACTATCCCATCAATTCCCTTTCCTTCAATTTTCCTTGTTTTGTTTTAAAAGAAGATCCTCTAAGTAATCAACCCTTTTTTCGAAATCTACTTTCTCTTCCTCAGTTTCCGGTGGATGAAGAAGGTATTTTTTTAATACGGTATAACTGTAATTAACCCGATCAATGGCATTACGAATGCGCTTCTCATGAAACTCGATCGCTTCAGGAGATTTATTTTTATAACTATAATTCTTCATAAATTGAATATAATGAAACGGGTACCAGGTCCTTAACGCCCTGTACCAAAGATTAGAAGTAAACCCGTGGATTTCTTTTGCGGTAACAAATTTTTTTAGCGTTTCTAAATCTCTTTGTTTTTTTTCTTTACCAATCATATCATTTGATTTTAGATTGGCATAAAGAGTAGGAGGTGCGATAGATATCAAACATTTGATCACCTGGACCCACATCCTTTTTCCACCGTTTGTTTATTAACCCGGTTGGCATCCTGGTATACCAGGAACTCTTGATGCTGATACAAAACTAAATAAAATTTTCATATATATTTCAGTGTCATTAAAATTTAATTCTGTACAATTGTAAGGTGTCGCAGACAAAATTTCTTTCGCATTTTATTACACAAAAAAAGGAGTATATTTCAAATTTAAGAACCTAATTTATTGAAATCAATTTAAAACAATCAGAAATGAAAAGTACATTTAATTTTATAACCAGTGAAGGGAGAACAAGCCGTGATACCGGTTTATTGATTCTCAGGTTAGTCTTTGGCCTTGTTTTGTTTTATGGCCACGGCTTTGAAAAATTGTCTGTAATTCTTGGTGGACAGCAAATTCAATTCATGGACCCCATAGGTATTGGTGCGAATACTTCCTATTATATGGCTGGTTTTGCGGAAGGGGTTTGTGCGCTCCTGTTAATATTGGGATTATTTTCCAGGATAGCTACTATAATTTTGTCCGTAAATTTTTTAGTCATTTTCATCTTTCATGCGTTTATGAATGGCGATGGTTTCCAGGTTTTGGAATTGCGCTTCTTATATTTATTTTCCTTTATTGCCTTAACGCTCACCGGCCCGGGAAGGCTTTCGCTTGACTACCTGTTATTTCAGCGGAAAAATAGATTTGAAAAAACCTGAAAAGAAAATTATGCCGGAACTAATTATACAAGCCCGCGAAGCGTCCATTAGTAGCAATTTAAGCGGAAAGCCAATCCTTCCTTTTCGGCGAAAAAGAATGGTTGGCTCATTCATTTTTATGGATCATGCCGGGCCTTTAAATAGTTTTACTCCTGAAATAACCTCAATGGATGTATTGCCGCATCCGCATAAAGATGACAACAGGAGTTGTGTAAAAAATAAAATAAAATTTTTAAACTGCGCCAGGGAATTTTATAAACTTCCTGTTCATTTAGCATCAATGTAAAATGGCATTTTTGCCAAAGTGTATTTCAACCCAAAACAGTAAGTCAATTTTTTTTTAAAAATTTATAAAAAAAATTTGCGAAACCGAAAAGTTGCATATATATTTGCAATCGAATGGTTTCATAACTAAATTTAAAAAAAATGAGAAGAGATGTTTTCCAGGCAATTGCCGACCCGACAAGGCGGGCTATTATCGCCTTAATTGCATTACAGGCAATGACACCCAACGCCATTGCCGAAAACTTCAACACAACCAGGCAATCTGTATCAAAACATCTCCGGATACTCACAGAATGTAAACTGGTAAAACAGGAACAACAAGGCAGGGAAATTTACTACACACTTGAAATTAAAAAAATGAAAGAGATTGATAAATGGCTGGAACAATACAGGAAGATTTGGGAAGCCCGGTTCAATCAACTTGACGATGTATTATCAACAATAAAAAAGCAGAAAAAATGATAAACGAAGAAAAATCCCCTAATGCGGGAAACAACTTGTTATTTGATTTCACGGTTGACAAAGCAACAAAAATGGTATTCATAAAAAGGGAATTCGATGCTGGTATTTCATTGGTATGGGATGCTTTTACCAAAGCAGAACTGATAGACAAATGGATTGCGCCAAAACCCATGACAGCTAAAACAAAATACCAGGATTTCAAAGTGGGCGGCAAAAGATTTTATGCAATGATAACGCCCGAAGGGCAGGAGCGTTGGTCAATCCAGGAATACACGTCCATTACGCCGAAGACCAATTTTAAAATGTATAATGCTTTTGCAGACGAAGCTGAAAACCCCGAGTTGCCAGGCTCTGAATGGGATCATACTTTCAG
>JBAQJB010000309.1:0-13619 GCA_049289155.1 Chitinophagaceae bacterium
GGTTGAAGGCGTTCTGTAAAAGATTGCGAAGAATGATGCCTAAAAAATTTTCATCTGTATTAAATATAATATTTGTGGCAATTGTATTTTCAATAATCAAATTATTTTTTTCAATTACCTGGTTTAAAAGCTCGAGTTCTTTTTGCATAATTGCTGAAATGTGTACAGGCATTTGTTCCGGTGTAAAATTTTGCATCTGGCTTTTACTCCAAAGTAAAAGGTCTTCCATTGTATCCAGCACATTTTCAGAAGCTGTTTTTAATTTTGTATCATATTGTTCCCGCATCGCTTTTGAAAACAAGTTCGGATTCTCTTTTTGAAGCTGTAACAGTTGTACGATCTGGCTTACCGGCGAACGCAGGTCATGGCTGATGATGCTAAAAAGTTTTGCCTTGGTTTCATTGGCAATCACCAGTTGGCTGTTTAAAATTTCCAATTGTTCATTTTGCATGTTCAGGATCTTATTTACTTTTTCCTTATTCCTGTAAAAGAGAAATGATAAAAAAGAAATAATGCCCAGGGCAACCAAACCTGTTATCAGCAATAATTTTGTTCGTGTCGCATTTTGCAATTCCAGAATATGCAATTTATTTTCTTTGCCAAGTACGACAAGACTTTGTTCTTTTTGTTTGGTTTCATACCGGGTTTCCTGGTCTGCGAAATTTGTGGAGAGCCTTTCTTTCACCAGGGAATCTGATTCCATCGAATATTGTTCAAAATATTTTAAGGAAAGCGTTGCATTACCATTACCTTTTTGCGCCAGCGCCATATACTTTAAACCATTTGTATATTTTTCTTTACTGAATTGCCGGGCCACCGGCAATGCTTTTGATAAGAGTGGAATAGCCGCAGCATATTTTCCGGTTTCCACGAAGTATCTCGCCATCATTATTTGTGTTTCATAAATGAATATCTGTTCATTTGACTTCACTGCCAGGTTAAAAGCTTTATCGAGAAAAGGAAATGCTTTATCAAATTGTGTATGATCAAGATAATATTGCGAAATATTGAGATAAGGAAAAATTATTTCTGCGGGAACAACCGGGCTGTTTTTAAAATGTGCTTCCTGTGGTTGTATATAATGCACTAAATAATATAGTGCAGAATCTATATTTCCTGCTTTACTGAAAACATTAATGAATGCGCTTTTATAACGAAGGCCAACCAACATTGATCCTGCTGAAAACTGCTGGCCTTCATATAATATATTTAATGCTTTATCAGGCAGGCTGGATTTCATGTAGAGCCCTGCCAATGTGTAACATTCATTTGCATAGTCTAATCTTATTTTTTTATTTTTTGTGGTATCAATTTGTATTTTTTTAAGTTCAATACTCTTCAGCATATAATCCTGCGCGGTACTGTAATATGATTTTTGCTGGTAATAACTTCCCAAAGCCGCATAGCCATCCACTAAAATAGTTTTATCATTCGTGGTATCAATAATCGTTTGTAAAATGGTTTTATATTTTTCTGTTTTAGCTGGTTCTCCCATTTCAAAATAAGTATGTAACAAAGCAATACAGGCTTGTTGGATAAGCAATGCAGACTTCACTTTCTGTGCTTCCACCAGGCTTTTATTGAAATAATATTCTATACTGTCCACATTCATAGGCCCAGCTGAAGGGTCATTGAAAAAAAATCCATATGCGGCATAGTAATAAAAACGGGAACGGTCTGCAGGATCATTTGGGGATGTTATCTGCAAACCTTTTTGAGCGGCTTCCTGCAGGTTGTCATTATTTATTGTATGGTTATTAATCTGCCATGAAGTATTACTCTTTAGAAATTCACAGTAATTCAGCCAGGCCTTTATTTTATCCTGGTCATTTTGCAGTAATGACAGGTCTGGTTTTTGAGCATAAGATTGGTTAAAATAAAAAGGAAGAAAAGTTAAACAAAAAACCGTTTTAAGAAAAAAATACTTTTTCATGAAGTTACTTCTTTCAAATATTTACCAAATAAAAATTACATCATTACAAGTGAAGTATCAGCTAAAATGAAACCATTTTTTGCATTTACAAATACAAGTTGTGATACAGATAATCGAAGACTTTTAAATAATTCTATGCTTCTATTTCCCTGCTTTTATTTTTGTCTTTGGAAAAAATAAAGATTTTAATTCAAACGCGTCATCGGGTTTCATTTTTCCTGCAAGGATCAGGCGTAGTTGCCGCCTGCGCAATGCACCATCAAATAATCTTTTCTCTTCTTCAGTTTCGGGAATAACGGCTTCTACAGGTCGCGGTTTTCCATTGGGATCCAACGCTACAAATGTGAAGAACGCTTCATTGCTTTCATATTTATATTGATGTAAAGAATCTTCGCCCCATACTTTTAAATGTATTTCCATGGATGTAGTAAAGGAGCGTGTTACCTGTGCTTCAATATGTACAATATTTCCCAGCCGGATTGGATTTTTAAAACTCAGGTTATCCACGCTGGCCGTCATCGCCGGAGCATTGCAATGTTTGCCGGATGAAATACCAGCGGCAATATCCATCCAGTACATCAGCCTGCCGCCCATCAAATTACCAAAAGTATTTGTATCATTGGGTAAGACCAGTTCATTCATCACAATAAAACTATCACTTGCTTTTCTTCCTTTCATATCATTCATTTTCGCGGCAAAGGTAACGTGGGAGCGGTAAAAAAGTGAAAATGTTTTAAACGTTGAAATGCAGTTATTCCTGTAACATTTCAATCAATTGAATAATATCCTGTTGTTTATATTGCAAGGCGGGTGTTTCAAAACATTTTGAAAATTCTTCCATCCAAATAACTAAAGTTTCTACGGGTGATAATGATTTGAAATAGGAGGGAACAGCGGGCACAGAAATGCGTTTAAAATAATTATCAATATCATCATGCGTAAATGGCCTGCCCGTTGTTGGGTCTATAAAAAAATGATATTGGCTTCGTTGCCCGGCGAGTTCATTTTCATCATCAAAACGTTCATCATAAAAAGCCAAAACAAATTGCCTTGGAATATTGATCACCCGCACCGGCAGGTCAAGAAGATTGGCAAGGCCAATATATAAAAGGCCATTGGAATAATTGTTTCCTTTTTTTGTTTGTAAAACTTTATGTAATAAAAAAGAATCCGGGTTACTATAATCGATTTCATTTCCCTGTAATTTATAATAATTATAGAGGATACTGGAAATCACATGTGCCTGCTCCAGCGGCGTTAAAAAACTATTGAGTTCGAGCCAGATATTCCTGCGAATTTTTTCCACTTCCTGCAGGATGGATGTAGTAGATAAATCCGGGTATTGCAATTTGGCAACGATCAATGCACCTGTAATGATATCTGGTGTGGCTGCGGTTTTCCAGGCTTTTAATTCATCGGTTATATCTACGAATTGTAAACGGTGGATGAGCAATTCTATCCGTGACTGTACCTCTTCGCTAATCGTTGTTTCCCATAAATTCTCCAGGTTTGGAATTATATTTTTTCCAAAATCAAAGATGCGCGAACTCACGGTGGAATACACTTCTTCATCCGGGTCATCAATTAATCGCAACAAGGCAGCTATTTCTTTATTTTCTTTCATTCAACAATTTCATGCGGTTAATACAAACTACGTATTTTTTTCTTTGCCGTGCAAGACTAACTGATTGAAAGATTAATTTTTTTTAATATGACTCTTATCTTGTTATTTTTTTTTGGCAGTTTGATTTATTTATACATATTTGTAGTCCAATATCCAATATTTATGAAAAACCTTCTCATCGCAGGTTTTGCTGCCATACTTTGTATGCCGGTTAAAATTTCAGCACAAACAACCCCACAAGTTCTGAATAATTTTGGTACTTGGGAGGCTTTCACAACGTTCGCCAACAAATCTACATCGCCTGAATTAAAGGGCAGGCTATGCAGTATACAATGGAAACAAATAGAACAGGACCAGGGCATATTTACATGGGATGCACTTGATACGGTACTTTACCAGACAGCCTTTGACTCCCTACCATTAATTTTTATGGTATATACCAAAGAAGATGCCCCGGACTGGCTATACACAACAGGAGAGGTCCCTAAAGTAATCGAACGAAATGAAAAGGGTGATTCAACTGGTTATGCGCCATATTATTTAGATACCAATTACAGGGAATACTTTAAAGAAATGGTGGTTCGCGTAAAAGAACACATAGATTCTTTGCCATGGAATATTCGTCAATGGATTATTGGAGTGCAGCCTTGTTTTGGTTCAACCGGGGATTACATATCTTATAAAGGCTTTGTAGATCCTCAATATCAACTTACCAGCCAGCAATTCCTATCCTTGTTTAAAGAATTTACCCTTGACTATTATCATGTTTATAAAGATACAGAACCAAAAATTACAATATTAAGCAACCCACTCAACCAAGGTGAAAATCAATCTCTCTGGTTGGAAGATAATTGTCCTGGAGGTTGGCTAAAGACAGGCTCACTTGGTAAAGCATACCAGTTAAATGATGAGCTTGATAAGTCAATGTGGCTAATGGATTTATTAAATACTCCTCGTAATGGTGATTACGTAAGAGCTCGCAGTGAAATTAGCGGTGATGGCCTTACAGCTGGTTGGTGGCTTGCCTGTGTAAATAAAAATCTATTTGCAGTTCTCGCCAATTGTATTTTTTGGGGTGTCGATTGGAGCAATCAGAATTATTTTATGATTAATGATCCCACTCTTGATCCGGCCTACTTTTTCTTTAACCGGTATGCAGGCCAGAAAAATCCGGCAACAAGTACAAATGCTATGTGTGCATTAAAAGACGCCCTTGATGCAGCAGACACCGAAAGGTTCCCTGAAAATATTTTTGGTAAAGCCAATCGTAAGCAAAATAGTCGCTACCTTTCAATCCTTGACAGTTTTTCTTCATATGGAGCTAAGCTCGATGACATTCAATCTGTTTCAAAAAATGAAATGGGCAACAGGATGGCAAAAGGAATTAATGATATAGGGTGGAGAATATTCCCGGGAAATTACGATCGTTACCTGCACCAGCTTACACCCAATGAAACAAGTGCAGGTTACTGGAATGTACAGTCCGCAGACAGTGCCACCACAATGTATGGGCGTTTTGCAAGAGGGTTTGATTTGGCGAGAAATAAAGACGGTTTATATTTTAGGATGGATTCTGACTTCCTGAAAAATGAACCATTGAATGCGCAATACCCGGTGACACTTGATATTATTTATTTGGATAAAGGAAATGGCGCATGGAAATTATTTTATGATGCAACAGATTCTACAGATCATGAAGCATTGAGTATCCAATGCCATAATACAGGCTATTGGAAAACAGCAGCCGTTACTTTATATGATGCTTATTTTGGACGGCGTGCAAGCCGCCAGTCAGATTTTTATATAAAAAATAATGGTGAGGAAAATGTGATTTTTGAATTAGTAGAGTTTGCCCGACCTGATAGTTTGCATTCAAATGTAGGTATACATACTTCATCACTGGCTGCTTTTGATACAGTTTGTATAAACAGTAATTCTGTAAAAACGTTTACAGTATCTGGTGATTTTATGAATGCACCTGTACAAATTGGCCCCGCTGCAGGATATAGTTTTTCATTATCTGATTCTGCATTTGAAGATTCATTGACCATCAGCGATTATGGAAACAGGTTTTCAAAACAAGTGAATGTAAAATTAAATACCAGTGATACAGGTACGTTTACAACTGTATTACCAGTGGCGGCCATGTCGCAGGTTTCAGTACTGCTGGATATTTCAGGAACCGTGGTGAATAGTTTGATTGATGTTCAGGCAAATGTATTGAACGTTTCCTGCTATAATTCAAAGAATGGAAACATTTCACTGCAACTGGATGATAGCGACAATGCATACACATATTCCTGGTCTGAGCCGATACTAAAATTTTCTTCCACGAATAAGAATATAGCTAGCCTGGTGCCCGGCAATTATCACCTGGATTTGTTTTCAAAAGGTGGCTGCCGCTCGTCTGCTGATTATACGATCACGCAGCCTGATCTTTTGCAGGTAAGTATTTCTGCAGATTCCATGATTTGTAAAAATGGTTTTGCAAATGTTACGGTTACCGCTACAGGAGGAACAATGCCTTATATTGGTACAGGTATAATTCCTACAAGTGCAGGCAACAGGAATTTTACCGTAATCGATTCTAACGGTTGCTCTGTTAACAAGATCATGCAAATCAATAACGGAACGATGGTTGTTCCATCGAAACCTGTACAGGTATTCAGTACAAATTCAGATTCTACCGGCCTTTGCAATGGCGGCGATTTTAATTTTTATGTGGATACAGTGAGTGGAGCCACCAATTATCAATGGTCATTACCTGTTAACTGCAGCATCGTTTCTGCTTCTGCGGATAGCAGCTCCATTGTAATGCATGCACCAGTCGATTTTACCAGTGGTGTCTTAAATGTAGTATCTGCCAATGTTTGCGGGGTGAGCACAGGTACTTTAATAAAAAATCTTTCAGCCATTCCTATTTCACCATCCACGATCAATGGGCCGGTATCCGTTTTGCCATCGCAAAAAAACATAACCTATTCTGTATCGCAGGTTGTTGGTCTAACTTATACATGGAACTTCCCCGCACAAGTAATAATTATTTCCGGCCAGGGTACATCGTCCGTAAAAGTAAACTGGGGCGTAATTGCAGGCAACGCAAGTGTATTTGCACAAAATAGCTGCGGTCAGTCTTCATCCTCTGTTTTGCGGGTAAATCTTGTTGGAAATATGTTTACGCTTTCCAATACATCATTACCAAATTTTGATACAACATGTGTAAATGGTTTGAGCAGCAATTCAAAATCAATTAATATAACTGCTTCCAATATTTATGGCGCCCCGGTGACTATTGGCCCTGCAACCGGTTTTAAATTCTCTCAATTTTTAACCGGCACTTTTACCGATTCAGTTGTCTTGTCGAATTATGGAACTAATCTGAATAAAGCAGTTTACATAAAATTTTCACCGGTAGTTGAAAATACAAATGCAGCATCGATACCTATAAGCAGTGCCAATTTTCAAACCGCCTGGTTGTCCGTTAGTGGTGAAGGTATAAACAGCAGCCCCGTTATCACTGCCTTAGTAAATCCTGTAAATTGTTTTGCAGAAAAAAATGGCACCATTGAAGTTCAAACAGAAGGTGGTACAGGGCCGTACAGCTATTCATGGAAAAGTTCATCGCCTCCATTCTCATCAACTGATTCTTATATCAGCGGGTTGAAAGCGGCTGATTATACAGTAACCATCAATTCTTATGGAGGATGTAATGCAGCAGCTACATTTACAGTGACACAACCCGACATTCTAAAAACAAGTATTACAGCGGATAATATGTATTGTAAAAATTCTACCACGAATGTATATCTTAATGGTACTGGTGGAAATTTACCATACATTGGAACAGGGACTTTTGTAAAGGGCCCTGGTTCCTCTCTTTATACAATTACGGATGCAAAAGGTTGTACAGCACAGCAATATTTTAATGTTGTAAATGGTACTGTGGTTGCACCAGCAAAACCAAGCTTAATTAATAGTGCAGATGCTGACAGTAAAGGAATTTGCTTCCCTGGAACTGCAGTTTTATCTGTTGATCCTGTAAATAATGCAACCAATTATTCATGGGGTTTACCAGCAGGATTCACCTTTGAATCCGCCAATGCAGATAGTTCAAGTGTAAGCATAAAGCCGCCACATAGTTTTTCATCAGGTACTATAAATGTTGTATCCGGAAATTCATGCGGTACCAGCACGGCAACGGGTAAATTATTAAATGCAGCACCTTCAAAACCACCATTTATTTCCGGGCTTACAAATGTATCACTGTCAAAAAAAGGGTTGAACTATTCGACAGAAAATATTGATGGAATTAATTATACCTGGACTGTCCCTGCGACTGTTACAATAATTTCCGGGCAAAATACGAGTGCAATTAATGTTAATTGGGGAACTAAAGCCGGGTATGTATCCGTGAAAAAATTAAATGGTTGTGCGCAATCCCAGGTAACGAATCTGTATGTGAGTATAGTTGCTGGTTTTCAAAACTCATTCTCCAATTCAGTGCCTTTTGCTGATGAGGATAAAAATGTTGCAGGTGATGAAAAACCATTCTCTGTATCAGTATATCCAAGCCCGGCGAGGGATTTCACTGTGATTCATTTTTATATGAAATCTGCAAAGCCTTATACCGTGCAGCTTGCAGGCATGGATGGAAAAGTGTTGCAAAATAATAAAGGCATAAGTGTAGCAGGGAAAAATGAATTGAAAATAAACCTGGCACAATATCCGAATGGTGTGTACCAGCTCATTTACTTTACTGAAAAAGGGGAGAAGACGGTAGTGAAATTTACCAAAGAAAAATAGTTCACCGGAATTCAGGTTGTGTAATGAGGTTGCCATGCGGGGCGGCCTCATTTTTTTTATGCAAACTTTTCACTGGCAAAATTGTATGCATTGAAGTATTTATTTTTTAAACCGATAATGCCCAATGATTGTAAAATTAAATAAACAATCTGCCAGCACCTGGCCGCCGCCAATATTATGAACAATGCAATTTCTTTTGCCATCAGCAGATTTACGGTCCACAATGATGCCGATATGTGTGATGCCTTTACCAAGATCCCAGCAAACAATATCACCGGGTAGATAGTCCGCAGCGTTTGTTGAAATAGTTACTGCTGCATTTTGTCTTTCAAAAAATCTCATCAGGTTGGGCACGCGCCGGTGATCAATATTTGTATCAGTATGTTGTAAACCCCAGAGATGCGGGTACAGGGAAAAAAAGGAAACCATATCTGTATGCACTTCTTTTTGTAAATCAATGCCCAGCTTCCGGTAAGCACGAATGACCACATCGGTACAAACACCTTTATCCGCGGGCACGTCACCATTGGGATAGCTGATCACGAAATATTGTGGATCATAAGTCACGGGCTGTGCAGTTAGCGTAATTGCCGCGTCTGATAATTTTTTAAAAAAATTATTTTGTCCATTTGCAATCAAATGCAGGAAGGAAAAGAAAAATACGGCCAGTAATTTTTTTATGAAATTTATCGAAAATGCATATTGGGCATGCGTTGCAGCGGAATGCTTTTTACATGCATTCAATGAAAACCCGAATTGATTTTGCACTTATTTTTTTCATAAGATGCCCGTGTATAAAATTTCCATAAAGAGTTTATCAATCATATTTAAACTGGTTTTAAATGATTCCGGGTATTTGAAGAAATTAAATGGAAATAAAAATTTACCCGCCATTGCCGGTCGCCTGACCGGCAATAACGGAGTCATGCTTTTTCTAATTGAGATGGGTGTTGAAAATTTTTTGGTCAGGCGACCAAAAAAGGCTGCATACGAAATTAAATGGAAATAAAAATTTACCCGGCCGGCGTTCTTGTAGTACTTACACCATAATATTTCAGTACATGAATTTTTATCATATCGTCTTCAAAATAAATGAGCTTGGATTCTTTGAATGAACTATCCTTATCCAAAAAACCAACGATGCAGGATGGCCGTTGATCTCCTTTCTTTAACGCAACAGTTGGAATGATACCAAAGTTGGGAATGCGTAAAGTATCTTCTACTTCCAGGTTTTTATAGGAAACTTTGATCAGGTACCTGAATACACTTTTGGTTTCATACAATGCCACATTGAATTCATCCGTTGTTTCATAACTTTTTTTGGTTTCATGATAGGTTTGAACCGGCCTGGGATTAATTGTTGTACGCTCCTCTGTTACATTTTTTTTAATAATTGAATCTGCCCTGTTGTTGGCAGGTGTACCTTGATTGCAAGCCATGAGCAGGCAAAAAGCGGAAATCGCAAAAAGTATTTTCATGTTTCTAAGATGATCTTAAAAATAAAGAGTGTTTGTTTGTTCAACTATTTTATGAGTCCTATTTTTTAAAAATAAAATATACGGCTAAAATTAAAAAACCAAACCCAATCAAATGGTTCAGCCTCAGGGTCTCGTTTTTAAAAAAGAAAACGGAGAAAAGTGTAAATACAATAAGGGTGATTACTTCCTGTATCACTTTCAATTGCCAAAGATTAAAAGGGCCGCCATTTTCCTCAAAGCCAATCCGGTTGGCGGGTACCTGGAAACAATATTCAAAAAATGCAATTCCCCAGCTTATTAATATCACACTGAATAAACCCAAACTGCTAAACCAGTTCATTTGTTTAAACTTCAGGTGCCCATACCAGGCGAATGTCATAAAAGTATTGGACAGGAATAAAAGCCCAATTGCCAGGAGTGCTTTTTTCATCTTTATTTTTGTTTAGGCGACTTCCACTAAAAAATAATTCTTCTTTCCTTTCTGCACCAAAATGTATTTTTCATGCAATAAAAATCCATCATTGATAATGGTTTGCAGTTCATCTCTTTTTTTCCGGTTGATACTGATGCCGCCATTTTGTACCATCTTTTTGGCTTCTGACCTGCTGGGAAATATTTTGCTGCCTGATAAAAATGAAGTGATATCAACTCCTGATTTCAATAGTTCTGCATCAAAAGTTGTTTTGATAATTCCTTCCATACTTTCCAGGTCATCCAAACTCAATGTCTCTGCTGAAGCATTTTTGTTGGCGAATAATTTTTGGGTAGTTTCTTCTGCTGTTTGTAAAGCTTCAGTACCGTGTACAAACTGCGTAACTTCTTTTGCTAACCTGTTTTGTACAATTCTCTGAGAAGGGTCCGCATCATGCATTGCATTGATCTCAGTTATTGTTTCTTTATTTAAAAAAGTAAATACATACAGCCATTTTTTAGCATCTTCATCAGAAGCATTTAACCAGAATTGATAAAAATGAAATGGTGAAGTTTTTTCTGCATCCAGCCAGATATTTCCTGATTCAGTTTTACCAAATTTTCCGCCATCGGCTTTTGTAATCAATGGGCAGGTGAATGCAAATGCTTCGCCACCGCACTTCCTGCGTATCAATTCCGTGCCGGTAACAATATTTCCCCACTGGTCACTTCCTCCCATTTGCAGCTTGCAGTTTTTATTTTCATACAACCAAAAAAAGTCATAGCCCTGCATCAACTGGTAGGCAAATTCTGTATAACTGATTCCTGTTTCATTTTCAATTCTCTTTTTCACACTATCCTTTGCCATCATATAATTCACCGTAATATGTTTCCCGGTATCACGCAGGAATTCAATGAATGAAATATTTTTAAACCAGTCATAATTATTTAAAATTGCTGCAGTATTTTTTTTGCTTTCGTCAAAATCCAAAAATCTTTCCAGTTGTTTTTGTATGCCTTCCAGGTTTATATTTAATTGCTTTTCATCCAATAAATTCCGCTCTTCACTTTTCATGGAAGGATCACCGATCATGCCCGTCGCGCCACCTACCAACGCAATGGGTTTATGCCCGGCTTTTTGAAGATGGATGAGCAAAATAATTTGTACCAGGCTTCCAATATGCAAACTGTCTGCAGTTGGGTCAAACCCGATATAAGCGGTGGTCATTTCCTTTTGCAACTGTGCTTCCGTGCCCGGCATTATATTTTGGATCATCCCGCGCCATTCCAGTTCTTTAATTACATTCATGAGTTCCTTTCAGTTTCTACAAAAATAAAGGCTGGCTTTTTATTTTCCTTTTAATTCTGCGTATATAAACTTTTACAATACGATTTTTTTTAAGGAAAATTAAATTGTACAGCTGCCTGAATTGGCCTATTTTCAGTTTTGAAACCCTATCCCCAGCCCGCTATTATGAAAAAAATTTACTTCCTGGTTATATTGCTTTCTGCTTTGGCAGGCAACCTTAGCGCTCAATCTTATCGCAATGAATGGATCGATTATTCTAAAACGTATTATAAATTCACCCTTGGCCCTTTTGGCTATGATGCAGTAGGCTGGCCGGTTTCCAATGGTGTTGTACGCATTTCTCAGGCAACATTAACAGCAAGTGGTTTGGGAAATACACCTGCTGAACAATTTCAATTATGGAAAGATGGAAAGGAACAACCTATTTATACAAGTAAGCCAACAGGTATTTTATCACCTGGTGATTACATCGAATTTTGGGGTGAAATCGCTAATGGAAAACCCGATAAAGAATTGTATTCTGATAGTACATATCAAATGGATGATACCTGGAATTTGGAAACGGATACTGCAGCTTATTTTATCACAATCAATATTTCCGGGAATAATAAAAGGCTCGCGCAAGCCATCAATGATGTAAATGGTGCAACGATTCAAGCAGATAAAAATTTTATGTATACAGTTGCCAGGCATTACAGGTCTTATTTAAACCCGGGTATCGGTGTGTATGAAGAACAGCAATTATTTTCTTCTACCTATGATATTGGAGAAGGCTGGACCAGCCGGCCTGTAAACCCCGCCAGTTGTGGCTGTGGCACACAGGATATACCCTGGAATGCGTTGAAATTATATATGGATACAAATGGCCGGGCCATGACGGCAACAATAAATATCATTGGAAATTCGCCGCATTACCGCAATGTAAAAGTGTTGTTGAATAATGATTCATTGACACAATTTCCACTCGATTATTTTGCTTATTCAAAAATTAGTATACCAAATATTCCAGCAGGCAGGATTAAAAATGATACGGCTTTATTTTTAACTAAAAACCTGGGACTGGAAAGTGACAATGAATTGAAAGTGGTGAGTATCGAATTGAATTATCCGCATACATTTAATTTTACCGGGCGCAGTTCTTTTGAGTTTACTGTAAGCGCATCAGATACCGGGCATCTTTTAAAAATTTATAATTTTAATGCAAATGGCACGGTCCCGGTTTTGTATGACCTCACCAATTTGAAACGCTATACAGCAAATACCGATGTGGCGGATACATTGCGCTTCTATATTCCACCATTCTTAGCAGCAGCACGTTTCGCGCTCGTACGGTCGGATGGAAGTACGGCGCAAAATATTTCGCTTATCCGCCAAAGGCAATTCACGGATTTTTCCAAAACAGGAAACCAGGGTGATTTTTTAATTATTACAAATCGTTTATTGCTGGGCAGTGGCAGCGAAAATTATGTGGATCAATACCGTGATTACCGGGCTTCTGATTCCGGTGGACATTTTACTTCCCGCGTGATTGACATAGAAGATATTACGGACCAGTTTGCGTATGGCGTGCAATGGCATCCACTTTCTATTAAAAACTTTTTGCGTTATGGCCGGGAAAATTTTTCTGCGCCACCAAAATATGCTTTCCTCATTGGTAAGGGTGTGAGCTATATTGAAAACAGGCCATATAGTAACCAGGCCGTTTCATCTCAAATAAATTTGGTGCCGACTTTTGGCGATCCGGGTTCTGATAATTTACTTTCATCCAATGATTACAGCGCTGTGGCAGCAACACCTATTGGCAGGTTGTCCGCGATATCAGTTGGTGAAATAGGCAGTTATTTACAAAAAGTAAAAGAGTTTGAAGCCAGCCAGCGGGACACCCTACAAACAGTGGATGAAAAAAGCTGGATGAAAAATGTTTTACAATTAACCGGCGCATCAGACCCGGACCTGGGAAATATTTTAGATTCATTTACAACAGCATACGCAAAAATAATCAGTGATACATTGTTTGGTGGAAATGTAACCAGCGATAGTAAACCCGGCGATCCTGTTGGT
>JBAQJB010000310.1:0-1661 GCA_049289155.1 Chitinophagaceae bacterium
TTGGCGCACCCGGATATTCCGGTGAAGCGATATATGAAGGCCTCGATGAAGTGTTGAAAATGGAACAGGTATTTGTTCATTTTTATGGAAAAAAAGATACGAAGCCCGGCAGGAAAATGGGCCATGCAACGATCATGGGAAATGATTATAGCGAGCTCGCCCGCCAGGCAAATAAGATCAAACATACCATTGTTGTAAAAAGCAATAATTGAATTTATCACAATACTGTATTTTTACATAAAATTTTTATATGCAAAATCCGATAGTAAGTATCATAATGGGCAGCGATAGCGACCTGCCGGTGATGCAACCTGCCGCAGATATGCTCAAAGAATTTTCGATAGCGTTTGAATTGACAATAGTCTCCGCTCACCGTACACCTCAGCGTATGCAGGAATTTGCTTCAACTGCAAAAGAGCGGGGTATTAAAGTGATTATAGCCGGCGCCGGCGGCGCTGCTCATTTGCCCGGAATGGTTGCTGCCATTACATCTTTGCCGGTTATTGGTGTACCCATTAAATCATCGAATTCGATAGATGGCTGGGATTCAATTTTATCAATTTTGCAAATGCCCAATGGCGTTCCTGTTGCCACAGTCGCATTGAATGCTGCTAAAAATGAAGGCATTCTTGCTGCAGAAATCCTGGGTACTTTTGATGAAAAAATTTCAAATGCCTTAGTTGATTATAAGAAAAAAATGGAAACTGATGTGTTGAAAAAAGTAAGTGATACGGCTGCAAAATGGCCGAATAATTTTGATCATTAATTTTCATTTTCAAAAAATGCAACAGTAAATTCCTGGGATAACCCCTTACTGCATCCTGCTATTTTATCAAGCCATTCACACCCGTAGCGGGCATAAAACCCTGCAAAATTTTCCTGTCGCTCCTGCAAATTTCCTGCAGGAAATAATTCCGCTTTCAATTGTTGAATTTTATATACAGCTTCTTCATTTTTTCTTTTTTCCGCGCGAATAATTTTCTTTTCCAAACCATGCAATAATTTTTCATTCTTTGCTTTTAATGCAAGCACATGTTTTTCCAATGTAGTGTCTGCGACTTTTGCCTTTTCAGTAATGGAAGAATAAATTTTATTAATCTCTTCTAGTTCTTTTTTGGGTAAAAGGCTTTTATCCGTATTATTTAATACATATTGTTTTGTCAGTTCATCATCGGTCTTAAATAACTCTTCTACAGTAAAACCCAATTGTTCCAGGTTTTTTTGTTGTCTGGTATTGAGCAATAAAAAAGAATTCCTCAATAATAAAACAGGATAAGAAATGTCTGCCGCTTCAAAAACTTTTTTGAGTTCCATCCAATATGCCAATTCGCCGCCGCCGCCAATAAAGGCCAGGTTTGGCAAAATAGTTTCTTGGAAAGGCCCACGCAGCACTACGTTTCCACTGAATTTTTCAGGAAAATTTTTTACTTCTTCAATAATTTCTTCCCTACTAAATGAAAGATCGAGCGTTTTTATTTTAAATATATCGCCTTCTTTTTCGATGCGTTCTCTTTTATCATCAATCAAATAAAATAAATTCAATTCCCTACCGGATGTTTGCGCTTTATAATGTTTGCCCAATGCATTTTTCACAGGCTCCAACGCATTGTGCGAAAATTGCGTTTCAATTTCTTTTAATATAACAGGTTCGAATATTTTTT
>JBAQJB010000311.1:0-17393 GCA_049289155.1 Chitinophagaceae bacterium
GCTTTCCTTCCCGCTTAGCAGCTTTGAGTGGAAAATATTATTTCAGCAATTATATTTGACAAGTAAAGGGTTTTTCTCCCTTTTTCATACCCATCCAATCAATTCAAGGGCAGGTATAAAAGCCTTATTCTTTATGAGAATGGAAACTATCTGCCGGATAGTATTACCGCCGGCCGATATTCTGAAGATATGAATGTGGAATATTTATCAGATTTTATTCATGTCAATAAAAAAACTCCCTTTTTTGCTATTTACTGCAAACTTTTTTGTTATAGCTTTATCTTATTTATTATGTCAAAGTATTTAATAGTTGGCCTGGGAAACATTGGATTGGAGTATGAAAACACCAGGCATAACATCGGATTTAATGTTGCTTCAGCTTTTGTTCATAAACATGAGGGAACTTTCAAACCCGGGAGATTTGCAGATATGGCTGAAATCAAATGGAAAGGAAAAATTTTCATCGTTATCAAGCCCACAACTTTCATGAATCTCAGTGGCAGGGCATTTTCCTTTTGGCTGCAAAAGGAAAAAATTAAACTTGAAAATTCATTGACCATTGTGGATGATCTCGCTTTGCCTTTATCAAAATTGAGGCTAAGGTCCAGGGGCACTGATGCCGGCCATAATGGGCTAAAGGATATTCAATTTTATCTTAATAGTGATGCCTATCCAAAATTGCGTTTTGGAATTGGAAATAAATTTCCAAAAGGAAGGCAGGTAGATTTTGTATTGAGTCACTGGCTGCCGGAAGAAATGCCAATTATTGAAAAGAAAATAGAAGCCTGTGTAACTGTAATAGAAGATTTTGCTTTTTCTGGTATTGATACTACCATGAATTGGGTAAATAAACTGGATTTTTCCTAATTATTTTGGTTGCTTAATCAGTTTAAGATTATTTTTATATTTCAAACTAATTGCAATAAAACTTTTCTATGAAAATATTTTGTGTAGGGCGGAACTATGCTGAACACGCCATGGAATTAAAAAATGAGATTCCAACAGAACCTGTCATTTTTATCAAACCAAAAAGCGCACTCCTTCCTGATAACCTGCCTTTTTATTACCCGGAATTTACGAATGAATTGCATTATGAATGTGAATTGGTTTTTCGCATCAGCAAAAACGGAAAATATATACGTGATTACCGTGCAGATAAATATATAGATGCGGTTACTGTTGGTATTGATTTTACTGCAAGAGATATACAAAATGAACTGAAGAAAAAGGGCCTTCCCTGGGAAAAAGCGAAAGCCTGGGATCATTCTGCTATTTTAGGAGAATGGATTGAGTTGAGAGATATTGATCAAAAAAGACCTATTGAATTTTCTATGGAATTAAATGACGTAACCGTTCAAAACGGGAACAGTAAAAACATGATTTTTCCTGTAGGTAAAATTATTGAAAACATCTCGCGTTATTTTGCATTGCATATCGGGGACATCATTTATACAGGCACACCTGCGGGTGTTGGTGAATGCGTGGTCAGCGATCATCTATGTGGTTATATTGGTAATGAAAAGCTTTTCGACGTAGATATTAAATAAGTTGGATATCTTTTTGCATTTACTTTCAGAATCGGATATTTGCACATGTTTGATTTTAATTTACTTACTAAAGCTTATAGGTTGATGGCTACTGCCAGGCGAATGGCAGAATTATATGATGAGAATCGCTCGGTCTGTAAATTTGTCCATTCTACTTCCAAGGGGCATGAAGCCATACAAATTGCCACGGGTATTCAACTCCTGAATTGTGATTTCGCCAGCCCATATTACCGGGATGACAGCCTGATGCTTGCTATGGGATTTGCACCTTACCAGTTGATGCTCCAATTGCTCGCTAAAGCAGATGATCCATTTTCCGGCGGCAGGTCATATTACTGCCATCCTTCAAACCGCTCTGATAAATATCCACAGATCATTCACCAAAGCAGCGCTACAGGGATGCAGGCAATTCCTACGACGGGTATTGCGCAAGGCATTCAATTTATGGAAAACACCGGTTCTGCATTATTGAAAAAAGGTCTCGGTAATGAAAACCCAATTGTATTATGCAGTTTGGGCGATAATAGTGTTACAGAAGGGGAAGTGAGCGAGGCCTGGCAATTTGCAGTTTTAAAACAATTGCCCATCATATATCTCGTCCAGGATAATAATTGGGGCATCAGTGTAACGGGTGAAGAAGCGCGGGCTATGGATGCCTATGAATTTGCATCAGGTTTCCCGGGATTTAAAAAATTCAGCATTGATGGAACGGACTTTATTGAAAGTTTCCTCACCATGCAGCAAGCAATAGACTATGTAAGAACAGAAAGAAAACCTGTGGTAGTACATGCTTCAGTGCCATTATTAGGACATCACACAAGTGGTGTCAGGAAGGAATTCTACAGAAGCGCAGAAGACCTGGAGCGGGAAAGTCAGAGAGATCCATATCCAAAATTAAAAAATGTTTTATTAGCGCATGGTTATAGTTATGAAGAAATTTCAAAAATTGAAAATGATGCAAAGCTTGCAGTGGAAGATGCATTTCAAAAAGCAATACTTGCAACTGATCCCGCGGTTTCATCTGTAACAGATCACATTTTTGCGAAGACAAATGTTCTTGAAGAAAAAGGGGAGCGAAGCCCTGCAAATGGCGAAAAAGTAGTGATGGTTGATGCAGCCATGCATGCTATTGAAGAAATTATGCAGCAACATCCCGAATCAATCTTGTATGGCCAGGATGTAGGAAAAAGATTAGGGGGCGTATTTCGTGAAGCGGCTACACTGGGCGATAAATTTGGTGACCTTCGAGTTTTTAATACGGGTATCCAGGAAGCATATATTGTGGGTTCTACTGCCGGGTTATCTGCTCTTGGTTTGAAGCCAATTGTGGAAATTCAGTTTGCAGATTATATATACCCGGCTTTTAATCAACTGGTATGCGAGGTCGCAAAATCCTGTTACCTCACAAACGGAAAATATCCCGTGAGTGTTGTTATAAGAATTCCAATTGGGGCATATGGCGGTGGTGGCCCCTATCATAGCGGCAGTATCGAATCCACATTACTTTCTGTAAAAGGTTTAAAGATTTGCTATCCTTCCAATGCTGCTGATATGAAGGGTTTAATGAAGGCTGCTTTTTATGATCCGAATCCGGTGATTATGCTGGAGCATAAAGGTTTATACTGGAGCAAAGTGCCTGGTACGGAGGAAGCAAAAACAATTGAACCCGCGAAAGATTATATTTTGCCCATAGGTAAGGGCTTATCAGTTTTACAGGCTTCTGATGAAAAAATCCGGTCAGGTGAATCCGCCTGTATTATTACGTATGGTATGGGTGTTTTTTGGGCAAAAGCTGCAGCCGCTTCCTTTCCGGGGAAAATTGAAGTAGTTGACCTGCGTAGTTTATTTCCTTTGGATGAAGCATTGGTTTTAGCCACTGTTAAAAAACATGGAAATTGTTTGGTACTTACGGAAGAACAACAAAATAATTCCTTTGCTGAAGCTTTGGCCAGTCGTATCTCTAAACATTGTTTCCAATATTTGGATGGACCTGTAGAAGTAATGGGTGCATTAAATTTACCGGCAGTGCCCATACAACTTTCACTGGAAGAAGCAATGATTCCAACCGTGCAAAAGGTAAAAGATAAATTAAGTTTTATTTTATCAAGATAAAGGCGGGTGTTAAGAGGAAAGATTTCTTAGATCTTGCCAATTACATACATGGCGTTCATATCCGGTGTTTTACTGCCACCTTTATTTTCTAATGTGATGGCAAAGGCTTGCGCATCAGGCATATTTTTCATTTTACACATACCATCTTCACAGTTTTGCAACATACCGGCATCAACTGGTTTGCCGTCTACTATAGCCCATAACTGGTATTCTTTCCCGCTTGGTGGTGCAATAAGTGTCGGCATTAAATATACATCCCTGGATTTCGTATCCCATAAAATAGTTGCCGTGTTATTTTCTTTACCGGGTAAACCCCTCAGCTGAACTAATTTCATATCAGGGTTTTCCAGCATTTTGAATTTTTCCTGTAGTGAATTGAATTTTGCTTTATATAAATTATTATTGGCCTGGAGCGTATTATTATTCAGCAATAATGCTTCATAATTATTTTTTGTATCCTGGTAATTTGAATAAAAATAATAATTGAGCGCAACACTGGAAAGCAATAAAATGATCGATGCTACTGCAGCATATCTCCAGAAACTAAATACTTTTACTTTTTCATCCTGGTGAATTGGAAAAACATTTGCCCCGTTGGATTCAACAACTTTCTGAGTAGAATTCCCCGTTCTAAATTCATCCTTCAATTGTTCCATTAAATTATTACGAACATCCGCAGGAGGTGCAATTGCATTATCAAAAGCATTCTTTTCCAGCAATAATTCAAAATCCTGTACTGCTTTTTTGATTTCAGGGTATTGCATACAAAGTGCTTCCAGGCTGGAGGACTCTTCCTGCGAAGCAAGGCCCAGCACGTAGCTTTCTATAATCCCACTTTGTATGTATTCTTCTATATCCACTTTATTTTTAAGTTATCATTATTTTACGTAATTCTTTCAAAGCCGCACGCAGCCTTGTTTTGATCGTGCCTATCGGCAAATCAAGTATTTTTGAAATTTCATCTTGTGTGTATCCCTGGAAGTATGAAAGTTCAAGAGGCTCCTTCCATTCATCCTTTAAAGTATGTACCATCCTGCGCAGTCCGATATGGTCTATATTTATGGTTACCTTTCCACCTGCATCATATACGTCTTCTGTGAATGCACGGTTTTGTTGCGCATTCTTATAATTTTTATTCCTTAATTTATCAATGGAAGCATTCCTGGTAATATTAAGCATCCAGGTAAATAACCTTCCTTTTGCTGCGTCATAGGATTCAATTTGTTTCCAGATTTTAATAAAAACTTCCTGTAATACGTCTTTTCCTATTTCCCTGTCTGGTATAATAGTTACAATCATTTGGTATAAAGCGGCTGAATAATTTTCATATAGATAATCAAAAGCATTTTTTTGCCGCTGTTGTAAAAACAACACCAAATCATCTTCAGTATATTTTGTGTTTTCAGGCATTCAGTTAATGAACATACAACTTAAAATTAAGAAACCAAATTTTTATAGGATTCTACATCCATTAAACTATCCAGGTCTGCTTTATTTTTTATTTTTATTTTTATCATCCATCCATTTTCATATGGATCAGAATTAACCAGTTCTGGTTCTTTTTCAAGGGACGGGTTTACTTCCAAAACAGTTCCGGATACGGGCATAAACAGATCACTCACCGTTTTCACGGCTTCTACGGTTCCAAACAATTCTCCTTCTGCTAATTCATTTCCTATCGTGGATACATCTATATATACAATATCACCCAATTCTCCCTGGGCAAAATCAGTAATGCCGATTAAAGCATTTTCTTCTCCATCCATCCTGATCCATTCATGGTCTTTTGTGTACTTTACATTTTCGGGAAAATTCATATAGTAGGTTTTTTGATTTCGGTAAATGTTTTTAAAAATAGTAAGAAAAACTAATTCAGCAATTTTATTTTCATTCTTACATTTTTTAGCGGCCTGTCATTTTGATCAGTCGGTAAAGCTGCTATTTTATCTATGACATCCAGCCCTTTAATTACCTGGCCAAAAACTGTATAATTTTGATCCAGCATAGGTGTGCCCCCAATTGTTTTATATATTTTTCTTTGTGCTTCAGTATAGTAAAATGCGGGCATTTCGCCGCGAATATTACATTCAATATTATTGAGCTGCTCATCGCTTATTTTTTTCCCCTGCACAATATAAAACTGGCAATTGCTGCTTGCTTTCAAAGGGTTATCATCGCGGGCCGCAGCCAATGCGCCTTTCTGGTGTATTAAAGTCTTATTAAACTCTGCTGGAATCCGGTCCCCCGGTCCTTCTCCTGAACCAAGCATAGCAAGGCTATCTGCATTTTTACTATCCGGGTCACCACCCTGGATCATAAAGCCCTGTATCACCCGGTGAAATAGCAGGCTGTCAAAAAAATGTTCCTTTACTAACTTTACAAAATTATCCCTGTGCAAAGGTGTTGAATCTGACAACTGTATAATTATGTTTCCAAAATTTGTACTGATCTGCACCTGTACAGGTTTATGTATAATTTTTGCATTTGTTTTTCCGGCCTGGGAAAAACCCCAAACTCCCATACATAAAGCGATGACAACTAATAATTTTTTTTTCATATAATTTTTATAATCCTTGTTCTTCAAAATAAAACAAAATAAAGTCTTTCAGGAAATTTTCCTGTTCCATTAATGAACTTGCCGGTAATTCTTTCAACTGTGCAAATTGAGGCCAGCCTTCATTATCTTTTCCAATATTTTCATAAAAACCAGCAGGAGATAATAGCGTGCAAATTGCCACATGCATCAAATCCTGCTTTTGTTCTTTGGTGATTTTTTTTTGTATAAAATTTACTTCCTGCATACCTATTAAAAACAGGATCGCTTCTATATCCGGCTTTTTCCCAAAGCGATCCATGAGTTTCATTTCCAATTGCCACCATCTTTGCTGCAAATCATCCTGGATAATCATGCCCGCGAAATTAGGGCTTTACCATTTATTTATAATCTTTATAAAGTGTTATTTTAAACTTTAAAAAACGGTCAATTATCTTTGCACAAAATTTTACAAATACATGTTGCAGATACAGGTTTTACGTCAAAACCCGGAAGCGGTTAAAGCAAAACTGGCCAAAAAGCATTTTAAGGGTATTGATATCATTGATACAATAACAAACCTGGATGAGCAAATAAAGGCAACGCAAATAGAAAATGAAAATATACAGGCAAAAATAAATGCGCTTTCAAAAGAAACAGGCATGTTAATGGCGAAACGCGAAGTAGAAAAGGCAAATGCTATTAAAGGAGAAGTTATAGCATTAAAAAACACACTGGCACCACTTGCTGAAAAATTAAGCAACCTGGAAATTAAATTAAAAGATGCATTGGTTACAATTCCCAACCTCCCTTCTGAAAAAGTGCCGGAAGGAAAAACGCCTGCAGAAAATGCAATTATTCGGGAGGGCGGAGAAAAACCAAACCTGCCTGACGGTGCATTGCCGCATTGGGACCTGATTAAAAAGTTTGATATGGTTGATTTTGAAACCGGCGCAAAAATTACGGGAAGTGGATTTCCATTGTATAAAGGAACCGGTGCAAAATTGCAACGGGCTTTGATACAGTATTTTCTCAATTATAATACAGATGCCGGATATACAGAATACATTCCACCATTCATGGTAAATGAGGCTTCTGCTTTTGCAACAGGCCAGTTGCCGGATAAAGAAGGCCAGATGTATTTTATGCCGGCAGATAATTTTTATATGATCCCAACTTCGGAAGTGCCGGTGACAAATATATACCGAGATACGATTTTAAAACAGGAAGAGTTGCCATTAAAAATGACTGCTTATTCACCTTGTTTTCGCAGGGAAGCAGGAAGTTTTGGAAAAGATGTACGTGGGCTGAATCGTGTGCATCAATTTGAAAAAGTTGAGATCATCCAGATAACAGAAGCAGAAAAAAGTTATGATACCCTGGAAGAAATGGTTTTACATGTAGAGCAATTACTTCAATCACTTAAACTTCCTTATCGCATACTTTTATTATGCGGCGGCGATATGAGTTTCACTTCTGCAATGACGTATGATTTTGAAGTATATAGTGCAGCCCAGGATAAATGGCTGGAAGTTAGCAGCGTAAGTAATTTTGAAAATTACCAGGCCAATCGCCTGAAATGCAGGTACCGGGATGATAACGGGAAAATGCAACTGGTGCATACCTTAAATGGAAGTTCACTTGCATTGCCCAGGATTTATGCCTGCCTGTTGGAAAATAATCAAACTGAAAATAGTATTCTTCTCCCCGAAGTTTTACAAACTTATATGGGAAAAAAGGAAATACAACTTTGATCAGTGAATTTTAATCAATCACTTTATTGTATTTAAATAAAATGAAACCTACAATAAAAAAGATTTTATGGATAGCAGGGATTCTGTTTGTTTTGATCAATATTATTTGTGCCGTTCAGGCATATCGTTTCACCCATTTCTATGATGAATTACCCGCTATTCATTTTGCTCAAATGAATTTTTTTCAAAAGGCAAATACATTGCTGTTCGGAGAGAAAGTGGCCAAACAAAAAGTAGTAGATTCACTGAGTGTGCCACATACTTCGGAAACAATTTTAACGGAAGATGGAATTAAACTCGCTTGTTGGAATGTAAAACATCCGCAAAATGATTCAATAAAAATTAAAGGAACTTTACTGATGTTTCATGGGCACGGAAGTTGTCGCAGCGGCATCATACCGGATGCTACTTTTTTTTACAAACAGGGTTGGAACATTTTCATGGCAGATTTCCGGGCACATGGGCAAAGTTCAGGTAATACCTGCACCATCGGATATTTTGAAGCCAAAGATGTGAAAGCAGTTTATGACCACATCGTAAACACGGGTGAAAAAAATATTGCCATGTTTGGCGTTTCACTTGGCGCTGCAACTATTACTAAAGCAATACATGATTACCCATATATACAGCCATCTAAAATAATACTCGAATCTCCATTTGGTACATTGACAGAAGCTGCTGAGGGCAGAATGCGTTCTATGAAATTACCAACGGAACCACTTAGTGCATTGATATTATTTTGGGGGAGCCTGGAAACACGTTGCTGGGCATTTAGCAATAAGCCTGAAGAATATATTAAATCTGTAAAATGCCCGGTTTTGCTGCAATGGGGTGAAGATGATGATAAAGTAACCAGGAAGGAAATAGATGATATTTATAAAAATATAAACGTGCCGCAAAAAGATTTGATTGTGTATGAAAATTGTGGACATGAAAGTCTCTGCCGAAATAATTTCCCTAAATGGTCTGTTTCAGTTACTACATTTCTTAATGCCAAATAATTATTCGTGGATAGTCACTTTTGTGCCTACAGGAATCATTTGAAATAATTCTTCCACGTCCTGGTTTTTCATACTGATACAACCCCATGTCCAGTTTTGATACTGATCAACTGCATAACCTTCATGTGGCCAGGTACCATGTATTCCCACGCCTCCTCCAATATTTGCATTTTGGGGAATGAGACCGCGCGCTTTGCGATCATTGAATTTTCTATAACTATCAGCATTGGGATAATCCAGCATTAAAAACCGGTCCCATTTTTCATGCACGCGTTTACTGATAATGGTGAAAGTTCCTTCAGGTGTGCGTCTGTCGCCTTCCATTAATTTATCACCCGGGTCATTGCTGCCAAAAACAACCGGGAAAGTTACCAACCAGCCTTTGCTGTCATACACGCGCAATTCATATTTTTTCTTGGAGATAACAATATAATACGACTCTCCAGGCGGGTTAATATATTGAAATGAAGTAGAAAATACAATCAATAGAAAGATGCAGGCGTAGCGGAACAGGCATTTCATTTTTACAGAAATTTACTTTTCAGAAAGAAAGAAGTTATGTAAATTTTTGCAGTAGATTATTTTTGTTTTTAGAACGGTTTTTTTTGCTGGTTCGTATAATTTTTGAAAAAAAATAAAAAAACCATCCATGCAATTGGATGATTTTTTTATTGGTTATTTTTTTACCAGTTACTCAACCGCAGGCCAAATACATATGGATATTGCACGAGTCCTTCCTGGTGCAGCGCGTTGATGCTATAGCTTCCATAGATCCGCACGGGTCCAATACCCATTTCAGCAACATAGGCAAAACGCCATGGATTGAGGTCAAAATCACCACGGATCTTTTGCTTTCCTCTTTCGTCACTGACCTGTTTATTTTTACTTCCGATACGGTAACCGGCACTTACACCGGCGCTAAAACTAAATCCATTTCTTTTCCCCGGTGTTGCATTGATGTTGATCATTAGTGGAACGGTAATATAACCAACATATAATTTGTTTTTAGAAAAATCAACACTGTCCCTGAATATGTATGCGGGGTATTTATTGTAGGAAATGTTATTATCGTACCGGTAATTATACATTTCCAGTCCAAGACCATATTTCAGGTTAACAACCTGGTGTGTCAAATTTAATTTTTGCATAAAAAACCAAAGGTTCACATTAGAGGATTTACCCGTATTCAATTTTAAATCATCCTTGGTAAAAGGCGCACCGCCATTTGCGTGCAGGTAATTATTTGCGGCAACAGAACCGTATTCTGTTTTATCACGAAGGTTTGCAAAACCCAGGTCCAGGATCAGCCAGTTTGTACTTATCGTACTGTGTTTCTTTTTATAATACGTTTTATCGCCTGGGTTAATGGAAATATTAATGTTGGTACTCCCATTTTCTTCCACTGCTTTTTTATCTTTTTTAATGATGATAAAATTGCCTACTTTAATGGTGTCCGGCTGATTTGGGGGTATAGTATCTGATTGAGCGTACGTTGTTTGTAGGCATAATATTGCCAGTATTGCAAATGCAAGTTGTTTCATTGTTGTAAGTATTAAAGGTGATTGTTAATTATAATTTATTTTGAGGTTTGCAACCTTCACATCTTTTTCATTTTTTTCTTCCTTTGCTTTTTTACCAAAAAAACTACCTGCTTTTTTTAGTAAGCCATTGAATTTTTCTTTATTGATAGCAATGGTTCCAATGGCCAGCTTGTTGTCGTCTTCGGGTGAAGTGTCCAGTTCTTTATAAGCTGCCGATTGAATAGAATTGGCTGGTGCTTCATATGTATACGTAGCGATGCTGTAATCTTTATTATCTGCCACCGATTCTTTTTCGTTGAGTAAATTTTCGCGTTCAGAAAAAGCATTCTGATCAGCATTTACTGTGTGCGGAATTATATTTTGTTTTGGCCGGATATTGTTTGCGATCAAAACAGGTGCCGGTTGATTGGAAGACAAATTATCTTTTTGAATTTGCTTAATGACTTTGTTTTCTTTTTTTCCGGCTATATTCTTTTCTTCCGCTACAACTACTTTTTCATTTTGAGGAATTAGTATCAAATTATTTTTTTGTGTATCATTTTTAATTGTAGGCTGTTGATTTTTTTGTTCAATCCTTATAGGTGGTGGGGCGGGATTATTTCCTGCAGTTACCTGCATGTTGGTTTTAGCCGGGTAAAACATCCATACTGAAAGCATGAATAATAAAAAGGCGGCTGCCACAGCATATTTTTTCCAGGCCATATAACGCAGTTTTCCTGCATGTTTATATAAGCTTTTCTTATCCGCAAAAATAATATGTTCCTGAGGTAAAATTGTGCTTTGTAATCCTTCCAACTCCTGTTGAAGTTCAGGATGCTGACGGTAAAAATTTTCTACAAGTTGATTTTCATTAGTGTTTAGTTCTTTATCAATATACAATAATGATCGTTCTGTATAATTTCCTGCATGTATAAATGTTTCATGTCTTGTCAATTCATTTTTGTGGTCAAATAATAGGGTATGATCCGGCTGCAATTTTGCTTCCATTAAAAAATTCAATTCCTGCGCCAGGTCCGGATTTTTTTGTATAAAATCTGTTACCAGTTTATTTTCAGCCGCAGATAATTCTTTATCTATATACAGCAGGAAAAATTCTTCATAATTATTTCTGTTCACTTCTTCCATGTTCATTGTTTTTTTGTTAAACAATATTTTCGGGGCTTACCAGGTAAGATCTTAAGGCAAGCCGTGCACGGTGTAAATACACTTTTACCTGGCTGCCATTCAGTCCCGTGATCTTTCCTATTTCTTCATAATTATAGCCTTCATAATCTTTCAGCATTACTAAACTTCTTTGAACTTCATTTAACCTGTTCAGTGCATCCTGTAAATTTTTTTTCAGGTCATGAGCCGGACGCATCCGTGACGCGCTTTCCGGGAAAGACTCTTTTAATTGTATCCTTTTTGTTTTTCTCAAATGATCGATCATTTGATTATATGCCACGGTGAATAAATACGATTTGCTTTTCACATGCTCCACCTGCTCTTTATTGATCCATAGTTTTTCAAATGCACTTTGTACAATATCTTTTGCGTCTTCTTCATGGCGCAGGTTTTTTATAATAAACCGAAAAACGTTATCCGCGTATTCATATACACATTCATTGTAATCTTTCTCAGTCATAAATTCCTTCTTGTCGTTTTGGAATGCAATTTCGTTCTTTATACGTTTGATTAAAAGATAAGTTACACCAACTTGTATTTTTTTTAGAAAATCAGTTTTTGACCGGGTTAAATAACTTCCTGCAATATGTATATTTGTAAAAATATCAAGACTTATGAATGAGAAATTTGTACAAAGAGTTCAGGAGGAAATTGCTGGAATTGAATCCGCCGGTTTATTTAAGAATGAGCGGATAATCAGTAGTGAACAAGGCCCGGAAATCACCGTAAATGGTAAAACGGTGCTGAATTTTTGTGCAAATAATTACCTGGGGCTTTCTTCTCATCCAAAAGTGATTGAAGCGGCCAAAAAAACTATTGAGTCTCACGGCTATGGCATGAGCAGTGTGCGTTTCATTTGTGGAACGCAGGATATTCATAAGCAGCTTGAAAAAAAAATCAGTAACTTTCTCGGAACGGAAGACACAATTTTATATGCCGCCGCCTTTGACGCGAATGGTGGCATTTTTGAACCTTTATTTAATGAGGAAGATGCCATTATTAGTGATTCATTGAACCATGCTTCCATCATTGACGGTGTGCGTTTATGCAAAGCGCAACGATTGAGGTATGCGCATAATGATATGGATGATCTTGAAAATAAACTGAAAGAATCTGCTTCAGCGAGAAGCCGCATTATAGTTACAGATGGCTCGTTCAGCATGGATGGTACGATCGCAAAACTGGATAAAATATGTGCGCTTGCAGAAGAATATGACGCAATAGTGATGTCGGATGAATGTCATTCAACCGGCTTTATTGGTGAAACCGGCAGAGGGACGCACGAGTACAGGGGTGTGATGGGTAAAATTGATTTGATCACGGGTACTTTGGGAAAAGCTTTGGGTGGGGCAAGTGGCGGTTTTACAAGTGGCCGGAAAGAAATTATAGAAATGCTCCGCCAGCGATCAAGGCCTTATTTATTTTCAAATACTTTGATGCCATCCATTGTGGGTGCGTCTATCGCGGTATTTGATATGCTAACTGAGACAACCGGCCTGCGTGATACATTGGAAAAGAACACGAAATATTTCCGGGAAAAAATGACGGAAGCAGGCTTCGATATTAAGGAAGGTGTACACCCAATTGTTCCGATAATGCTGTATGATGCACAAATTGCACAGCAGTTTGCTGCAAAATTATTGGAAGAAAATATTTATGTGATTGGTTTCTTTTTTCCGGTTGTTGCCAAAGGCCAGGCCAGGATAAGGGTTCAAATCAGCGCGGCACATACGCAGGAACATTTGGATAAAGCTATTTCAGCATTTACAAAAGTGGGTAAAAATTTAGGTGTATTAAAATAAATGGGGTAAAATATTACACACTTGCTAATTTTTGCAAATTGCAAAATACCTGTTAGATTGTTCAAATCCACTATTGTAAATATTTAATTTGTTTTTTTTCCTTTTTAATTTACGGTGTTTTTGCAAATCAAATATCTCGTGTGTTGAGCCAAAAGATTGGAAAGATTCAATAAACGGGAGAATTTTTTTAAAAATACTAATTTCAGCATTTACCCTTTCCCGGGTAAATAAGATTTCTTTCATTGGTAAGAATAGTTTCCTTTCCATATAAATTTGTGCATGTTCAAAATAACAACGACAAATTTATTTCCACAATTATCCCGGCAACTTTAAAATAGCAACATTTACCACTATCTTATTTTTTCCTGTGGTTTTCTTTAACACATAAATCAATCAAGCCCCATAATGGTGAATTCCGTTCTCCTGTTTTGGGTGCGGCCTTCTTCTGTATCATTTTGTGAAATGGGATTTGTTTCTCCATAGCCTTTCCAGGTTAAACGTGTAGGGCTAATACCTTTTTCTACCAGGTAATCTACAACAGCTTTCGCTCTTTTTTCAGATAAAACCTGGTTGTCTTTTACATTGCCCACATTATCTGTATAGCCACTCACCTCCACTTTTATGCCGGGATTTTCCTGCATCAATTGCAATAGTTTTTCCAATTCTATCAGGCTTACAGGTAATAAGAGGAAGGAGTTTGTTTCAAAACGGATATTCTTTAAAATAACTGTTGCATGTAAGACTACAGGTTGTAAGGCAATATTTTTTACCACTGTAGTAAATGCATCTTCTTTTTTCAAATCAAATGTATCGCTGTAAAATAAATAGCCTTTGCGATTGACCGTAAATGTGTAATTTTTACCCACCGGTAAAGTGATAAAATAAAAACCTGTTTCATCGGTTTGTACACGCGTGATTAATTGCTGCGTGGAATCATCACTTAGCTCAACAGCACAGGGAATATTTTTTTTAGTAATGGAATCATATACGCTTCCCTGCACATATAAAGTTTTTATAGGCCGGTTGTTTTTTGGTAAAATAAATTTATATAAATCCAGGCCGCCCCGTGAATCCGCGCGGTCACTTGCATAATAAGCAGTAACGCCGTCTGAGGCTACAAATAAGCTTCCTTCATTTTCAATTGTATTGATTGGATAGCCCAAATTTTCAGGCTTCCCCCATTCGCCGGTTTCATTTTTATGCATTACATAAATATCTGTGCCGCCATACCCGGGAAGGCCATTTGACGTGTAATACAAAGTTTGATTATCTGCATGAATAAATGGCGCGAGTTCATCGCCGGCTGTATTTACGCTGGCACCCATGTTTTCAGCTTTTGACCAGGAACCATTTATTTTTCGATGACTTACATATAAGTCTTTTCCGCCAAATCCACCGGGCCGGTTACTGCTGAAATATAATGTGTTTTTATCCGGGCTTAGACTGGGCGAACTTTCCCAGAAATCTGTATTGATATTGGGACCCAGGTTTATTGGATCGCTCCATCCGGCAGGAGTATTATAAGAAATGTAGATATCAAAATCTCCGAAACCCTGGTTGCCAAAATTTCCTGCAAATACAAGCCATTCTCCATCCTGTGAAATGTTGATGCCACCTTTGGAAGGTTGTTCATTCAGGGAACCTTGAATGAGTGCCGATTTTTTAAATCCATCCTTTGAAATTCCACTTTCTATAAAATCTTCGCGGATGCCATTTCCACGCCGGGTAAATACAAGCAGGCTATCATCTATTGTAAATGAGGGATAATATTCTGAATATACAGAATTGACATTATCCCCTAAGTTTTCCGGGGAAAAATTATATTGATCCGGGTGCGTTTTTGCGAAGTCTATAGCAAACTGGTAGGAGGCCTGCCGGTATTGGCCGCTCTTAATACTTTTATCTCCAAGTTTTGGGATTTGTAAAAATTCATTGGCCATTTGCAGAGCCTCTTCAAATTTTCCCATACCGGCCAGGTTGATGGAATAAGGAAGCTTATAATACTTGAAGTAAGCTGTATCTTTTTGCTGCGCAATGGCATACATTTCCACACTTTTCGGATAGTTCTTTAATTCCCCGTAAACGCCCGCTAATGAGAGATAAGCATCTACATAATTTTTATCCAGGTCAACCGCTTTTGAAAGCAGCGGCACAGCATTTTTTACTTCACCATATTGCAATTCTTCCATTGCCTTATTATACACTTCAATGGCTTTTTTATTTATTTTTTCCGGGTCATATACCTGGGCAAAAATTGTTTTTGAAAAAAAAACAAAGCAGGTGAAAATGACAATCTTTTTTATAAGCAACATTTGATTTAAAAAATTATAGTGAATGGAAAGATAGGGAAAATAGAAAATACAGGATGCTAAATTTTTCAAAGAATATTGCAGGAGATTTTTTATGGCACCTGTATGTATTTATGCAATTGAATACTCAGTGCCCATTGCGGGTTTTCTTTAATGTAATCAATGATTTTCGGCAGCATTTTTTTTTCTTTGCTCCATTCCGGTTGTAAAAATAATTGGCAGTTTTTTGAAACTTTTTTTTCAAATTCAGTTGCCCACAAAAAATCATGTTGATTATAAATGATTACTTTTAATTCATTGGCCAATTGTAAGTTTTGATCAATGGGTGGCTTGAATTTTTTGGGTGAAATGCAGATCCAGTCAAAGTTTCCGGAAATAGGATATGCGCCTGAAGTTTCGAGGTGCGTATTGAAATGTTGAAGTTGTAATTCATCAGTTAGGGTTGTTAAATTATGCATACAAGGTTCGCCGCCTGTGATGACAACAATGCCGCGCGGATAATTTTTAGCGCTGCAAATCATTTCATGAATTTGTTTTTTAGTGTGTAAATTTTTATCCCAGCTTTCCTTTACATCACACCAGGAACAACCCACATCACAACCAGCCAGCCGGATAAAAAATGCTGCCTTTCCCTGGTGAAATCCTTCCCCCTGGATTGTATAAAAAGATTCCATTACAGGAAGCTCAATAGTTTTAATAATAGTATGGTTTTCCTGTGCAATCATTATGATGAATTAACCCGGTTGTGATAGGCTTGCATGGTATTTTTTAATAAGCCCGTGATCGTCATTAAACCAACACCGCCTGGTACAGGTGTTATTGCTGAACATTTTTTGGCTACATTTTCAAAGTCAACATCACCCTGCAGTCGATAGCCATTTTTTTTAGTAGCATCTGCTAAACGTGTAATACCCACATCGATCACCACAGCGCCATCTTTCACCATGCCTGCATGCAAAAAATCTGGCTTTCCCAAAGCCGCAACAATTATATCAGCTCCAAGGCAAATTGTTTCGAGATTTTTTGTATGAGAATGGCAGAGTGTAACGGTGCAATTTCCAAATTGTATATTACTGCTTAATAATATACTCATGGGGCGGCCAACAATATTACTCCTGCCAATAACAACAGCATTTTTACCTTTTGTTTCAATATTATAAAACTCCAGTAAAAGCATGATGCCATATGGGGTTGCAGATATAAATGCAGGAATTCCCTGCACGAGTTTCCCTGCATTAATGGGATGAAATCCATCCACATCTTTTTCCGGATCAATTGCTTCAATTATTTTTTGTTCATTGATGTGTTTTGGTAAGGGTAGTTGTACCAATAAACCATCTATAGTAGGATCAGTATTAAAAGTTTTAATCTTTTTTAGTAAAAAATCTTCTGAAATGGTTTCATCCAACCTGAGTAATGTAGATGTAAAACCGGTTTCAGCGCAGTTTTTTACTTTACTGTTGATATACGTTTCGCTGGCACCATCATTGCCAACCAGGATGGCAGCCAGGTGGGGAGGCCTTTTACCATTTACTATCAATAATTCAACTTCAATTTTCAAATCCTCTTTGTACTTAAGAGACGCTTTTTTTCCATCTAATAACATGCGGACAAAGGTAAGCCGGAAGCT
>JBAQJB010000312.1:0-5093 GCA_049289155.1 Chitinophagaceae bacterium
AATATACATGCAAACACCTGGATGTATAAATAATTGCTATCTTTAAACTGCAATTTGTCTTATGGCAGTAAAACAAATAACCAAAACAATTTTTTATAGCCTATTTGCAGCTTGTGTTTTTTTCGTGTTGCATGGTTGTTCCGATATGGGAAAACAGCCGCCTGTATGGGAAAGTGGCATGTTTAGCCCCGATGGAAAATATTATGTATATACCTGGTCAGAAATATTTATAACACAATATTCAAAGCGGGGTAATTCTACATTTAGTTCCGGCAGTAGTACAAGTTATCTTCAAATTATTGATTGCGCCACGGGCAGGAAATTATTGGAGAAACCGCTGGAATCATCGGAAAAATTGACTATTGCGGAAATTGAAGATAATCATGTGTGGCTCGTGAGTTATGAAATCAGTAAACGATGGGCGCCTGCAATGTTTGATATTAATAGCCTAAAGATGGCATTCAGCGCGAAAGATTTAATTCAAATTAATCCATCTATTCCTATGAAAATGCAAACTATTTCTTTTTATAATAATACATCAGGGCAACCAGGCGCCATATTCCAGGCAGTTGACGGGAGGCAATATGTAATCAATCCACAGACCGGGAAATTTTCTTTTGTGGCACAATCAGGAGAAAGGATTGATACTAAAGATGAAACCTGTTATCAAGCAACCAGTTCATTAAAAGATATACGTGAAGTTGGTGGTACAAGGAAAAAATTAGCAAAAGAAAACATTGAATCGCCAGATGATTTTATCAATCCAAAATTTTTATCCCTGGAGAAAAATGAAAATAATTTGCACCCGGATCCAACAATGTATAAAAATAATTTCTTTGTACTTTCGCCCGCTTTTACAACAGATAATAAAGACATGCAATTAACATGTATTGATAAAGACAGCCTCACAACTCAATGGAGTATTGCATTGCCGCAAGATATAAATGATGATAAAAAATATAATAATGAACGTTTTTTCATGGAAAGCGATCAATTATATGTTGCGAACACTTCTAATCTTTTCGTAATTGATCTTGCAAAAGGTATTATAAAAACTTCTTACCCGCTTTTTGAAATAAAAGAATGATCAAAGTAATTATTTCTCAAAGAATACTTGCAAATGCATTCCGTTTTATTAAATACATTCCTGTACAACTTTCCAGATTTCTTCTACCCATTCCACATGTTCTGGTTTCATTAAACAGGAACGTAAACAGGTCACATGCTCAGCATCTTGTATAATACCATCCCAGTCCTTGGGAAGCAGGCGTACCGGGTAATTGAACAAAGCAAGGTGTACATTTTTCGAAGCCGCTTTTTCAAAAATCTTTTTGGAGGTTTTACTAATTGCACTAATTGATTTTTTTAACTGCGCCCAAATTACAATATCAATTTCCGGTTGTTGCAATACAATGAAACGTTTATCTTTTTTAATTTTTTCATACAACAATAAAGCTGCCTCGTGGCTGCTGTTCATTCTTTTGGAAAATTCACCACCCACTGTTAACGGAAATAATTTTTGAGTAGCCCATAAGCCAACAGCAGCAGCGCCTGCACGGGAACATTCCAAAGAAATTTCTCCTAAATGTAAATTATTACTACTGAAATAAGTATATGGAGAATCGTGTTTATAAAATTTGCCCGTTGCCCGATCTTTAAATAAAATACATCCACAACCATAAGGCTGTAAGCCGTGTTTATGCGGATCAATTACAATACTGTCGGCTTTTTGCATCAATGCAAATTTTGCCAAAGTGTTGGATGGCAAATTTTCTGCGAGCCTGAAATAGCCGCCGTACGCGGCATCCAGGTGAATGCGGAAAGAATATTTTTTTTGAAGTTGCAGAATTTCCGGCAAGGGATCAACGGAACCGATACCGGTAGTTCCCATGGTAACAACAAGCGTTCCGATCTTTCCTTTCTTTAATTGGATTTCTAATTTCTTTAAATCCATCATGCCATTTTTATCACAAGCAATTTTTTCAAAAGATAATTTCAACACTTCAGAAATACGTTCATGCGTATAATGTGCGAGTTCTGATGCAGCAATTTTTTTCTTTGGATGAATTTTTCCAGCTACCCAAAGCGCTTCCAAATTTGCAAATGTGCCACTGCTTGTTAAATGGCCTACATATTTTTTCCAGCCAAACATTTGGGCAATCTCTGCAACAGCTTCTTTCTCCATTTCAGAACTTGCCTTTCCTCCGTCCAGCGCGTGGTTATTAGGATTGAGCCACATGGAAAGCATATAAGCGAGCCGCGCGATTTCGTGTGGCGGCTTCAACATTTGACCTGCATACAATGGATGGAAATAGGGAAAATTATCCTGCATCTTTTCAGCAACCTGCATCAATATTTTTTCTGTACTAGCAGGTATCGATTGTTCAAAATGCGGCAGGCCTGAAAAACCTTCAGACAACTTATCCAGCGCTTTTTGTAACAGTATTAATGATTCCTTTTGATACATGAGCATTTTATTTTCTTAATGGTGCTTATTTTTTTCTACTAAATATTCCAGCCATAAAGTTTTATTGTAAGCCGGGCAATAAAAATAATAATAGATATAACTCCAATGCAGGAAAATTTGTTTGAGTAAAACAGGATACGAAAATGCAGCCCTTGCCTGGAAGAAAACATATTGTTGCTGGTTGCTTTTTTCAAACGTTGCAATATCATTTATATCCAGCGGTGGAGCTGATTCGCCAAGCCTTAATAAAGATGTTCTCAGGATAACCTGGTCCATAATATTTGTACTTTCCGGCAATAATTCATGAATGTCTGTGATGATCTGCGATTTATATTTTTCCAGTTCAGGTATGTTGAATGCGCCCATTAAACGTGTAAGATGATAAATAAGAATGGGTGATTTTACATAATAAGGAGAAATGAAAACCGGCGCTTTCATATAGTCACGATTTTTTACCATCTGCACGACTAACTGAAGTGTGGCGCTGTCTTGCTTGTTCCAGGCAAGTTTTTTTTGATACATAAAATACAACACATTACAATGCACCGCAAAATCAAAATCGGGTGTCATGCGTAATCCTAAATAAGTGCTGTATGCAGGAATATCGCGATACGGTTTATACGTAGAAATTATTTTCCGCGAAGGGGAATATAAATTACTCGTTTCAACCAATCTTTTTTTCAGTAATGCAGCCGTGCTGTCGCTGCTGTCATCTGTCAGTAAGATCATGACGCTATCATCCGCATCTTCACCCTGGCCGAACACATTTTTTAAATATTTGAAATAATACGTATGCGGCATAATGGGCGAAAAAGTTGGCCAGAAATTATAAAATGGTTCGTTGTTTTTATTTTTATAATAGGGATAAACGGGTTGAATATTTTGAATAATTTTCTCCGCAATTGGTTGATCGTTCTTGTCCAGGTAAGGCAACATATTTTTGAAAGCAAAAGCGGCAATCGCTGTAAAAAATATATTATTATCCGGTTGATAATTATGCGGAGCCCCGCCACATTCGCGAAACGTTGGAAACATGCCCGCATAAAACTCGCCATCTACGGGAACCTGCATGGCTGCTATATCCCTGATAAGATCGTGCATTAAAAGAGAATCTTTGCTTTGTGCAAAAACGGTAGAAAAAGAACATAGAAAAAATACAATCAATATTATTTTTCGCATGCTTAATTTGTTGAAATCATTTTCGGCAAAGTATAACAATAGTGCAGCCATTTCAGGAAATTAGTTGGTTTCTCCATATCTGTGATCATCTTTTTCCGGTCCTCTTTCCACCAGTCAATTTTTTCCCCTTTTTTTTCCTGGAATTGAACAAACTGGTCCAGCGCCACCATACTTCGGGCATTGATGGTATTCATCACCACGCAAAAATCTTTTTTATTTTTTTCCGGGAAAGGTCCGGCCATAATTTTTTTATGTTGTTCGGAAACCCTTTCCAGGAAAGACTTCCGGAATGAAATGAAATCATCAGAGGTATTTACCAATGTATAAATATTATCGCGCACATCTTTATACAAATCAAAGATATCATTGCCCAACTGATAAAGGCTGCCGACAAAAAACAACGCTTCCTGCATTTGCGCATCCGCAGCTTCATCCAGGCATTGATGATAAATAATCACCGATACCGCGCCCTTGGTATACGTGATGCGCGTGGTTTCTTCTTTGCTGGTATTTGGATCCGTTTGTTTGATCGTTTCAGCCTGTATATCCAATACATTTTTAGAAGCTATCACATATGCTTCGCGGTGAGGCACATGTAATAGTAAATAAGTTTGAATTTCTTTTGCCACATTGGAGGAAAATGTATTTGCTATATACGTTTCAGGCTGAAATGTAATTAGCCGGATCGCTGCTTCATCCAATTTATCCAAATCAAAAAGATCATCTCCCACGGGTGTGAGAATGCCGAAAAGTGTGGCGCGTTTTCTTTCTTCCAGGGTCAGTTTTTTACCAGCCAGTTTTTTATAACTGCTGCAAAGAAATGCAGTAATAAAAATTCCATAATAATTTAAAATCTTTTGCCGCTGTTCGGGTGGAAATTTACCGTTGTATTTTTTCTCCAATTCATCGAGATAGGGAATTAAAAAAGTATGATTGTATTTTTTCTGTGCACGGATTTCCTTATAAACATTCCGGGCTATACGAATCATACCAAAGGCGTTCATCTGCTTTTTTTAACAACGCCAAACCTACAAAATATTAAGGACAGGGAATAGCAATCAGTGTATCTTTTAAAAAATCTTCGAACGTTAAAAAATTTATAGGATGAATGATCTTAGAAGCTGATCATTTTTTATACTTTATATTTGAAAAAAAATAAAAATGAGTAATGTAAATGCATATGCAGCGCAGGCTGCAGACAGTCCATTAGGTCCGCATCAAATAACCCGGCGGGAACTCCGGCCAAATGATGTTCACATTGAAATTTTATATTGTGGTGTATGCCATAGCGACCTGCATACTGCACGGAATGAATGGGCCAACACAACTTATCCTGTTGTACCGGGCCATGAAATTGTAGGCCGCGTATTGGCTGTGGGAAAGGATGTAAAAAAATTCAAAGAAGGTGACCTGGCGGGCATGGGCTGCCTCGTGGATAGTTGCCAGG
>JBAQJB010000313.1:0-4440 GCA_049289155.1 Chitinophagaceae bacterium
ACATCCCATTTGGTGGAATTGTGTGCGGAAAAATTACCCACTTATTTTATTGATGGCGAAGACAAATTAATTTCCCGCGAAAGCATTCACCACTGTAACTGGCAAACGAAAAAAGAAAGTATTACAGGAAATTATTTACCTCAAAAAAATCCACTGCGCATTCTCATCACAAGTGGAGCAAGTTGCCCGGATGCGATTGTAGAAGATGTGATCAGGAAATTATCCACCTTTTATAATGTAGAAGAAAAGCTCGATGAATACATACATTCATTTGCCAGGGTATAAATTTTGTAAAGATTTACGCCAATAACTTTACTTTCAAATCCTGGCTATCCAGGGAGTTTCTGCCGCGTCTAAAATGTGTGCGGTATATCTCGAAAGCATAAATAAATAATCACTCAGCCTGTTTAAATATTTTATGATGATGGGATCCACAAATAATTCAAGGTCCTGCATGTGCACACAGGTTCTTTCGGCGCGGCGGCAAACGCATCGCGCAATATGCGTGGCAGAAACAGCCGGATGTCCTCCAGGTAAAATAAAATGTTTCAATGGAGGTAATTCTTTTTCCATTTTATCCATGCGATGTTCGAGGAATTCAATGTCGCTTTCATGAATATCCGGAATTTTCATTTTTATATTTTTTTCCGGGTCACAGGCGAGTTCAGAGCCAATGGTAAAAAGCCTGTCCTGTATTTCTTTCAAATCAGCCTTACAAGTTTCATCCGCTGTTTGATCCATTACAAAGCCTATGAATGAATTGAGTTCATCCACGTTTCCATATGCTTCAATACGCAGGCTTCCTTTTGACACTTTTGTTCCGCCGATGAGTGCAGTCTTTCCTGTATCACCGGTTTTAGTATATATTTTAATAGCCATATATTTTTTTTAAAAAATGAAAATATATTGTGGGAAATAACATTTAAAAAGCTGCATATAGAACAAGGCGTACAAGAGTGCGACGCAAGTAATGCTTCACAGGAATTCAAAGCCGGGCTCATAAAAAAAGCATACCCGGAAAAATTTATTATTTAAAAAAACTTATCGGAATGTTTTATTAAATAAGGAATTGACACAGCACAAATTCCCAATATGCCGATCACGCCCATCAGTAAACCGCGAAAGTGTGTAGTTTCAATCAGGTTGTCTGCATGTACTACGGAAGCCGTTCCCCATATGGATAAGACGGCGAGGGCTATAATAATAACGATGTAAATGATGGAAGGATTTTTCATAACACTCGTGAGTGCCAGGTAAATAATCGCGCATAATTCCAACAAAATGAGGGAGCCAAAAATGAGTGACGATACATTGATAACCATTGATGGCGAATAATCCGTGGACATGCGGTAAAAGAAATTGAAAGTAAGTGTGGCCACCGTGGCTATAATACCGGCAAAAACACCACTGAACAATATTTTGGAAAGTTGGGTTTGATTATAATTGTACTCCATGTGTATTTTTTAAAAAAATTTAGTTGATGTTGGTATTCATGAAAAACCAGGAATTTAAAAACAGCGCTAAGGTAGTTATTTTAAAAAATACAAAGCAATTTTTTAGTAAAAAACTGACCTCTTTATTATTAATAATCTTCATCCTGGTTCCAGGTGAGTATACTTTGGGTAAAAGCAAGGTAGGCGGTTTTCATCAGCGGATAGGCTTGCAGCATATCCAAATGTTTATCGATCGTTGAAAAATCTTCGCGCATGGCGGGACCGGTTTGCGTGGTTGCTGCCGGGTAAGACCCAAGCCTGCGTGTAGTTTCATTGATCAGGGGAAGCAAGGAATCAAATGAAATTTTTTCTTTGTAACAATAATTTTCTGTGAGAGCGTACAGGTAATTAGTAAAGTTGGCAACAAAAACAGCGGCCAGGTGAATTTTCTTCCGTTGAAGGTCATCCGCCAATTGCACCTTGCCTGATAATGTTTTGGCAAATGCCTTTAATTCCTTTTTGGTAAAATCATTGTTGCCATCAACTAAAAATGGAATCTCCGGTAATTCTTCTATTTCTTTCCGCATACTCTGCAAAGGGTAGAGTACACCATAATTGGATGAAGTATGATCGAGTATATGGATGGACATACTGCCGGCAGTATGCACAACGAGTTTATCTTCAAAGTGTATATCCATGCTGATATTGTCAATAGCCATATCGGAAACTGCAATGATATAAAGGCCTGCATCGTTGGTAATTTGTTTCAATTCATACCCGGGTTTTGCACCGAGTTCCTTCGCGAGAAAGTTGGTATCCGCAGAAGAACGGCCATTTATTTCCAAAATGCGATGGCCTTTTTCTTTGCATAATTTTCCCAAAACCGTAGCCGTATTCCCCGTTCCAATAATTGCAATATCCATAACTGTAAAACTAAGGATTATAAAAAGAAATCTATTGAAGTCATTGGGTAAAACTCAATTCTCAAATAAATCATATTTTGATTTAGGGCGTAAATTTTCCAGCCATTGAAATCCTTTGAGCCGGATCGCGATATGATTTACCTGCCGCATAGGAAATACAGTTCCCTTCAAATCATTGATACCTGAAATGCGCATGGGTTTTTTATTTTCAAACCGGATATCATACGCATCAGCACTGGATTTATTCACACCAATAAATTTATCCGCATCATCCTGCGCATAATAAATACTTTCGGCAGGGCTTCCCCTGGCGCGCATATAATCAATATTGCCATCAATAAAATATCCATTAATAGTACGGCCTTTTACCTGGTTATACAATTCATCGCCGACTTTACTAATCGCTAATGCATTATTAAAAACATATAACCTGTCCGGTTTTTTATTTTTTGTAAAAAGATACATCGTATCTCCCGTGACCTGGTTGCCCTGCGCCCATAAAACAGGTGTTTTGAAAAGCCTGATCACCGAATCATCCAGTGCATAAAAAAGGCTGTCACCAATAGCCTGCATCGAATCTGAAAAAATGCGTACATGACTGTATGCTTCAAAATAATGATCTGCACTGTCGGTTATGGGCTGGGGAACAAAACTACTGTCCCGCAAACTTGTATCTATAATAACAGGGATTACCCGTGTCTTGCGAAGGACAGAAAGTTTGGCACTGAACAACGTATCAGCGGCGATCACCATGGAATCTTTATTTTTTACAAAAATCAAAACAGGTTTTACCGTCGCCAGCACCGCGCTTTCTTTCCGGTTTGTTTTCATATTATTTGCCAGGATAGTATAACCCTGCGCGGTATCGCGGTAGATCACATTTCCATTTGCTTCTCCAAAACCCGAACTATCACTATCGTCATTGGCCACTTCATCCGCAATTAAAACGGTATTACCATTAAAAATTTGCGGGCGCTTTCCGAAGTAAGATTTTTTATTTTTCAAATCATAATAGCCATCACTGGTCAGAATTTTTTTTCTGCCACTGTCGCTAATGATGGTTGTAGGAACAATAAAAGTTGTGATTTCGGAATAGGTATTATATAAAAGCGTATCTGTGCGGATATCATAATCGGGATTTATTAAAACCACATCTCTTTTAAAATATACATCGCGCGTTTCTTCATAATAAATGGCTTCTTTGCTCGTGAGGATCGTTTTTCCATTCACGAGCTTTCCGCCATTTGAATAGGAAGCAATTTTTGTATTTAAATTATATGCCATTTCCGGCGTTGTAAGAATTCCACGGTTATCATTTAGCCGCACATTTCCTTTTAAAGTTGCGAGTTTGGAAGAGCCTTCATATTTCAGGTAGTCCGCATAAATATTCAGGCTGTCATTATCATTGATATGTACATGGCCAAAAGATTCCAGCACATTGGAACTGGTATTGATCACCGCGCTGTCACAATAAAATAAAGTTTTATCCTGCCTGACCAAAACATTGCCCGCGAGTGACTGGAATTCCTGGGAGCTGTCTTTTTTAAAATAACTCAGCCTGTCCGCACGAATGATATTAAGTTTTTTTGTTTGTGTTGTATCCGCTGGAAATGGTTGCTGCGCAAAGGTTACAAATGACAATGCGCAACAAAGAAGGAGTAAAGAATATTTAAAATAAAATGATGTTGTCATTAGTTTTTTACCGGCGGAATAGAATCATTCAAAGGCTTTTCGAGGTAATTACCTTTATCTTTTTTCCCAAAAATTGAAATATTTACATAACGCTTTGGATTTACACGCAGGTCATCCAATAATACATGCAGGCTTTCTACGGAACCGTTCAGCCTGTTGTATAAATCTTTTGAATTGATCAGGCTGCCGAGTGTGCCGTCCGTTGAATTTATTTTATTCATCACATTATCCAGTTTGTCAACAGATGCTTTCAGTTGATTCACTACACCGTCCACATCAGCCGCGGCCAGGTGATCGGTTGTGGATTTTAAATTACCCATGATCGAATCTATTTTACCATTATTAAGAACAAGGTTTTTGGTAAATAAATTCATGTTGTTTAAAGATTGCGC
>JBAQJB010000314.1:0-7014 GCA_049289155.1 Chitinophagaceae bacterium
GTGTATGCGCCCATGCTAGTGGTGGCCGGCACAATTCCGGACGGGTACAAATGGCTGGCCAGTTTATTTGGAATTAAAGGCAATATACAGGATGGTATGAAGCTGATGGTTAATTTTGTAAACAGCCAGGATTCAATGGCAAAGCTATTCTTCAATGAAGCCAGTTTTTATTATTGTTATATTTTATTTTATATTCAAAACGACCAGGAGAAAGTTTTTACCTATATCAATCAACGCAACCTTGATTTACAAAACAATCATATGCTGGCGTACATGGCAGCCAATCTTGCGATCAATGCCAAGAAAACGGACTATGCGGAATCCATCATTAACGGAAGAAGCCAGTCCGCACAATATTTGCAGACACCGGTCTGGGATTTTGAAATGGGTTATATCAAATTGCACCAGTTAAAACCTGCTGAAGCCGCTACGAATTTCCAGCGTTTCCTGGATCATTTCAAGGGAAAATTTTATGTCAAGGATTGTTATGAAAAATTAAGTTGGTGTTATTATTTAATGGGCAATACAACTGCGGCCAATAATGCGCGGCAATTAGTTTTGAAAAATGGTAATACCATGACCGATGCGGATAAGCAGGCCGATAAAGATGCGAAATCAGGTTTGTGGCCAAACATGATTTTATTAAAAGCGCGGATATTAAGTGATGGCGGTTATCATAAAGACGCATTGAAATTATTAGCGGGAAAAAGTGCGCGGGATTTCAGCAGGCCCGAAGACAAGTTAGAATTTGCTTACCGTGTAGGCCGCATTTATGATGACCTGGGAAGGGATAATGAGGCGGTGGAAATGTATTTGCTGGCTATGGACCTGGGCAAGGGCCGCACAGAATATTTCGCCGCGCGTGCCGCATTGCAGATCGGGTATATATATGAAGATGATGGGCAGACAACCAAAGCCATAGAATATTATAAAAAATGTATTGGCATGAAGGACCATGAATATAAAGATTCATTGGATCAAAAAGCCAAGGCCGGCATCGCCAGGTGCACGGGGGAATAGGGAGTTGATATTTGTTTAAAATAAATATATGCTGTTTAATATCTCCAAGTCATTTGCAGGTTGCAAAAATTATTGATTGCAATTCGATAAGAGAAATATTATTTATTTTTAATAGAATTGGGATTATTTTAGTGTTGCAAAAAATTTAATAATAACACTCCAATGCGATTTACTTTTCTATTTATTTTTTATGCTATTTCAACAACTTTTTGCAATGCGCAAAAATTGACTTTTCATTGTGTTGAACAAAGCAAGAAAAGTGAATATCCGGGAGATTCAATTTTCATTCAGACCTGCTTTCTGAATGATTTTAAATTCGTCACTACATTATACCCGGATTATGCGGGCCGTTATACTTATTCTGAACATACAGTGTTTGCTTTAAAGAACCAAATCTATTCCGAAACAACTAACGCAAACGTATTTAATGAAAAGCAAAGTAAATTGGTAAATATTATTAATAAAAAAATACAGGAAGATTTCAAAAAGTTTTCGACTGATAACAACACAAAAGATTGCTTTGATGGCATTGACTCAATACCAACTTACACAATGAATGATTTTGAGATTTTTTTTACCGGAAATGAAATTTCATTTGCCGTCAACTGGGGCTTACCTTCTGCTTGCAGAAATGTTAGCGTGACAAGTATTTATTTCAAGATAAACAAAATCAAAAAGTATTTGAAATAAGTGTACAGATAAAATGGACTGAGAAATAATCCAAAGAAAATTTAATCATTTCTATCAGGTTGAGGGCCAAAACACAGGGTAAATTTGGGTTATCAAAATTGAAAAAATTTGGGTAAATGGTTGGATTTAGGATAATATTGTACTGTATCATTCTAATCACCATCCTACTTTGTAGGCCAAATTTTTAGAATCAATTCATGGAAGAAGCTCGCTTTGCTCAATACCAATCCAAACGGAGAAGTTTTTCACAAGCGCACACCTGAATTGCGTAACCTCATTCCGAAATACATAAAAGAAAATATTTCAATCAATCAATTTAATGCCTGATGAAAAAGAAAAACGAAATAAAAATCTTTGAAGACAAAAAAGTAAGAACTGTTTGGGACGCTGAAAATGAAAAGTGGTATCTTTCAATTATTGATGTAATTGAAATTCTGACCGGCACCGATAGGCCAAGAAAATATTGGAGTGATCTAAAGACCAAACTTAAAAAAGAAGGAAGCGAACTGTCCGAAAAAATCGGACACTTGAAAATGGCTGCCGAAGATGGCAAAATGCGAATGACCGATGTTGCTGATACCGAACAACTTTTCCGCCTGATCCAGTCCATTCCATCACCTAAAGCAGAACCGTTTAAACTTTGGCTGGCACGGATAGCAGCCGAACGATTAGACGAAATACAAGACCCGGAACTGACAATTGACAGGGCATTAAAAGAATATCTGCAATTAGGTTATTCAGAAAACTGGATTAACCAACGCCTGAAAAGTATTGAGATACGAAAGGAGCTTACCGATGAATGGAAGAAAAGAGGTTTGAAAGAAGGTGTGCAGTTTGCAACGCTTACCGACATCATCACTAAAGCATGGAGTGATAAAACAACCAAAGAATATAAAATCCTCAAAGGGTTAAAGAAAGAAAATCTTCGTGATAATATGACCAACACCGAATTGATTTTAAACATGCTTGCAGAGGCATCTACAAAAGATATTTCGGCAGCCGTAAACCCAGAAGATTTTGAAGCCAGTAAAAAAGTAGCAAAGCAAGGCGGTGATGTAGCCAAAGTAGCAAGAAAGGAATTAGAAACACGAACAGGTAAAAAAGTGGTAACCTCTTTAAATGCAAAATCTCCTCTGCAATTAAAAGAAGGCAAACGGATTAAAAACAAAAAATAAATGCCCAACACAGAACCTGAAGAGGAAATTAAAAATTACCAATTAAAAATTACGGAGTACAAGGAATCAATAAAATCAGAAATCAATAAGTTGTGGCATACAGCGCCTAAGGAATATGATGTTAGGGAGGAGAAACTTTCTATAGCAGAAGAGAAATAAAAAATATAAGAATGGTAAACAATAACATAGAATTTTTAGATAAAATAAAAGAGTTATTGGGGGAAGAACTTAATAAATCAGGAACCGCTTTTAACAGTAATATAGAAACGCTTAAAAAAGGAAAATATTTAATTATTGGACTCAATCCGGGCGGAGATCCGAACAAAATAAAAAATACAATTGGTGAGTCTTTCCAAAAAATTTACGCTGAAAAATATAATGCTTACACAGAAGCCTGGCTTGAAAATGGAAAGATACATCGCCTACAAAAAAATCTTCACTGCTTATTAATTACTTGAATGAAGATATTATAAAAGTATGTGCAACAAACCTTATTTATGAAAGAACAAGAAGAGAAAAACAACTGTCCCACATCAATGTCCATATTTATGAGAAAATACTTTCGCTCACGCTCGACCTGATTGATCCGGAAATTACTTTTACATTTGGCAAAAGGACAACAAACATTTTATTGCATTTAATGAATATTACAAATTCAAATATTAATGCCATCAATAGTGGTCATGGAAAATGGAAAATAAAATTAATAAACTGCGATTACCATGGCAAAAAAGTAAAGATTATTGCATTCCCACATTTAAGCATTTACACTTTATATACCAGGCAACCGATACTTGAAATCGTTAAGAAGTTCGTTAATATTTTATAAATCGATAGAAACAATGGCAACAAAAAATAAAGAACTTGAAATCTTCACTTTCGACCATATAAAAGATGAATTTATTGGCGAAATTGGGACTGAAAAAAGAATTCAGTATGAACAAGCACTTCAACTGGAAATTTTGGGAGAGATGATACGGAAAGTTCGGCTTGAACGAAATTTAACCCAGGAAGAATTGGGTAAATTAGTGGGTGTTCAAAGAGCCCAAATTTCAAAACTTGAGAATAGCACATCGAATATAACTATGGAAACGGTTTTGAAAGTTTTTGGAGCATTGAAGGCTAAAGTAAACTTCAATGTCGAATTGATGAATAATTAGATTCACATTGCGGAATAATAGTTAGGCAGTTATATATTTCGATGTTTAACAGCCTGAAAAAAAATCAGCCAGCCGACGAAAAACGTTCAGTAAAAAGTGGCATATAAACGAGGAAAATAAATTGGGGAATCCTACTGATTGCTTTAATATTGTGCAAGCCCTCGTGCAACAACTTCTTTTTTTTCAACAGGTTTATTATCTTGATAGTTGACAAAATCATGAGAAGTAAAAGCAGCCAGGGAAAATGTATTTCATTGCTGGTATAAATGCACTTATTCATTCTAACATTTTGCAGGCGTATGCTTAAAAAAATATTTTTTATTGTATCTCTTTCTGTCGCAATAGCTTCTTCAGCACAGCTATCTCAAAAATTTGATTCACTCTTTCAATCTTTTTATAAAAGTGGTTTGTTTGAAGGAACCGCTTTAATTGCAGACAGTTCCGGAATCATATATCATCAATCATTCGGCTTCGCTAATTATGATTACCAAATTCCCAATGACACTGTTACAATTTTCAGAATGGGTTCATTGGAAAAGCAATTTACTGCAATGCTTGTGCTGCAATTAATAGAGAAGGGCAAATTGAGTATGCAGGGTAAGATAAGTGAGTATCTTCCGAAGTACAGAAAAGAAACCGGCAATATTATTACCATTGAAAATTTGCTTACCCATACATCTGGTATTCCCAATTATACTGCGCTGCCTAATGTCTGGAAGGATTCTTTACAATTGGCATATCAACCCGGATATATACTTCAAAATTTCTGCAGTGGTGATCTTGAATTCAAACCGGGCACAAAATACAAATACAGTAATACTGATTATTTTATTCTTGCACAAATTCTTCAACAAGTAGCCGGCAAACCATTAAAAGTTTTATTGAAACAAAACATACTTATTCCGGCAGGAATGTATTATACTGGCTTAGAAGATAATTTAAATCCGCTTCCACATAAGGCGCTTGGATACTACAGGCTTGGAGACACATATTTTAACGAGCCATATATCTATGTTCCCAATACAATTGGTGCTGCGAGCATTTACTCTACTGCCTTTGATATGTTTTTATGGGATAGAGCATTATACAGTAATAAACTACTTTCAGTGAAGTCATTAAAATCTTACTGTTCCCCACACTTTACAATTGACCCTGATTATTCGTATGGCTATGGATGGGAATTTACCCGAACGGTTATATCTGTAAATGATACTATTGAAACTATGGAGCATAGTGGTGCTATCCGTGCTTTTCGTGCAGTTATTTTCCGGGTACCAAATGAAAAAAAATGCATTATCCTCTTATCAAATTGTGCGAACGAATCGGGATATGAACTCTTTGATAATATTATGCAGATCTTCAGGGGAAATATTTGGAAAAAACCAAAACAACTACTTGCCGATACGCTGTACACCATAATGCTACAAAGTTCTGTTGAAAACGCAATCGAAATGTATAAGACATTAAAGAATACCGATTCCACTTCTTATGATTATAGCAGTTCGTCTTTATCTTTTTTGGGTGAACGGCTATTTTTATTTCAAAATTATTATGAAGCTGCTGCCATTTTTAATCTCGCTGTTCAGGAGAATCCGCATTTTGCTTATGGGTATTATTATCTTGGTAAAACATATGAAAAATGGGGAAAGCCGGAAGATGCAATCAGGGCATATACAAAAGCAGTTGATATGGATAAGAATTCAAGGCCCGGAATTGATGCTGCATACCAGCTGAAATATTTAAATGAACACAAATAAAAATACGAACGACAAATCAACTGAGTAAGAAATTTAATAAAAATTTCATTCATGACCTGGATGAAAAATAGTTGGGGTAAATAGATTCGTTTTTTGTTGGTGCAATAACAAAAGAAGGGTAATATTAAATTAATATTTGCTTAGGAATTGAAATGAGTTTATTTTAGTGTTGCCTTAGCACGATGCGAATACTTATAACTTTTATATCGTTAATTTTTCTCAGTTGCTCTTACGTCGATAATAACTATAAGACAAATCAGTATACTTTTTTAGACACAATACAAACCTCGAATATTGATACAAATCAAAACAAGAATCCAGCGGCTTGCTCTTTGACTTTTCATGTAGAATTTGACTCAACAAAAACATTGATGGAAAACTTGTATAGCGGGTGGACTGATACCTTTTCCATTAACAAACAAGCATTTCGTTTAAGGTTTGACACAGCTTCAAAAGATATTGAAAACAGTTGTATCGAGCAGTTAAAAAATGGCCAATGGCAAAAACTATTTAATCTCTATTTAAACAATGACGAATACGAAAAAGATGATATTAATAAAGATGGCTTTACAGATTTTGTGAAATTTTATCACGCCAGGGATTATATGTATTTCTATAACCCAATAACAAAGACTATAACGGACACATTTTGGGTAATGCCTGATGAAAATTCTGTTATTGACAAAGAAAATTTCATTATGTACAATTACTATGAAGCAATGTATGGCAACCTTTATGAATCTTCACAACTCTACACTTACAGGAACAGGCAGCCATATTTTTTTTATGAACTCCTGCTTATAACAAACGATTCGACTAACATTAAGAAAATGAATCTTTATAAATATAAGAATGGAAATTATGGCGATACTGTTTTTGTTAAGACAATTACAGCAGGACAAAATTTAAAATTTGACTATGAAAATTATTGGACATATCACTATAAAGAATTAATGTCCATCCAAAACTGACAGTTTAAAAAACTATATAAAATTTTATCTTTTTTCAAGATTTCCCTGAACTATTGCTGAGTTAGAATATAGATTCATTTTGATTGGCGCAATATCGCTGAAAAGAGGAAGATTAAAAATTGTGGATTCGATAACGAAACTAATATTTGCTTAGGCATTCAACTGGGATAACTTTTGTTTCTATTCTAAGACCAGTCATCTTCCGCTTAGAAATTGTACATTGCATACTGAGGCCTTTCAT
>JBAQJB010000315.1:0-4137 GCA_049289155.1 Chitinophagaceae bacterium
CTAAAATAAATGGCAGCAATTCTATAAAACCAATATTTCCCATAATACATTTTTAAATTTAATTTATCAATGCGGCCACCCCGCTAATTTACACTATTCCCCTTCTTCCATAAACTATTTCTTCCAACTCTTTCCGTAAAGACTGTAACATTACCACTCAACACATCGTTTTTGAAATGGCTTTTTATTTTTTCTACCTTTCACTTAAATTTATGTATCATGTTTAAACGCATCTTTTTTATCGTCATTACCCAACTTAGTTTACTGGGAATGCTTACCGCGCAATCTTTATACGTGCCGCGCGATGTGAAACAGGCTTATAAAAATGGCACCCGTTCTTTGGATGGGAAACCCGGGAAAAATTACTGGCAAAACTATGGCCGCTACAATATTACTGTCACCGCCATGCCGCCCGACAGGAATATCAAGGGAACAGAACAAATCACGTATATCAATAACAGCCCTGATACTTTAAAGAGCCTTGTTTTTAAACTTATTTTAAATATTCATAAACCCGGCGCTACACGTTTTGGCGATGCATCACCGGATTACCTCACGGATGGTGTGCACATAGATAAATTTACACTGAACGGTACTCAAAGAAACTGGGATGACGGCTATGGGCCTGCTACATGGCAAGGACAAAGACTCAGCAAACCCTTGATGCCACACGATTCTGTACAAATTTCGGTGGACTGGCACTATACCATTTCGCTGCAAAGCGGCCGCGAAGGCATGATTGATTCTACTACTTATTTCCTGGCTTATTTTTATCCGCGTGTTGCAGTATATGATGATTACCGCGGCTGGGATCAAATGAATTTTACCGATGCCCAGGAATTTTATAATGACTTCAATGATTATACACTCACGGTGAATGTGCCGAAAAATTATATCGTGTGGGCAACAGGTACTTTGCAGAATCCGGATGAGGTTTTGCAACCTGCCTACGCGGCAAAATTGAAAGCATCCATGACATCTGATAAAACCATGCGCATCGCCGCACCGGCTGAACTGGCATCAAAAAATATCACGCAACAAAAAGATATGAATTCATGGATATGGAAAGCAAATGATATTACAGATATGGCAACTGCGCTGAGTGATCATTATGTATGGGATGCAGCAAGTGTGGTTGTTGATAATAAAACCGGCCGCCGCGCCAGTGTGCAGTCCGCGTATAATGATACGGCGCAGGATTATCACCAGATGGTGGATTTTGGTATGCATGCATTAAGCTGGCTGTCTAACAACTGGCCGGGCGTGCCGTATCCATTTCCTAAAACAACAATTGTACAAGGTTATGCCGGTATGGAATATCCCATGATGGCTAATGATGAAACTTATGAAGACCCTAATTTTTCAAGGTTTGTAGCCGAGCACGAGATCGCGCATAGTTATATGCCTTTTTATATGGGCATTAATGAAACGCGCTATGGCTTTATGGATGAAGGCTGGGCTACAACATTTGAATTATTAATTGGCCGGGATGATCTTGGAAAAGAGCAGGCAGAAAAATTATTCAGGCAATTCCGCGTTAACGGTTGGATACGTGATAAAAACCAGGAAGAAGATTTGCCCATCATCACGCCGGGAAATAACCTCAGCGGACCGGGCCTGGGAAATAATGAATATGGAAAAGCTGCATTGGGTTATCTCGCCATGAAAGATTTACTGGGTGATGAAATGTTTAAAAAATGTTTACATGCATATATGGATCGCTGGCATGGAAAGCACCCGATTCCCTGGGATTTTTTCAATACCTACAGTGATGTTGCCGGGAAAAATTTAAACTGGTTTTGGAGTAGTTGGTATTTCAGCAATAATTATATAGATATGAAAATTGCTTCTGTAACCAAGGCCGGGAAAGGGTATTCAGTGAATATAGAAAATGTGGGCGGCTTTCCGGCACCATTTGATTTGGTTATAAAATATGCGGATGGCAGCAATGAGTCCATGCATGAAACACCGGGTTTATGGGAAAATAATTTAAGCGCTGCTATGGTAACAATTAATTCAAAAAAAGAAATTGCTTCCATAACGATTGACGGCGGAATTTTTATGGACGCGGATACTTCAGATAATACCTGGAACGCAAAATAAAATTATCAAAGGTTTATAAAAATTCACAAAAAAAAACGCCTGGTACATGAAATGATACCGGTCGTTTTTTTTATGCAACTTTATACCGGTAAGTATCGGCATTTGTTATTTTTTGTACAGCAAAAAAATAAAGAAAAGGCTTTTCTCCAGGAATTGTTTCGCCTTAAACCAGGAAAGTGGAATGATGATTAATGGAACAAGTTAATATTCATCTTCATTAAACATAAAGTCCTCCTGGCTCGGGTAATCCGGCCAGATATCTTCTATGCTTTCATAAATTTCTCCTTCGTCCTCCAAATCCTGCAGGTTTTCCACCACTTCAAGCGGTGCACCGGAGCGTATAGCGTAATCAATTAATTCATCTTTTGTGGCAGGCCAGGGTGCTTCTTCAAGATAACTGGCCAGTTCTAAAGTCCAGAACATATGGATATTTTGCGCAAATGTAAGGGTTGTATCGGAAAAACCAAATGTGTTTTTCCGGCAGGGAAAATTGCCGTATTATTGGCTATATTGCGTTCCTTTTTTCGGGCAAAAATTTTGCAGGGTTTATTCATTTTTTAAAAAAATATATGCATGTTACAGGCAAAAAATATTCATAAATATTATGGTCAGTTGCATGTATTAAAAGGCGTGGATATTTCTATCAGTACCGGTGAGATTGTTTCTATTGCGGGTTCTTCCGGCGCCGGGAAAAGCACGCTGCTACACATTCTTGGCACATTGGATACCGCCGGTGAAGGCACTATTTTTTTAAATGGATTAGCCATGCATGGGCTCAAAGGGAAAAAATTATCTTCCTTCCGGAATATCAATATTGGTTTTGTTTTCCAGTTTCATCACTTGCTCCCCGAATTTTCTGCATTGGAAAATGTATGTATTCCGGGCTGGATCGCCGGCCGTAAAAAAAAGGAAGTCGCGGGAGAAGCCTTGAAATTACTGGAGATCCTGGGTTTATCGGACCGCCTGGAACATAAGCCGGATATGCTCAGCGGCGGAGAACAACAACGCGTAGCCGTGGCACGTGCATTGATCAATAAACCCGCCATTGTTTTTGCGGATGAACCCACCGGGAATTTAGATAGTAAACACGCGAAAGAACTGCATGATCTTTTTGTGCATTTGCGCGATACATTTAATCAAACATTTTTAATTGTGACACATAATGAAGAGCTTGCACTTATGAGCGATCGGACGTTGCACATGAAAGATGGGTTGATATTATAAATATGAATCTTCAAGTATCCAGCTCATGATGCATTTAATTATCATGTTGTAGGCAATTTTATGACAGCACTTTTTTCAAATCTTCCTGCCCGACAAAAATTTCTGCTTATCCTGACATTAAGCATTGGACTTCTGATTTGGTTTTGCTCGGTAACAAATATTGCTTCTTACGACACAATTAATACAGTTATTTTCTTTTACAGCTTCGGAGTTCCTTTTTTGTTTTTAGGCTTTTCAACAATCATGGACTTGAACGACAATAAAGTTTTTCTGATTTGGTTTACATTTTCAATAATTCTGTTGCTAATAAGCTTCGCAACAAAAAATTCCAGTCAATTTATAATACATCGTTCTGCTCAATTTGACAAATCTTCAGGAATTAATTCACTTATGACTGACCATTCAACTGCAGCTATGAAATCATTGTTTTTATTCTTAATTGTCTATTGGATTTTAAACCAACTCTCAAAAAAAGTAACAGGAAATTTTATAGTAAACACATACAGACAAAAAACATGGATAAATGAAGATGCAAAACGAAAAATGACGGGAATGGATGTTCTATGTAATATTATTTTATTTGCAACAGTTTTATGTTCTGTACTTTTTTAAAATAATCAATGGCGACAAAACTGCCTACAACATGTGCATTTGCAATAGCATGGCTGGACATTGAAGCAATCGGCTGCAAATCAATTTTTAGCTTTTGTTCCGGCAGACATTACGCTATTGAGCATTAGTTGTTATCTTCAACTTTAGTTTTTCAAATCGGCTTCGGTTCCGGGCTGGACAATCAATGAATTCCAGCAC
>JBAQJB010000316.1:0-2129 GCA_049289155.1 Chitinophagaceae bacterium
CTACATAACTGTTGATTAACATGACGGGAATAAAACGAACGCATAACAGCACATCTACACCAGGCGGACACAGGCAGTTTTGTGGTAGCCGAAAGTTCAGTTCTCCGCATCAACATTTGGAGTGAAAAGTCCGCCATATAATTTAAAATATATTAAGCCGGGGCGGACGAATATCTATTTCCCCCACTTCGGCAAGCCGTACCTTCGTTGGCTACAATTTTTTTAAACAGCGTATAGATTTTAAAAGTTTCATTTTAACGAAACTTTCTTATATTTGCATTTGTTAGACAAAGCGCAAATGAATAATCACTTTGAAATCATATTCCTGAAAGAAGCTTTTGAATATTTACAATCGTTAGATCTGAAACATTCAAATAAAATTCTTTATAACATAAGGAAAGCGCAAACAAAACCTGACCCGGAATTATTTAAAAAATTGACGGACGAAATTTGGGAATTTAGAACCTTGTATCAGGGTTTTAAATACAGGTTTTTAGCCTTTTGGGACAAAACACAATCAACTCAAACTTTAGTTATTTCGACCCATGGTTTTGTGAAAAAGCAAAGTAAGGTTCCCGAAAATGAGATTTTGAAAGCAGAAACAAAACGTAAAAAATATTTTCAGGATAAAGCAAAAAATAAAAAATGAAAACATACACCTTAGACGAAGTTCAAGACAAAATAATTGGCAAAAAAGGTACTCAAAACAGAGACAAATTTGAGTATGAACTTCAAATGGATTTAATCGGACAAGCCATTAAAGAAAGTCGCCAAAAAAGACAATTAACACAGGAAGAATTAGGCAAATTGGTGGGAGTTCAAAAGGCACAAATCTCAAGACTTGAAAGCAATGCAAGCAATGTAACAATCGACACTTTAATGAAAGTCTTTACAGCATTGAAAGCCAAAGTAAAACTCCAGGTTGAATTACCCAACGTGAAGATAAACGTAGCAAGATAAATCCACAGCCAACGGCAGGCCTGGCAATTGGCTGGCGAACGTAGTACAATCGGCTGCAAATCAATATCAGCAATAGTTTCAGCCCGCCATTATGAATTTAGCTATAAGTTGTTATCCTGTTCTTTAGGTACAATTTCAGCTTTTGTTCCGCCCTTGACGAGCAATGAATACCAGGCCATCACTGAGTCTTATCGTTTTACGCAATCCTAAAACGAAACTCCCTTCACCTTCAGGTAACAGGCTATTTAAAGAGGAGTCCCTAACAGCCCAATACACATTTACAACAAGTCGGGTCTGTTTGCATCTTATTTCTTTCAATACGATAATAAAGCGATTCCTTTGACTCATGAAAACAGTAATACTGATGCCGGTGGAAGCCACCAGGCAATATTTTAAATCAAACTTTAAGAATGTTATGAAAATATTTTTTTATTCTTTTACACTTTTACTTTTTTCCTTTTGTGCCAAAGCACAGGAAGCCAATTCTTTTACTGTTGGATTTGAAAAAAGTTTTCAATCAAAAACATTAGGTGAAGAGCGTAAAGTTTGGATTCATATTCCAACGATCAATGGTGGAAATGAAATCACTGGTAAAGGACGTTACCCGGTAATTTATTTATTAGACGGCGATGCAAATTTTAATGATATTGTAAGCATAACCGAATTTATGAGTAATGCAGGTCTTTGTCCGCCAATGATCGTAGTCGGCATTTTACATCATTCACGAATGACCGAGCTAACATTTGGTACAGATAAGGAAACGCCAGGTGTTGTTGGCGAAGGTGAAAAATTCATGCGCTATGTAGAAAAGGAATTAATGCCATACATCGAATCAAATTACCCAACAGCTTCCTACAATATTTTTATTGGACACTCTGTTGGTGGCCTGGCTGTTGTGAATACCCTGGTACATCATCCCGATTTATTCAATGCCTATATTTCTCTTGATGCTGCTTTATGGTGGAACAATCAGCAAATTGTAACAGAAGCAAAGATGATTTTAGCCAATAAGAATTATAAAGGGAAAACCCTGTTTATGGCCTTGGCAAACCGTATGGAAAAAGGAATGGACACGCTGAATGTTCAACAGGATACTACTGAGGGTACTGAACTTATTCGCAGCAACCTGGCATTCATTAAAGAGATTTCCAAAAACAAAACAAATCAAT
>JBAQJB010000317.1:0-3497 GCA_049289155.1 Chitinophagaceae bacterium
GAAAAAGGGTTATGTAAAAATTATCTCCGTCTTCCTTTATGCCCGCTGTCAGAAAATTTACATAGCAGGGTGAAAAGTTTCTTAGCTAAATATTAAAAATAAATCCAGGTTCATTTTTGTTGGAACCTTGAGCAGAAGTTGACTACTCAGGAAATTTTTTTAGGAATGAGTTTATGCTCATACGCATATTTAATAAGGCCAATAACACTCCCGGTCTTTGTTTTCCTGAAAATGTTTTTTCGATGCGTTTCTACAGTGCGTTCACTTATATATAAAGTATCAGCAATTTCTTTATTAGACAATTCACTTTCGATCAACCCGATGATCTCAATTTCGCGCGCGGTAAGGTGCGCATCTTCATTTTGTTTTTTTACATGGCTGAATTTATCAAGCTCATTTAAAATTTCATCGCTGAAATAAATACCGCCGCCGGCAATTTTATGCAAGGCATCAATCAGGTCTTTTTTCCCGATATTTTTCAAAACATAACCTGCAATGTCCGCATCTTTGATCATTTCGTTTACGGTATCTCCCTGCCCGCTCATACTCAAAGCCAGGATTCTAATAAGTGGAAATCTTTCCTTTACTTTTTTAGCTAATTCCTGGCCATTCATTTGGGGCATCATAATATCTGTAAGTAAAATATCAACAGGAATTTTTGATAATAATTCAAGCATTTCAATAGAAGATGTGGTACAAACATCTATTGAAAAATCTTCTTCATTCTCCAGTAAAGATTTGATGCCATCTATAACGATCTGGTGATCATCAACAATAGCAATTTTGATTTTTGGGGGTTTCATTTGATTGGATTTTTTTTGAAATTAAGAAAATTATTCCATAGGTACGTAAATAGCTACCAAAGTGCCTTTCCCCGGAGTGCTGTTCCATTCTACTTTACCTTTAAGGTAACTGATACGGCGCATTATATTTTTCAAACCAATACCGCTAAAATCATTCAAGCCACTTGTATCAAAACCAACTCCATTGTCTTCAATCGTAGCATTAATACCGTCTTCATCTTTTAAAACAGCTATATCAAGGTGCGTGGCCTGCGCATGTTTCAACACATTATTTACACACTCCTGGACGATCCTGTACAAAACGGATTTAATATTTGAATCCAGACTTCCATCCAGCCCATCGGTATGTAAATGTATATCCATACCTTTTACATTGATCCTGTCAATGAATTTTTGCAATGCTTCCGGCAATCCGCTTGCCATTAACGCATTCGGCATCATATTATGGGAAACGGTGCGCACTTCCCGGCAACTTTCATCTACAAGGCTGACTATTTTTTCATAGTTATGCTTTTGTTTTTCTGAGTGAAAATTGATTTCATTTTCAAGTGCTGATAAATTCATTTTTGCTGCACTCATCATTTGGCCAATGCCATCATGCAGGTCGCTCGCAATTCTTTTTCGCTCATTTTCTTCCGCCTCTATTACTGCATTGGTGGCCAGGGCTTGCTGCGTGATAATGGTTGATTGAAGTTTGGATTGTTGTTTCAATGTATATCGCCTGTACCAGGAAAGCCCCAGGGCAGTGAGTAAAAATATAAGTATGATAAAACCCGTGATCCAGTAATTACGTTTTGTGATTTCAAATTGTTGTTGCTGTATCTGTTTTTCTTTTTCAACTGTTTCATATTTTGCAGAAAGTTCTTCCACTTGTTTTGCAGATGAAATTTTGTAAATGGAATCTTTCAGATCAGTAGATTTTATAAAATAGGCGAGCGCCTGCTCCGGATCCTCTTTAGCTGTGGCAACCGCGGAAAGTTGTTTATAATTAAACATCATCAGGTCTGTAAAGTTTTTCGGCGCTGTGAGTTCAATACTTTTTAAAAAACTTGTTTCCGCTTTACTATATTCTTTTTCCGCCAGGTACATGGAGCCAATGTCAGTATAACTCAACGCTATGCTGAATGTATCTTTCAGCTTTTCACGTATAGCGAGCGCTTCTAAATTATTCTTTTCGGCGTCTTCAAATTTTTCCTGGGTGACATATACGTTCGCCAGGAAATTTAATGCATACGAAATTCCAACCTGGTCATTTAATTGTTTACAAATCTCTAAAGAAGCATTATAATTTTTAATAGCCGCATCATATTTTTTTTCGTATTCATACACCACCCCGCTTTCATTATAGATCATAGAAATTCCTTGCCTGTCTTTCAGGCGAACAAAAATATCCATTGCCTTATCATAAAACTGGTGTGCTCTTGTATAGTTCCCGGTTTTGCGGAAAAGCTTTGCCAGGCCGTTATATGTATTTGCCAGTTCTGTGTATGCATTTTTTCTTTCCAGCATATCCACTGACCTGTAGTAATAACTTGCCGTGCTGTCATATACACCTTTAAAATAAAATGAGATGGCAAGATTTTGAAAAAATTTACCAATAGAAAGTGTATCTTTTAAAGATTCTGCAATTGACAGGCCCTTTCGTGCATACATTAAATTATCATCAAAATTTGCCTGCATAAAAGACAACTGATAATAAGCATCCATTAATTTTTTTGGATTTTTTGCCGATTGGGTAATGGCAAAAAGACTATCCTTTTCGGATTGCTGCGCCAGGGCAGTTTGTAAGAAAAATAAAAAAAATAAAACCAGTAAGTAATAGTTTTTCATATCATTTTGTTCAACACATCCTTCATAGAAAAAATACCTTTTTGATGTTGCAAAAATTCAGCTGCCAATATTGCCCCGGCTGAAAATCCCTTGCGGTTAAATGCATTATGCTGAATAATAATTTCATCATTCCCGGAAAAATATTTTACTACATGAATTCCCGCTACTTCATCTTCCCGTTTACTAATGATGGGCAAAATATTTTCTGCTGTACTTGCTGCATTCACCCATTTTTCTTTCCGGGAATTTGTTTGTAATACCTGCCTGGCGAGAGAAATGGCTGTGCCGCTGGGCGCATCTTTTTTATGCACATGATGAACTTCTTCAATACTTACATCATAATCATTTCTATCCTTCATGATACCTGCAAGAAAATCATTTAATTCAAAAAAAAGATTTACACCAATGCTGAAATTACTCGCATATAATAATGCGCCATTTTTTTGCTGGCATGCATGTGTTACTTCTTCCCAGTGATCGAGCCAGCCAGTGGTGCCGCAAACCACCGGCACGCCTGCATCAAAACAGGTAAGTATATTTTTGACAGCAACGGAAGGATTTGAAAATTCAATGCACACATCTGCCTGTTGCAAATTTTCAACAGTCATCTGATCGGTATTGGCTGAATGAATTTTCAAAACAATCTTATGCCCCTTTGCCGCTGCCATCTCTTCAATGGCTTTTCCCATTTTCCCATAACCGGCTAATGCTATCTTCATATTTTATTTTCAAAAGTAATATTAATTATTTTTTTTAGACAAGAAAGTAATAATATCAAGGTTAATTAATATTTTGAGATGCTAAGTGAACTAGGACTGTCGGGGATGAATGAACCACATAGGCACATAGAAACATAGGGTTTCA
>JBAQJB010000318.1:0-2707 GCA_049289155.1 Chitinophagaceae bacterium
GATAAAATTTACAGGTATATAAAAGTAAATGCAGAATACCATCGCGTGGTTGCATATCGTAAATCTGCACTTGCTTTTCGTGCAACTGCCGGCATTGGGTATAATTTTGGAAAGAGTGCAAAATTTGGAAATACACTTCCCTTTTTCAAACAATTTGTTGAAGGCGGGCCAAACAGTATGCGCGCCTGGGGCTTGCGGCTATTGGGTTTGGGCTCATCACTGGTAAGTGACACGTCAGATATTTTTCGCGACCGTTATGGCGATATGCAACTCGAAACAAACCTGGAATACCGTTATAATATTGCGCAAATCAGTAGCTTGAAATTAGGCGGCGCAATTTTTACTGATATAGGAAATATCTGGAATATCCGCAAAAATGAGGAGATACCAAATGGCGAATTTGATATCAGCAGGCTGGGCAGCGACCTCGCCATTGGCGTAGGAACCGGCCTGCGTTTCGACTTCAATTATTTTTTGATCCGCATAGATTTTGGAATCAAATTAAAAGACCCTGCACGCTATGAAAACAATGGCTGGCTGAGCATCCCAAATTTCACCTGGAAAAATTATGACTATGGTGTGTTCAATCCTGTTACCAACCAGATAGAACCTTTACCAAGAAATAATTATGCAATTCAACTGGGCATTGGTTTACCCTTCTGATGCTTTTTTCAACTCAGTGGTAAATGTTTCAAATGCATTGGGCGACATGGCATCATCTACGGAAAATTCACCGATACGCGTTCTGCGCAATTTGCTTAAGTAAGCGCCTGTACCCAGCGCCTGGCCTACATCATGCGCGAGGCTCCGAATATATGTGCCGGTAGAGCAGGTAACTTTAAAATCAATAACGGGTAATTTCACAGACAATATTTCAAAAGAAAAAATAGTCACGGGTCGTGGCGATAATTTTATATCAATTCCTTTTCTTGCGAGTACGTATGCTTTTTCACCTCCTTTTTTTATAGCGGAATGAATGGGTGGCATTTGCATGATTTCACCGGTAAATAATTTTACGGTTTCATTTATTTTTTCTTCCGTGATATTTTCGTAGGGTTTGATGTTTGTGGGTTCAGATTCAAGATCATAAGTTGGTGTGGAAGCGCCAAGTATAAAACTACCGGTATATACTTTTTGCATACCCATATATTCCGTGATCTTTTTGGTAAATTTCCCCGTGCAAATGATGAGTAAACCTGTAGCCAGCGGATCCAGCGTACCGGCATGGCCCACTTTCGCAACCTGTGTAGCGATGCGCACTTTTTTCACTGCATCAAAACTTGTCCAGTGCAATGGTTTATCTATTAAAATAACTTTCCCATCGAGGTAAGGTTGCATTGCCTCGTGTATAATTTTTTGTTTCATAAATGCAAGCCGCAAAGATGCAGCAGGAAATTGAGAAAAATGAATGGTGGAAGAGAATAGTGGGAGTGAAAAATTATAAGTGAAGAGTGAAAAATTTTGAAATGGGAAATTGAGGATATTGACAGAAATTATTATAAAAAAAAGTGGCTTTATTTATTTGGTTTTATGCACAGTTCGTGTTGGCTGTAGTAATTCGTCCTACGGAAAACAGTCAGCTGCGAATTTGTCAATACGTTTCTTAAATTGCTCACTACAATTTTTACAATTAGCTTTCATTGTTTGTGTCATGCGTTTGCGAATGTCCTGCGGTTTTTTGTAGTCGTCCTTTTCATAAAAGCCACTATATAAAATTGAATTTACCCAGTCCAAGTATTTTTCGCCAGTTGTGTCATAGTCCATATACTCAAAAAACTCTTTAGGAAATTTTTCCGCATATTGTCTTGCAGGTACGCCTGTATACTCTGCTAAAGCTCCGTCTTGAATTTGTATTGTCTTATTTAAGCACCAGCGGTAAAAAGGTCGTAACTGATTATCGTCTGTTGTCACCAAAGTTAATAATGCGGCTGTTGTATTATTATCTGTCGGACGGAATTGTCCCTGATAAAAGTCTATGGCTATGGGTGAACAATTTGGATTGTCAATATAAAATTTCACTGGCTTTCCCCAAATGCTGTCAACTTCTGGGTCATGTGTCAAGTCAAAACTTTGTTGCCAATTGTTGTTTGAATAAAATACTGTGTCGTGCTTAATAATTGTATCTGTATTAGCTTTTTGCTGATTGTCTGACTTAGAATTCTGTTGGTCAGTGCAAGCAGTTAAAAGAAATAAGGGAACTATGAACTTTAGGGTCGTCATATTATTACAGCCAACGTTTTACGGCCTTTAGTTTTGTTTTATACTAATTTATAAATCTACTACTATTATTAGTTTTTCTTTTTTGGTTCTTTTTTCTTTTGTGAATTCACTTTAAAAAGTGAATAACTAATTTTATAAAACCTGAAAGCCACCGGAGCACTTTATGTTAGGGCAAGGATAAAGACCTAAGCCAAGTTTTAATCTCCGGTAGCTTTTTTGAACAAAGAATCAGATAGAAATTAGGGCTCGCGACCCATTATTAAGGTCTTGAAACTGTTCAAAAATTTCAGGTATTTATTCACCGTTTAAAATAAATAAATATGGACAAATTTAAAGCATTTACAGGGATTGATATCTCTAAAAAAACTTTTGATGCTGCACTTCTTTTCCCGGAAACTGGTGTTTTGCTTCACCACTGCTTCAACCAGACAAAAGAAGGATTTAAGAGCTTTGAAAAATGGCTTAAATCACACAAGTTAACTTCTCC
>JBAQJB010000319.1:0-2426 GCA_049289155.1 Chitinophagaceae bacterium
CATCATCCTGGGGCTTCATATTCCAAATTATCCTTCGGATAAAAAACCTGTAAATGAATCTGGCTTGCAGGTTGGTGAAGACCAGCCATCTTTCACGCCGTTTCATGCATTTGGACCGGATAAAGGAACGAAGACCTGCCCGGTTTGTAAGTATGGCCGCTATCAAGGAATCCTTTATTTTGCAGGCAATAATTCTAATTGGGAAGCCATAAAAAAATGGCTGGTTTTTTTAGACCATGAAAGTGCAGCCAGAAATAAATACCTGAAAGTTTATTTTGTATATGGCAATGATAAAAATTTTAATAAAGAAGACCGGCAACATTTATTGGAAAAAACCGGCGAATTACTCGGCCTGAAAAATATAGCACTGACATTCGTTCCTTCATTTTCAGATAAAGAAAGCGATGTTTTTTTAAATAAAATAAATCCTTCTGTGGAAAATACTTTTATCATTTACAGGAACAGGAATATCTTAGGCAAGTATATAAACCTTTCACCCACTTCAGAAAATTTTAAACATATTTCAACAATACTTGATCAAAACAAAAGCGCTTATGCGGATTTGCCGGAGCCGGTGTATAACTAAGAGCGAGAACTAATTTTTTAAAATCAGTAATGCTTTCTTTTCGGGAGCCACCATCCCAGCCATAATCCACACAGGCCAAAACTTATAACAGCATCATAGAAATATGCCATCATATCAAAAGTTTGATAAAAAATATGGTTGGTATAAGGCACATTAAAAAATACGATCAGGCCTATACATAAACAAGCAACGAAAATTGTTCCGAACCGGGCATTGTGAAACTTTGATAAAACCCAGCAAAGCAGGAAGATCATCACGATATCAGTAGCGAGGCTGCGGCCAATCGCCATGGCCATTGACGCGTTATAGGAGGAATGATAAGCGATCACAGCCCAGGGCGTTCCATTCGGCATCGCTTTTTCCATTTCCTCAGAACTTGCACCGGGTGCGGCTCCCGGCAGAAAGTACTGGCCTTCTTTTATATGTTCGCCTAAATATTTCAATACGCTGTCCTGGCTGGAGGTATACCTATTTGCGTTGGCGTGTAAGTCTAAAACTGTGAAAGAAAGGAATTGCCAAAGGAATATGATGAGGGCTCCCACAATTGCGCCTATGACATTCTTTTTCATTAAAAAGGTTTTGGTTTAAAGATCAAGGTAAGATTATTTTATTATTTACAAAAAATTATACAATCAATTCTTTTCCTTTGTAACCAAAAACAATTTTATGGACGCTTACAATTTTACAGTAACGAAAAGATTTTTACGATATGTGCAGGTAGATACAGAAGCTGATCCGCAAAGTGGCACGCATCCGTCTTCTGAAAAACAAAAAAATTTAAGTAAATTACTTGTAGCTGAATTATTGGAAATTGGTGTCGCTGATGCCAGTACAGATGATTTTGGTTATGTATATGGAACCATTCCTTCCAATACTTCAAAAGTAGTTCCGGTGATTTGCTTTTGCAGCCATGTAGATACGGCGCCGGATTGCAGTGGGAAAGATGTAAAACCTATTTTGCATAAAAATTATGACGGGCAGGATATTGCGCTGCCTGATGATAACAGCCAGGTGATTTCTACAAAAGATTATCCATATCTGCAGGAAAAAATTGGCGCTGATATTATTACTGCAAGCGGAAAAACTTTACTCGGTGCAGATGATAAAAGTGGTGTTGCCATTATTATAGATATGGCCAATTATCTGGTAAAAAATCCCGGCGTAAAACATGGCGGTATAAAAATTTTATTTACACCTGATGAAGAAATTGGTGAAGGAACAGCAAAAGTTGATTTGAAAAAACTGTCTGCTGATTTTGCATACACATTAGATGGTGGTGAAGCAGGAACTTTTGAAGATGAAACATTCAGTGCGAACAGCGTTCAAATAATTATTCATGGTGTAAGTGCGCACCCGGGTTATGCTAAAGGGAAAATGGTGAATGCATTAAAGATCGCGGGTGAATTGCTTGCACAACTTCCCAAAGAAAACTGGAGCCCCGAAACAACGTCACATAAAGAAGGTTTTGTGCATCCGCTGCGCACAGAAGGCAATGCGGAAAAAGTGGTTGTAGAATTTATAGTTCGTGATTTTAATACAGAAAATATGCTGGCACATATGGCGAGATTGCAATCAATTGCAACTTCTGTGGTGAATAATTTTCCAAAAGCTAAAATGGAATTTTTAGTCAAAGAGCAATACCGGAATATGAAAGAAGTGTTGGATAAATTTCCACAGGTTTCTGCGTACGCGGCTGAAGCATATAGGCGCGCAGGTTTGCAGGTAGTTAATGAACCCATACGCGGCGGTACAGATGGAAGCAAACTGAGTTTCATGGGATTGCCCTGCCCGAATATTTTTACCGGCATGCAAGCCATTCACAGCAAGCATGAATGGATAG
>JBAQJB010000320.1:0-2632 GCA_049289155.1 Chitinophagaceae bacterium
TATTGGAAATAAAATCGACTAATAAAGGTTTATTAATTCCCCGTATGCTAAAGGCAAAACGCGATGCCATTGCGTCTCCCGCAATGGGTTTATTGATTTACCAGACAAATTCAACACCGGGATTTTATTTTTATGATGGCACTGCATGGCAGAAGGTTGCTGCATCTGATACTACTACCTCTTATTGGTTAAAGAAAGGCAATTCAATTTATTATAAAGGTGGCAATGTGGGTATTGGTCTCAATAAGCCTGCATATAAACTGGATGTGAATGGTGATATCAATATTTCCACCGGGAATTATTTAAGAATAAACGGAATAAGGGTTTTAAGAGACAATCCAAATTCCGGCGACAATAATCTTTTCCTTGGTGATTATGCTGATACTGCTGCTTCACCAGGATTCAGAAATACTGCAATTGGTTCTTTTTCTATGGATGTAAACACAGGTACATACAACACTGCTGTAGGTTCTACCAGCATGCGGTATAATACTACAGGAACTTCAAATGCAGCGTTTGGCGAAAAGGCAATGCAGAGTAATACAACAGGTTCTACAAATTCTGCATTGGGTTCTGGCGCCATGCAAAATAATTCTACAGGTTCAAAAAATACGGCGGTAGGCTTTCAAAGTTTATATGCAAATACTGCCAGCTTTAATACGGCGGTAGGTTATTATTCATTAAATAAAAACACTTCCGGCAGCAACAATACTGCGGTAGGTTTACAATCATTATATTTAAATACTACAGGAACAAGTAATGTAGCGCTTGGTGCAAATTGTTTGTTTGCCAATACAACGGGAAGTGATAATACAGCAGTAGGTTTTGGCTTATTTTTTAATACAACCGGAGGCAGCAATACAGAAGTTGGGTTTGGGGCTTTAAATTCAAACAGCACAGGAAGTATCAACACTGCAGTAGGTGTCAATGCGCTTACACATAGTAATGCGGACGATAATACCGGCATTGGCGTAAATGCATTGGTTAATACTACAACTGGCGGTCAAAATACGGCAATAGGCAGCGGCGCATTATATGATAATACAACAGGTTCAGATAATACTGCTATAGGCTATCTCGCAGGTATAGTTCCCGGCAGTGGTGTTAGTAATGCTACTGCAATAGGTGCCAATGCGAGAGTAGCGCAAAGCAATTCCATTGTACTTGGTGGCACAGGTTCAAATGCAGTTAAAGTTGGCATTGGCACAACATCTCCACAATATACTTTATCTGTTAATGGAACAATACAGGCAAAAGAAGTAAGAGTTGAAACAGGCTGGAGTGATTTTGTTTTTGATAAAAATTATAAACTCCGGTCATTAAATGAAGTAGAGAAATACATCAATCAAAATCACCATCTGCCTGAAATACCATCTGCAGCAGACATACAAAAAAATGGTTTAGCTGTTGCCGGTGTGCAAACTAAAATGATGCAGAAGATTGAAGAACTTACGCTTTATATTATTCAATTGCAAAAAGAGATTGATGCATTAAAATCAACTCAAAATGAAAACAAATAATTTCCTTAAAGCAGGATTTGTTGTTGGTTTCATTTTTTTTAGTTTGATAACATACGGACAGGAACCAAAAACATGTGGCCCTTATAAAATCAACACAGAGGCTTTAAATAAAGCACTGCAGTTTGAAAAAAGCGGTGCTGCACAAAATACGCTGGCTTCAACAGTTTTAATTCGTGTTTATTTTCATATTGCAACTGATAATGATGGCAGTAATGCAGCAGCAACAACAGATCAGTTAAAAGAAGAGTTTAATACACTTGCTTCTAATTATGCTGCCGATAATTTATGCTTTTTGTATGCAGGGGTAAATTACATCAACAGCAGTTTTCTCAATAACAATTTTAATGCGGATGTTGACTCTTCATCAGACTTTGATACTTACCAGGTTCCCAATTGCATTAATATTTTTTACATGAAAAAAATCAATGGTAGTAACGCTTCGTGCGGTGGCAGTTGCGGTTATGGTGGAATTGCTTTAGGCGGAATACCCGGAACCTATTGCCTAATTGCATCGGGCAACATTGCCAGAGGTCAAACGATTACTCATGAAGTTGGGCATTGCATGGGCTTGCTGCATACTTTCGAACCAGCAAACGGATATGAAGATATTGATGGTTCTAATTCTTCAACGTCCGCAGACCTGATAGCTGATACCCCGGCAGATCCTTATGTTTTCAAGAACCTGGGCAATAGTTGTTTTTCAAGATCATCAGATAGCTGTAAATATACCGGCACCTGCACGGACCCAAAAGGGCAAACAAATTTTTCTCCTCCATACACTAATTTAATGGCTTACTGGTGGGCAAACAGTTGTTACTTTTCCTTACAGATTACGGGTAATCAATTTACAAGAATAAACAGTTTTCTTTCAACCAACTCTTCTTTGAAACAATGTGAAACAACTATTGCCAATGCAAATATTTACAACATAAATGTTTCATCAGGTTATTATTTCGCATCTGCTGTCAATACGCTCAATTCGGGTGATAATGTAAATATATCCGGCACTGCAATTTCTACCCTTGGAGCAGGCAATATTATTATCAATCCGGGTTTTCACGCAACTCCATCCGGTAACGGGCTTGTATTAGTTAGAGTAGATCAATGTGGAG
>JBAQJB010000321.1:0-8131 GCA_049289155.1 Chitinophagaceae bacterium
GACCTGGCGGGCATTGGCTGCCTCGTGGATAGTTGCCAGGAGTGTGAAAACTGTAAAGCAGGCCTGGAACAATTTTGCCTGGAAGGCTGTACCGGCACCTATAATAATCCTGAACGGGATGGTAGTGGCTTGACATATGGCGGCTATAGCAAAGAGATCGTTGCAAGGGAAGAATTTGTAATGAAAATATCTGATAAGCTTCCGCTGGAAGCTGTAGCACCATTGCTTTGCGCAGGTATCACCACGTATTCGCCGCTTCGCCATTGGAAAGTGGGCAAAGGTGATAAAGTAGGTATTCTTGGACTTGGTGGACTTGGCCATATGGGTGTAAAACTGGCTGCATCCATGGGCGCGGAAGTGACCATGCTTAGCCATTCACCATCTAAAAAAGAGGATGCAACAAAATTAGGCGCACATAAATTTGTATTGACAAGTGATGAGGAACAAGTAAAAGGAGTTCAACATTATTTCGATTTTATTCTGGATACTGTTTCCGCAGAACATGATTATAATTTTTATTTAAGTATGCTGAAAACAGATGGCGTAATGGTTTGTGTGGGTGTACCTCCTACCCCGGCACAAATTCCCGCAATGAACCTGATTTTTGGCAGAAAAAGTTTTGCCGGATCACTTATCGGCGGCCTGCCGGAAACACAGGAAATGCTTGACTATTGCGCAGAACACAATATTGTAAGTGATGTGGAAGTAATCAAAATAAGCGAGATCAATGAAGCGTATGAACGCATGCTCAAAGGTGATGTACGGTACCGCTTTGTAATTGATATGGCGAGTTTATAATCGCTGGCATTATGAAAAAACGTAAACTGAAATTCGGTTTGCGTTTTTTTTATATGCAAACTTGTCAAACCTTTTTTTGTTTTATTCCGTTAATGAAACGACAAAACAATGTTACCTGACAATTCCCGGAAATAAAAATGAAATTCACGTTAGCATATTATCTCATACTTCTTTACAGCTCCGTGATTTTAAATCCTGTAATTCCCATTGTTTCCGATGCTTTATCACATGAATTCGCCGAAGCATATCATATCGCAATGGTGCATGCGAAATATGGCGCCAACCACCTTCAACAGGAACTTACCAATACGGCAAATGAAAATGGCCAGCACAAAAAAAACCTGGACGAACAAGCGCAAACCGGAACACATTTGCCTGTATTGATGACCAATGGTATTGAAGGAAATATAGTTTCATCTCAAAAATTTGCAGCGCTGCATATTTTAGCTTGTCCAAATATTTACCTGAAGAAGGTTTCCCCGCCTCCCAAAAAATGCATGATTTCTTAATTTCGCATCGCCGGTAATTTCAAATAAAAAATACCGGCCAAACAATTATTCATTCATTTTATTATTCTATAAATTATTTTATGTATAAAATTTTATGCAGCATTCTATGCATTTGCATAACCGCATTTGCAAATGCACAAACGGGTTTCGTAGTGGACAGTGCTACCAACCAGCCTATTGAAGGCGTGATCATTAATCTTTTGCCTTCGGGGAAAACAACTGTTACCAATACAACCGGTAAATTTGAATTTAAAAATCAAACCGGTACAGATCTTCGTGTAATTTCAATTGGATATACAACCAAAGATATTTCTATATCAAATTTTAAAAACAATTCCGTCATTCAACTTTCGCCCGGCCAGGCTCAGCTTGAAAACGTTGTAATCGTAGCAGGAAACGGTAATCAATTTAAACCCATTAGTAAAACGGATATAGCCATGCGCGGTGTAAATAATTCGCAGGAAGTATTGCGCATTATTCCCGGGATTGTAATTGGGCAACACCAGGGCGGTGGCAAAGCAGAGCAAATATTTTTACGTGGATTTGATGCAGACCATGGTACAGATTTTCGCGAAGATGTAGATGGCTTGCCGGTAAATATGGTCTCACATGCGCACGGGCAGGGCTTTGCAGACAGCCATTTTATAATCCCTGAAACTATTGAAAGTGTGGATTTTAATAAAGGGCCTTACGCAATTTCGAAAGGAGATTTCGCCACGACAGGTTATGTTGATTTTAATTTGAAAAATGCATTGCCATCCAATCTCGTTAAAATAGAAGCCGGCATGTTTAATACGTACAGGGCATTGGGCATGTTTAATTTATTGAACAGCGCAGCAAAACAAAAACAGCAATCCTGGTATGTAGCAACCGAGTATCGTTATGCAGATGCTTATTTTGAAAACCCACAGCATTTTAACCGCTTCAATTTTTTTACAAAATATAATGGAAAAATTTCTGAGCATAATTATTTATCTGTTTCTGCAACTACTTTCTGGAGCAAATGGAATGCCTCCGGGCAAATCCCTGACCGCTCTGTAGATGAAGGCATTATCGGTTTTTATGGTGCGCTCGATCCGCTGGAAGGTGGCAAAACTTACCGCACAAATTTGAATGTGCAACTCACCACTTCGTTTGACAATGGCGGCATAATGAAGAACCAGGTTTATTTTTCCAATTCACATTTTGATTTGCATACAAACTTTACTTTCTTCCTGGAAGACAGTATTAATGGAGATGAGATCAGGCAACGCGAAGGAAGAAATTTGCTGGGCTATAATGGCAGTTACCAATTTACAAAAAATATTGGTGACGTAAAAGCAACCACCGAATTTGGTATGAATGTTCGTGCAGACCTGACTAAAAATTCTGAACTCGCGCATACTATTGACAGGTTCACATTGATCAATGAAATAAAACTGGGAGATATTTCAGAATTAAATATTGCTCCCTATGTGAGTGAAACATTTAATTTTAAGGATCACCTAAGCATCAATGCAGGCGTGCGTTTCGACCAGTTTTATTTTGGATACAACAATAAATTTGCCGGTGATTCTACGTTACCCGGTATTGGAAAATATACTGCAAATGCAAACACCTTCAGTCCAAAACTGAATATATATTACCATGTCAACAACAACACACAATTCTATCTTTCTACAGGACGCGGTTTTCATTCCAATGATGCGCGTGCGGCAGTTGTAGAAAATGGTTATCAAATTTTACCAGCCGCGTATGCGGCAGATTTGGGAACCGTTTTCAAACCGGCAAAAAATATATTGATCAATATGGCTGCCTGGTATATTTACCTGGAACAGGAATTTGTGTATAGTGGTGATGGCGGTTTCGTAGAATTCAGTGGTAAAACAAGAAGATATGGTTTTGATTTTTCCGGCAGGTATGAACCCATCAGGTCTTTGTATATTGATGTTGATGTAAACTATGCGTATGGGCGTGCAGTTGGTGAACCGAAAGGAGCAGACAGAATTCCATTGGCGCCAATTTGGACAAGCACCGGTGGCATCACTTATAGCAGGAAGTCAGGATGGAATGGCAGCCTGCGTTACCGGTATATTGGTGACAGGCCGGGCAATGAAGACTATACATTAACTGCTGTAGGATATTTTATAACAGATGCAGTTGTGAATTTTACCCGTCCAAAATATGAGATCGGTGCCGTGATTAATAATATTTTCAATACCCGCTGGAAAGAAACACAATTTGCTACTGAAACGCGTTTAAAAAATGAAGCACAACCGGTAGATGAAATTTGTTTTACACCAGGAACACCTTTCGCATTAAAATTTAGTTTTACCTGGTTTTTCTAAAACCTTTTTCTTATGGCATGATATTTTTAGTAGTATTGATTAAAAGATATTATGAAAGTATTTGGAATTATTTTAATTGTTGCAGGAATACTCATGCTGGTTTTTGGAAATATCAGTTTTACGCAGAAAGAGCAGGTAGCTAAGGTAGGCCCGCTTGAAATAAACAAGACAGAAGAAAAAACAATTGACTGGCCTAACTATGCTGGCGGTATCGCTGTTGTAGCAGGAATCGTGCTGTTGGTAACCTATAAGAAAAATACCTGATTTATACAACGATTCTAAATTCCCGGTGCATTTTTTACACACCGGGAATTTTTTTGCACGGTTTATATACATTGAAACATTCCATAATTCATTCTAAAAAAATCAACATCGGATTTATATAATATCTTTATTTCTCAATGAATATATGTTTGATAGAATAAAAATCTGGTTTAGCAACCGCTACCGAAATATTATCAACAGCATTGCCTTTTACCCGGCATTAATTGCTTTAAGTTTTTTAGCTTTCGCAATTATCATGGTACGCTTTGATTTTTCGGATGCAGGAAAAAATTTCAAATCCCAGCTCACCTGGTTCAGCCTGAAAGATGCGTCAACAGCACGTAGTATCATTTCTTCTGTGGTAAGTGGACTAATATCACTCGCCGTTTTCAGTTTTTCCATGGTAATGATTATTCTCAACCAGACGGCTTCGCAAATGAGTAACCGAATACTGGACAGGCTTATTGGTAACCGTTTTCAACAAATAGTTTTAGGAATTTATATCGGCACCATCGTATTTGCTTTATTCCTCCTGAGTACCATCCGCGACATTGATTCAGGTATTTACATCCCCGCAATAAGTACTTATTTTCTCATCATTCTCACGATCATAGATATTTTTCTATTTATTTATTTCCTGCATTATATCACGCAGTCCGTAAAATATGCAGTGATCATTCACCGAATCTTCCTGGAAACAAAAAATGTGATGCAGGAAGTTTGTACGCTTCCGGAAATGCCGGCTGATCTCTATGCAAATTTTAATGGCGCTGACATCAAAGCTCCGCATGCAGGCATTTTTGAAGGCTTTAATAAAAAAACCCTGTTACATATTTGCGAAAAATATGAATGCCAGATTAGCATCATGCAGAGAAGAGGATCCTTTGTTTTTGAGGACACGTTAATAGGAAAATTATCTAAAGAATTGGAGGCAGATAAAATTGAAAAAATTGCAGACAATTTCTATATCAATAATGATGAATCTATTGAAAAAAACTTTTCTTATGGCTTCCGGCAATTAACAGAAGTGGCAGTAAAAGCATTGAGCCCTTCCATTAATGATCCCGGGACTGCTATTGCAAGCCTGCATGCATTATCCATTTTATTTTCTTTTCGGATGAGCCATTTTCCCATTAATTATTATGTACATAAAAATGGTACAAGCCGGATCGTCTCCAGGGAGTGGACGATCGATGAATTATTTTCTACATTCATCCTGCCGATCTGGGATTATGGAAAAAGAGACCGCCTGGTACGCAATGAATTTTTACATATTTGCTCACAATGCGCTTCCATAGAAAAATTTCCTATGATGGAAGCATTTTATGATGAAGTAAAAAAAGAAGTGAATGAAAAATGAATGCTGCACTTAAAAAAAAACATGCCAGCGAAGAATTATTTACGCATTTTATTTTTTCCATTGCGCTCTTTCTTCGGCTTCTTGGTGGCCGGTGGAATTTTCGCAAGCTTTTCAGTATCTCCCGGTAACCATTCGTAATCCAGTTGTCTTTTATCAAGATTTGCGGCGATCACTTTAATGTTTACTTTATCGCCAATGCGAAAAATTTTACCGGAGCGTTTGCCAATGATGCAATATTCATTTTGCAGGTAACTGAAGTCATCGTAATCATTTAACATTGACATAGAAATCATGCCTTCACATTTATGCTCGATGGTTTCTGCAAAAATGCCAAATGATGCTACGCCGCTGATGACCGCCTCAAAATTTTCTCCCAAATATTGCTGCATGAATTCTACCTGTTTATATTTATTCGCTGCGCGCTCCGCATCCATCGCCGCTCTTTCGCGCTCACTGCAATGCCTGCATTTCTCATCCATTTCCGCATCTATCATTGGTTTCTTTTCCAGTAAGGATTGAATCACGCGATGCGCTAAGATGTCCGGGTAGCGGCGTATGGGAGAAGTAAAATGACAATAATTTTCAAAGCCCAATCCATAGTGGCCAATATTTTCCGGGGTATAAACCGCTTTTGCCATCGTGCGGATTCCCAATTGTTCCAGCACATGTTGCTCCGGTTTTCCTTTAATCGCATGCAACATTTTATTATAACTCTCCGCCATTTTTTCAGGAGAAGAAATATCAAATGAGTAGCCAAATTTTTTGGCAAAAGCCATGAAGGGAAGCAGCTTTTGTTCATCAGGCGTATCATGAATCCGGTATGGAAATGGTATTGGTTTTTTATTGATTTTCTTTTCTGAAACATAGGTAGCAACAGAACGGTTGGCCAATAACATAAACTCTTCGATCAATTGATGTGCTTCTTTATTTTCCTTAATGATCACCGCAACGGGCTTTGCGTGTTCATCCAGTTTAAACCGAATTTCCTGGGATGAAAAATTGATCGCGCCATTGGCAAATCTTTCTTTACGCAATAGTTGTGCAAGTTCATTCAATTCAAGAATTTCATCTACATGCAAGCCATTTTTTTGATCGATAATATCCTGCACTTCTTCATAGGTAAAGCGGTGATTGGAATGTATCACTGTTTTACCGATCCAGTATTTTTTTATTTGTGCTTTTTTATTGATCTCGAAAATTACAGAGAAGGTAAGCTTGTCTTCATTGGGCCTTAAAGAACAAAGTTCATTGGATATTTTTTCCGGCAACATCGGGTCCACCCGATCCGGTAAATAGACAGAAGTGGCGCGTGCGTATCCTTCTGTATCCATTGCATGGCCCGGTTCTATATAATGGCTTACATCGGCAATGTGCACGCCAATTTCAAGATGCCCGTTTTCATTCCTATGAATAGAAATAGCATCATCAAAATCTTTTGCATCTGCAGGATCAATAGTAAATGTGAGCAACTCGCGGCAATCTTTGCGGTCTTTAATTTCTTTATGGGAAATCACATTTTTAATTTTCTCTGCTTCCTTTAAAACTGCATCGGGAAATTGGATAGAGAAACCATTTTCAATAATGATCTGCTGCATGGCTATTTCATTGGCGTCTTCATCTTTTAAAATAGCCGTGATCTCACCAACCGGGTTGCGTTCTTTTTTATTCCATTCAATAAATTTCGCGATTACTTTATCACCATCCTTTGCACCGTGTAAATTTTCATGTGGAATATAAAAATCCTGTTGCATTTTTTCAGAAGCAGGAATAAAAAAAGCGGTATTTTTCGCGATCTGCATGACACCTGAAAATTCAACTTGTTTTCTTTCTATGATGGATGAAATCTTTCCTTCTTTCCTGCCGGATATGCCATTTGACTTGGTCAGTTTTACTTTCACCAAATCCCCATGCAGCGCGGTGTTGAAGTCATTATTGCGCACCAATACATCACCGGATTTATCCGCGATCACTACATAACCAATACCGGAACGGGCAACGTCCAATCTCCCCTGCAGGAAAATTTCATGTTGATCATGATGAGATTTCTTTTTTTTCTTATGCGGCATTTACGGTTGATTTTTATAACTATGGATATATTGTTTTATAGCAGTTGTAAAAATTATTTCATCATCAAATAAAAACCTGTTGCGCACCGGTAACACATAAAAGGGTAAATCCACCAATGTTTTTTCAAATTTAATTAATCGCACTGCATCTTTTTCTGTTGTCAAAATAATTTTTTCGCTGCTTTGTACCTGTTCAAATTTTTTGGAAATTCCTTTCAGCTCATCGATGCTATAAATATGATGGTCAGAAAAATGTACCTGGTAAAATGCGGCCGTATTTTCTTCCAAATATTTTTTTAAAGGCTCCGGGTTGGCTATGCCACAAACCAATAACACTTCTTCCTCAACAGATAAAGGTTTTTCCTCTTTTGTGAGAATATGATAGGGCATTCCATATTCCAACGTAGTGAAATAAATAGTTTGTCCTTCTGCTACATTTACCTCTTTTTCTATCAATTTTTTTTCTTCTAATGATAAGTCCGCCGGGCACTTTGTAACAATTATTATATGCGCTCTTTCGGCAGAAACTTTCTGATCACGCAGATCACCACTGGGAAGAAAAAAATCATGCGTGTATAAATCGCCGTATTGCGTTAATAAAATATTCAGACCGGCATCAATGGCGCGGTGCTGAAAAGCATCGTCCAAAATAATCACATTTGTTGCCAGCCTGTCCTGTAAAATCTGCGGAACAGCCACGAGCCTGTCTTCACAAACGGCAACCGATATGCCCGGAAATTTTAGATGAAACTGCATGGGTTCATCACCAATCTCCAAAGCGCTTGTTTTTTCAGAGGCCAGGATATA
>JBAQJB010000322.1:0-3656 GCA_049289155.1 Chitinophagaceae bacterium
GCCTGAAATGGTATCAATAAATGCAGGGGCGCCATAATGGAACGGGTCATAAAATAATAATGCACTGGCAAAACTATTCATACTCAGGTTGGCATTATAACCGTGTGTGATAGTGATATTACTAAACATATCAGACAATGCCGGAATATTAGTAAGGCCGGTATATGTTACGCGCCAGTTTGGAATAGCTTTAATGCCACTGAATGGATTGGATTTAATACTTGGGTTTGATTCATCAATAAGTGAAACACTATTCGGGTCTTTCCCGGTATATGCGGATAAAAATGCGGGAATTAAAACGTCTTGTGCATAACGGCCATAACCGGTTGCATATCCATCTTCAGTAAACTTCTCATTGTCCGGAAGTGCCTGCCAGTATGGGTTTAGCGAAGCAAGTCTTTTGGAAATGACCAGCCTGTTATCCTGGAAAGTTTTGAATGTTTCTGAAATTTCATTCGGGTTTGTCTTCGTAAATAATGTACCAAAACTTACGTAAGAAACATTAAAACCACCACCTGCCAGTGGGCTTAAATGCTGGAATTTATTCCCTGTTCCTGTTGTGTCTTTAAAGAGTTCAGAATAATTTTTTGAAAAACTTTTATCTAAATTAAGATCTACAACAAATTCTTTTATGGGCTCCAGTTGTGCTGTTACACTCAATCGCTGATCAAAGTTTTGTGTAAATAATAAATTGAATGTGGAATCCCTGGTGATCACACCTTGCCTGGCTTTTAAATTTAACCAAGCCGTGTCCGGCTGCTTTCCAAACACATATCCGAGGCCGGGTTGCATACTTTTAAAATTCTGCCCCAACACTTGTGTGCTATCATTATACCCTGGAATCCGGCTATTGTAATTTTCGCTGTAATTCACAGAAACCCGCTTGATCATGGTTCCAAGTTGTACGCCCGTTTTCACCAGGCCATTCACAGAGCCGGCTTCTTTATTTTTTCTCCCTGCAATCCTGGCCTGTCTTTTCAGGTTGCGCCATTTTGAAAGTGCCAGTCTTTTTTCCCTGCCTTTCAGGTCTTTTACAACTTCCGCTCTTGTTGGAATGGTGATTGTCGAATCATCTCCATTTTTATCCTTTACTGTTACTTCACCCGAATTATCATTCTGACTTTGCGTATTTACGCTGCGCAAAAACTTGGATTTATTGTACAACCGGTTAAAATCAAATTCACCGTTCAGGCTATTTTGCTGGCTATTTTCCAATGTATTTCCGAGGCTTATGGCAATGAGGCTGGCGGAAATCCAGTTATATGTTGTAGAATAACTATAGCGTGCTGTGATCCAATCCGTCAGTGGTAATTTATTAAATGGTATACTATAACTGATCGTTGCTCTTTGCTGGTATAAAGTATTTCGTCCGCCGGAAATAAAATTTTTCAATACGGTATCTTTCTTTTCCCTTGTATCCAATTTCCCAAATGGTTCATCTACACGTGCAAAGTTAATGGCGCTAAAATCGAGATTGAGTGTCCGCGTAAGATCCCAGCGTAAATTATAGTAGCGGTCAAACGTGAAAAATTTATCATAGGAAGTATCCACCTGTTCTACAGTCTTATCCGTAATGTTTACGATCCGCGGAACGTACTCCCCATATTGGCGGTTTATATCTGTACGAAAACTAATCAATGAAGGGGTATAATTAAAATTAAAATCTTTAATCGGGTTGAGCCAGGCAGATTTATTTTTAATTAGCTTTTTAAAAGGAGATATAAATTTGCCACTGCTGGTATATGTATAACCCAGGCCTGCCCTGTATTTGCGTAATGTATTGTCCAGGATGATCGGGTTGGTTTGTGAAAAACCCGTGTATGAAAAACTAAAATCAAAATTGCTCAGGCTCCAGATCTTTGGCTTTTTTCCATTTACACCAAATCGCATATTGGTAAAATTTACCGTTTTAATGGTCGTTTCATCCAGGGCTACATTTTTAATAGAATCCTTTTGAGGGCCCGTTGCGTTTGCGATTTTATAATTATATTTTACATCAAGATCATACGGGTCATATTCAGGTGTAAGTATCGTTTTATTATACCCGGCATACACAGGAATAGATGCATGTAAACCTTTGGGTAAAAGTTTGGCAAGATCAATATTCAAAGCAGCATCATATTGTACCAAACTGTTTTTGGCACGTTCATTAATTTTTTGTTCTATGCCACCAAAACCACTGGTATATGTATTTGCGGAAACGGATAAAGTACCAAGGTCTGCCAACTGCATATCAACCCTTCCCAATGCAGCCCAGCCGCCATGTTCATCAATTTGAGAAAGTCTTAATTCATCCACCCAGACTTCCGTGTTTAAAGGTGTATTCGCGCCTGTGATCGCATTTTCAACACCAATTAAATAGCCCTGCACTTCGCCCAGGTTTGGATTACCCATTACGGAAATTGTTTTATTTCCAAGCGCCTGCCGGTAAATTTTATTTACAGGTGCGCCACTGTTATTGCGGGTTAATTTTAATTGCACCAAATCATTCAATGCAAAATTCAGATCATTTTCTGCAGGCCAAATCTCATCGGTTGTCGCTGCGCTATTGAATGGTGTAATGGTAAGAGGTATCCTGATCTCGTAATAATTATTCAAAAAATCCTGGCCGATACGGATCACCGCTTCCAATTCTCCATTATTAATTGTCCGCTGGCCAATCACAGATTCTGCATGAATGAACATGTCCATTTGCCCATAAGAACGAATGTCCAGGTTTAATGTTTTGAATACTGCCCGGGCATCTCCATTATTCAGATTATTTATTTTCAAACTCATGGATTGTTCATTCTGCAAAAGGTTTACACCATTATTGCTGATAGATTGAACACGTTCTATACCCGGAGGAATTTTATAAGGAATCGGGAGGCGGCTGCTGTTTTCTTCCACATTCACTGCGGATACATTAATGGTTGTTGTTGAGTTGGCAGGTATCGGTGTATAGGAACCGGTCGTATCTAATAAATAAGTAAACGTGCGCCATTGATTGCGTACGAGATCCAGGCTTGCAAAACGCATCACCGTTGAATCTTCAAAACCGGTGAGGTACATTCTTATAAAACGAATGGATTTAAAATCCGGGATCTGGCCAATTTTTCCTGTATAATTTTTTATAGGGATACGAAATAAAAACCAATTTTCAGTGGTAGCACTGCCATCCGCCAATTTTGGTGTTACCACTCTTTTATCTACAATATAAGGCGTTACACCTACATCCATACCCGGTTTCAGGTCCAATTGATATTCATAATATTCTTCAGTTTCATTTAAAGTATTATCATGATTGAGATCTTCATTATCCGGGTACACTGTAGCAGCAGGAGCGAACTGGGTAGCACCCGTAGCTATTGGCGAATTGCCTTCTGTATTATTATAATCTTTATACCTACCCAAAATACCCGTGCCTGCAGCATCAAAACCATCATTCCTGTACCAGATATAATCATCATGCGATGGATCATTTAAGGCTTTCTGATAAATCACTGAGCCGGTACCAAATGATGCAGCCAGCTGGTTTAAATAATCTGCTCTTTTATTCCTTTCATTGATGTCATCAATTCCGTCAAAGCCCACATCCTGGTAAGGCCGGTCGTTTGGATCATTGCTAAAAGCCTGTGTAACCTGTATTGGGTTTACAGGAGTTGTTCCCCATACTG
>JBAQJB010000323.1:0-3789 GCA_049289155.1 Chitinophagaceae bacterium
ATGTTGCAATTTCCATTGCTGTTACACCTGGTTCAAATTGTTTGACTGCTCCATCCGGGAAACTAATATTTATCATAAAGGCTCAATTTAGCGTGTGCAAAAATAATGAATCATTTGCAGATTTTCAGAAGTACGAAATCTTTCGGCAAATTAAGATTTTGAGGTAATGGGACAGTTACAACTCGTTTCGGAGATTTATAAAAATCACATTTCTAATTAGCCGATTGTGAATATATTTTTTTGTATTTTGAACCACATAGAATCATAGGCACATAGATTAACACATAGAGAAATGCAAATAACTACGAAATATTTGAATATGCTTACGTATAAAGTTATTGGTTGTGCAATTGAGGTTCATAAACAGCTGGGTCCGGGTTTGTTGGAAAGTATTTATGAGAGATGTTTTTTGAGGGAATTGGCGATACAGGGTATATCATTCAGGAACCAAATTTGGGTTCCGGTGCAATACAAAGGTTTAGAACTGGATACCGAATTAAGATTAGATGTATTAGTAGAAGATATACTTTGTGTAGAATTGAAAGCACAGGAAGGCCTATTGCCGATACATGATGCAGTATTACTTTCTTATATGCATATGTTGCAGAAGCCAAAAGGGATACTTATAAATTTTCATTGTGTAAATATTTTTAAAGAAGGCCAAAAAACCTTAGTCAATAAGCTTTTTTCTATGTTACCTGGCGAATAATTAACCCTATGTGAAAACCTATGTATCTATGTGCCTATGTGGTTCAGTTTTTCCATACATTCCTATTTTACCGGTACCTCAAATATTAACTTACCAATCTTTCTTAAATATAAATGTTAACTGTTTTTTATGGCTAAATGCAATTCCACAAAAGTAGATTTGTATCTATGCAGAAATCCACCCTGTTTCTACTTTTTTCCTTTATTTCATTTTCTTTGTTTTCCCAGGATGTCACCGGCATCTGGCGTGGTTACTTCAGTTCCGGATATGGTTTTTATAAGCAACAATATAAATATGAAGTACAGATCAATGAATTAAACGGCAGTGCGGCGCAACATGCAGTGCAGGGCGTTACTTATTCCTATCGCTCCACTTCTTTTTATGGCAAAGCCAATCTTACAGGCATGTTTGATAAAAGAAGCAAGAGTATCACTATCAAGGAAACAAAATTGGTGGAACTGCGCATGGCTGCAAATAGCGAAGCGTGTTTGATGACCTGTTACCTGGATTACCAGAAAATTGGTAAGAAAGAAATTTTATCCGGTACATTTAGCAGTGTCTTTGTAAGCAATGGAGGTGATTGCGGCACGGGCACCGTGTATTTGGAAAAAGTTCCGGAATCAGATTTTAAGAAAGAAGATTTTTTGGTAAAAAAAACGCCGCCTAAAAATATTCCCGCAACAAATAATGACAATGCAATTCGCCTGCAAAAAGCGCTGGGAACCACACCGGACGGTATTATTGGACAGAATACACTAAATGCTTTAAAAAAACAGGTTCCGGGTTTTAATGGACAATTAGATATCAATGATGATGATCAGATAAATAACCTAGTTGCTCAAATACAAAAAAATAAAAACAACACGCTGGTTATTCAACAGCCGCAAAGAAATGATAACGCTGTAAAATTACAACAGGCATTGGGCGCCACACCGGATGGAATTATTGGGCCAAATACATTGCAATTGCTGAAGAAAAAATTGCCGGGATTTACAGGACAACTCAATCTGCAGGATGATAATATGATCAATGACCTGGTCGCGCAGATCCGGAAAAATGATGCACAAAAAAATACGCAACCGGTCATCCCTAAAAAGGAAAATCCTCCTGTAAATGAAACTGTGAAATTACCAAAAAATAACCCGGATAATCCTGTACAGCAAAACCCCGTTATTCCGAAACTGCCGGTACCAAAGGATTTGAAGGAAAGAAGCAATAACCTCGTGAAAACGCTGATCACTTCATCACCTGATATAAAAATTGAATTATTTGATAATGGTGAAATTGATGGAGATACCATTACTGTCTATGATAATAACCAGGTGATTTCCTATCGCCAGGGCTTAACGAACAAACCAATTACTTTAAATATAAAAGCATCAGAGTTTGTGCCGGTGCATGAATTTGTAATGGTGGCAAATAATCTCGGCAGCATCCCGCCAAACACGGCTTTAATGGTTGTGACAACCGGGGGAAAACGCTATGAAGTTTTTATGTCAGCCGATGAAAAAAAGAATGCTAAAGTGGTGATCAGGTATGAGCCACCGGAAAAATAAAACGGGTATCATTTTTGCAATCAATACCTTTAAAAAAATATATATTATGGGAATCTTTGGAAAAATGTTTGGCGGCGGCGGAGAAAATAAGCAAGGCGGAAAATTCGCCCAACTCATTGAAGCCTGGAAAACAGACCTCAACCTCACGCAGGACCAGGTGCAGAAAATCAGGGAAGCTGCAAAAAGTTTTCGGGAAGAACGAAAAGAATTAAAATCAAGTGGCAGTGACCGTTCGAAGATCGTAGATGCCCGTCAAAAAGTGATGGAGCAAATTGGCGGTTACCTGGATGATAAGCAAAAGCAGATATTTAAAGATAATGCTGCGAAATATGATGGCATCATGCATGAGGGAAAATAAGTGCATTAATATTTGAAATTAATTGTGATTCAAGCCACAATTAATTTCTTCCGCATTTTTCTATCATCTTTTTCAAGTCATCATTAAATGTATTTTGATCCAGCATATTTTCAAGAGAAATATGCATGCGGTAATTCCATTTATTATTTGCGTTCGCAGGATCATTGATACGTTCTTTAGCAGGATCTTCCGATCGCAAATCTTCATTTATAGCAACCAAATCCTGCCATTGAAAAATACACCACATTGCCGGTGAATCTAAAAACTGTTCCAGGATAATTCTGATAATTTCACCACTTGCCTCAGCCGGCGCTGCGCCCGGTATTCTTAAAATGTCATTATAAAAAAGTTGCGTGGTTTTTTCGTCCTGCTTCCACCATTCCCGCAATACAGGCATATCATGCGTGCCGGGCGTTGCAACACTTATATAAGGAACAATAGATAGGTCAGTAAAAAGGGCATCGCTTTTCTTTGGCATACGTTGCACTTCAAGACTTAAAATTCCATTATCTTTTAAAATCGCAGGCACAAAAACGGGCGCCCAGCCCAGGTCTTCACCACAATACAAAAGATGAGTTGTTTTGCGCAATGCAGATAATATCTCATTGCCATTTCTTTTCCAAAGTTCATTTTGCCGGGAGAAATAATATTCATGATATAATGCATTTAAATTATTTTTCGTGTGTTCATCCAACACATTAAATGAAAAAGTATGCTGCATATTTACACGAAAATGAAAACTATTATCTCTATCTTTTAGCAAAATAATTTCTGTATGCAGGTATAATAATTTGTTCAGCAATTTTTTACTTTGCGCGCTGTCATCTCTTTTCAAAATAAATTCCTGCAACTTTAATTGTGTATTGAATGCTTCTTTAAATTCGAAATACCCGGGAACATTTTCATGTAAAAAAAAGTCTTTGACATAGCCGGATTCTTCTAGAAAAATTTCCTCCACCAATTTTTCAGTTATAAAAGGTTTACAAAATCTTTCTTCATTAAAATAAATTTTTTCTTGTGTAAAATCATTTTCATGCAAGGCAATGGCAGGCTGAAAATAACCAAGTATACCTTGCGTATTTTCTTTCGGAATACTCCAAATTCGAAAAAAACCAAGCACATGATCAAGTCGTATCGCTGCCGCGTAAGTACTGCTATGATTAAGT
>JBAQJB010000324.1:0-2423 GCA_049289155.1 Chitinophagaceae bacterium
ATCCAGTCTTTTATTGTAGCCTATACATTCATTAAAATATTTTTCACGGCTTCCATAATTGCGCAACATTTTTATTTTACCCGCAAGTGTTTCATCATTCGTGGTGATGGCACCGGCATCGCCAAGCGCACCTAAATTTTTCCCGGGATAAAAACTTGTCGCATTGATATCACCAAAACTCCCTGCGGGTTTACCGTTGAAAGTTGCACCATGTGATTGCGCATTGTCTTCCACCACGTACAGGTTATATTTTTTTGCGAGCTGCATGATGCTATCCATATTGCAACATTGCCCATATAAATGCACAGGAATAATCGCTTTTGTTTTACCCGTTATGGCAGCTTCCACATTATGTACATCCATATTATATGTATTCACACAAGGTTCTGCAAATACAGGCGTAGCTCCGGTTTCAGACACGGCCAGCGCCGTAGCAATATAGGTATTGGATGGCACGATCACCTCATCGCCCGGGCCGATATTTAATGTATGTAATGCCAGTGAAAGCGCGTCGAGGCCATTGCTTAAGCCTGCGCAATATTTTACACGGTTAAATGCCGCATACTCATTTTCAAAATCTTCCACCGCTTTTCCCAAAACAAACCAATTGCTGTCATACACTTTTTCAAATGCCTGCAGCATATCTTTTTTCATGATCGCATTGGAATGGGCTAAAGAAAAAAATGGAATTGTCATTTTATTTAAAATAATATCAATATTTATTTTGATTTGCTATCCAATCATCATAATTCAATCCCTGCCAGGGCATACCCCTGTCAAAATTCTGCGGCCATGGATAATGGGATAAATTGTTTTCCCTTGATTTTAATTCGCGTACGTCTTTGATAACTTTAGCCGGGTTACCCATCACCAATTGAAAATCATTTACATCTTTACTCACCACTGATCCTGCTCCAATCAATGCATGTTTACCCACTTTAATACCAGGTAACAATACACTGAAAACAGCTACCTGTGCATAATCATCCACAGAAGGACCGGTACAAATATTTGAAGGGGGATGCGGATCATTGGTAAAAACTACGTAAGGATAAATAAAAACAAAATTACCAATCAAAGAATTTTGCCCGATATGAACATTGCTATGCAATCGGCAATAATCGCCTGCCTTGATATAACCCTGAATGTCAGTAAGTGTTCCCGCACTAAAATTTTTTCCAATTATACAATTTTCTCTTATGGTAACACGATGCCCGGTAGAAAAGTTATCGCCAATATTGTTTCCTGCATAAATAATTGTGTGGCTTCTGACCAAAGCATTTTCGCCTATATATGTTTTTGGATTTACATAAGCGGGATCATTATAATAATTTGACAATGGTTCACCGATTACACAATCATTTGCAATAATAGAATTGTTACCAATTGTAACATTATCATAAACAGAAGTATTATCACCAATGCGTACATTCATTCCAATTGCTGCTTTGGGGCTGATATATACATTTCGGTTATTGAATTTCATGCTGGCTGTTTTTTTTTAAACTATTAAAATCTTCATAATCCCTGATATAATCTGTTTCATTATATAACTCGGATGCCAGTACAAGACAAATGGCGCCTGAGGAAAAATTAGACATATCCCGCCAGATTCCCGGCGGAATTAATAAACCATTATAAGGCCTGTTTAAATGGATAGTAAGTCTTTCTTTTCCATCAAACAAAACAATATCAAAGCTTCCACCCGCAGCAATGATCAACTGGTATAAAGTTTTATGTGCATGGCCACCACGGCCGGCGCCACCAGGAATATCATATAAATAATAAATACGTTGAATATTGAAGGGAATTTCTTTATTCCCCTGTATCACCGTAATACTGCCTGCCGCATTTTCAATTTTCGGAAGCTTGAAAAGTGCACAGTCGTTAAGTGTTGTATTAGTAAACTCTTTCAATCTTTTTTTTGTATGTATGAATGTCCCTTATATAATCGGCTTCATTATATTCAGTATCAGCGACTATTAGCGCGAGTGAATTGGTAGAAAAATTTTCCAAAGTACGCCAAATCATTTTTGGTACATACAATCCATAATGAGAACGGTTGAGTTGAAATTTATATTCCTGTTTGCCGTCAAACAGCACCACATCATAACTACCAGACAATGCAATGATCACTTCCTGTGTTTCTTTAAAAGCATGCGAGCCACGTGTTTCTCCACCAGGCACGTCATAGATCCAGTAGGTTCTTTTTATGTCAAAAGGAATATGGTTGCCGCTCTCCAAAAAAGACAGGTTCCCGCGCTCATCAGGGATTTTGGGAAATTGAAGCAATTGCATTTCTTTGTTTATCATTTTAAATTTTTATAAATAAATGATGCGATCAATATTCAAACATGACAAAATATTTATTACAAATAGCAAGTGAATTCATTAACTCATTTCAACCTTTCTCAATTCTTTAT
>JBAQJB010000325.1:0-1772 GCA_049289155.1 Chitinophagaceae bacterium
GTTGATTGTGAAGCGACATCTTTCAACTCATGCGCATGTTGCAAATACATTATGCAAAAGACCGGCAGCAATGCGGCGAAGAAAACGGGTATAATAAATTTTCTTTTCAAGAAATAATGATCCTGTAAATATCATTTTGATTCTTTATTAAAAAAATTAAATTATCGTTAATTGGTAGGAATGAGTGGTGAAAGCTTTTATTTTTATATCTCTTTTTGTAAAAATGAATGTAACAAATTTCAAGCTTTAAAAGCATAGGCATTTGAAAATTTGTAAAAAGATTGGTAATGCTACAACCATTACCAGGAATGGGTAAGGTGTGTGTGCTAATAAATAATTATTTACTGGAATGTATGGCTTTCTTTCAAACATAGCAGGCTTTAGTTATAATGTACCCTTACAATAATTATACTTTATTGAATTTTTCGGAAAAAGGCTGAATATAAATCGGAAAGAAATATTGTTTTATAAAAGTAAACTATTATTTACCTTTGAAGTTTATAAATATATCTTAATGAGTAAATGAAATGTTCACAGTTACTTAAAATCCTGGCCCATGATGGGTGGTTCCCGGTTTCTCAGAAAGGTTCACATGTGAAGTTGAAACATAGCACGAAAGAGGGAATTATTATTTTCCCGAATCATGGAAGCCAGGAAATTGGAAAAGGCCTTGAGAACAAAATATTGAAAAGCGCAAAAATAGAAAAGTAGCATTATGGCAAAAAAATTGAAAATAACGATGACAATTGAGAAAACCGATACCGGTTTTTCCGCATATTCAGATAACGATTCCATTTATACGACCGGTATATCAATTCCTGAATTAATGGCAAATGCTTTGGAGGCATCGGAACTTTACTATGATGATGAAAATGTACATTTGACTTTGAATGATATAAAATTTGAAATAGACCTTCAGCAATTTTTCAAATATTATAAAGTCTTAAACGCAAGGTTCCTTGCGGAAAAAATAGGAATGAATGCAACATTACTTTCCCAATATGTACAGGGGCATAAAAAACCATCCCAAAAACAAACAGATAAAATTTTAGAAGGAATTCGCCAAATTGGCCAGGAATTATCCGGTATTAATTTATTGCAAAAAGTGTAATGTTGCCATGGCAATTTCTACATAGAAATTTTATATAAAAAGGCAGGAACCTTTTAATTAAAATGTTCACGCTTTTCCATTTACCCATAAAAAAAGTCCCGCATTGCTGCAGAACTTAACTACTTTATGAGAGTAATAGATTAATAACGATTGTAACCACCGCCACCGCCGCCTTCGCCGCGATTACGGTTGTAGCCACCACGGTCACGGTTAAATCCGCCGCCGCTTCCGCCACTACGACCTCCGCCGGCTCCACCGCCGCCACCGAAAGTTTTTTTCTTGTAACCGCCTTCGCCTTCCTGGCGTGGTGCAGATTCGTTAACAACGATCTTACGGCCAGTAATTTCGGTTTCGTTTAATTCGCTGATCGCTTTGCGTGCAGCTTCGTCATCGCCCATTTCAACAAAACCAAAACCTTTGCTCCGGTTGTTATTGAATTTGTCTGTTACAATTTTTGCTGAGGCTACTTCGCCATAAGGTGCAAACAAATTGTACAGGTCATCACTGGTCATACCCCAGTTTAAATTTCCAACGTAAATGTTCATTTTTAAAAAAATTATGTGATTAAAAACCCAAAAAAAACAGCAACCAAAACCCGGAACCATTTACGTTTTACGTTAAAACGTTTCTGGAAATATGGAACGACTGTCAACTTGGACAT
>JBAQJB010000326.1:0-1989 GCA_049289155.1 Chitinophagaceae bacterium
AGCCAAAGCAAAAGACCATACATTGGGATATTCACTTTTATTTTTAAAATTCATTTACTAAGCAGTTAATGAAAATTTTATCTCCCACCATATCAATGCTTGCACGCCTTCGTTATGCAACTATCGAAGCCTGGATGCAAAATCCCATTCAATCGCAGAGGGATGTTTTACAGGACCTGGTTACACACGCCCAACATTCCGAGATAGGCAGGAAGTATGGTTTTGACCAGCTGTTTACTATTAGCAAATTCAAACAGGCTGTTCCTATACATGAATATGAAGACTTAAAACCTTATATCGAAAGGCTGATGTTGGGTGAACAATACTTGTTATGGAATACACCCGTTTATTGGTTTGCCAAGAGCAGCGGCACGACCCATGAAAAAAGTAAGTTCATTCCTATCACAGATGAAAGCTTAAGAAATTGCCATTACCAGGGCGCGAAAGATGTACTCACACTATATTACAACCGGTATCCCGAAAGTGATCTACTCACGGGTAAAGGGCTTGTAATTGGTGGCAGCCACCAGATAAATTCCCTGAATGAAGATATATTTTATGGTGACCTGAGTGCAGTGCTTTTGCAAAATACGCCCTTCTGGAGCAATTGGCTGCGCACGCCGGAATTGTCCATTGCTTTGATGGATGAATGGGAAAGTAAAATAGAACAGCTTGCACAAAGTACCATTCATGAAGATGTAACATCACTGAGTGGTGTGCCTACCTGGACACTTGTTTTGATAAAACGTATTTTGGAAATCACCGGGAAGTCAACCCTGCTGGAAGTTTGGCCCAGGCTTGAAATGTATTTGCATGGCGGCATTTCATTTACACCGTATAAAAAACAATTTGAAAAATTGATTGGGGGTAAAATCAATTACCTGAATATGTACAATGCGAGCGAAGGTTTTTTCGCTGCGCAAAATGATACTTCGGATGATATGCTGTTATTTTTACAACATGGAATTTTTTATGAGTTTATGCCTGTTGAGGAATATGGAAAACCCAATCCCAAAACGATAGGTTTAAAAGCCGTGGAGCCTGGCAAAAATTATGCGCCTGTGATCTCTACAAATGGCGGGCTCTGGCGATATTTAATTGGCGATACAATTTCTTTTACTTCTTTATATCCTTTTAAAATAAAAGTGACGGGCCGGCTAAAACATTTCATCAATGCATTTGGTGAAGAACTGATCGTGGATAATTCTGACCAGGCTATTTCAATAGCATCTGCCAAAACGGGCGCTGTAGTAAAGGATTATACGGCTGCGCCGGTTTATTTTACAGACACAACGAATGGCGCGCATGAATGGTTTATAGAATTTGAAAAAGAGCCGGATGAGCTGAAAAAATTTATTACCGCACTCGACAACGGGCTTAAAATGGTGAACAGTGATTATGAAGCCAAGCGCTATAAAAATATTGCTATGAAAATGCCGTTGGTGCACCCGGCACCAAAAGGTTTATTTAATGAATGGCTGCATCAAAAAGGAAAAATGGGTGGGCAGCATAAAGTACCGCGGTTGAGTAATGACCGGAAATATATGGATGAGTTGTTGGTGATATGGAAGGAAAAATTTGGTTAGGATAATCCATTTATATGTGCCTGGCAAAAAAGGAAAATTTCTTTTTTACAAAATTTTTACTGAAAACCAGTAACTTACAAAGCTCTCATGAAAATAATTCCCTTATTTCTTTGCCGGTAAAATTTTCCCCCGCACCTTCGCCTCCCATTAATAAAAAACCCATCGGGATGGCGATGGATTTTAAAAAGAAATAAATTTATGAGTAAACTTCATTTCACTACAAAACATGCGAACGAGGCTACCATACAACGCGATTGGTACGTTGTGGATGGCACCAATCAAACCGTAGGCCGCATGTGCGCACAGAACGACGCCATTTTGCTCGGTAAAACGAAAGACTACTATACGCCTCATGCAGATTGTGGCGATTATGTAATTGTAACCAACGCGGATAAGGTTGTCT
>JBAQJB010000327.1:0-4876 GCA_049289155.1 Chitinophagaceae bacterium
CATAGACCACCAACAAATTGATTTTATGAAAAATGCAAATCAAGTAATCAACTATTTTAGGGATTTTATCCATTCATCTTGGCAATCATTCTCATTTTTTATTATTGACATACCAAAAGATGAAAAAGAAGAAGTGATAAATAATTGGCTTCAGGCAAATTGGGAAATTTTAGTGGAAACTAATTTAACTGGTATTAATGAGTTTTTAGAAGTTTATGGATATGGTGCTGATTGTAATGGAGCAAGTAGCAGAGTTTGCTATCCAGACAAATTGCCAACACATAGAATAGTTTGTAAAACTTCAAGTAATCAGCATGTAATTGATTTAATATCGAATCAGATGAAAAGTATTGACGGGACACGTTTTGATGGTTTTATGAATTGGGACGGTTATTATTACCAGATGCTGCCTCCATTCGACTATGTACTTTTGAATAATAAAGAAGATACAATTTTAGTAAGATTTTGCGATATAACCTTTGATATTGAAAAAAAAGAATCAAAAATTTAAATGAAGCGCTTTAGCAGATACTTTTTGTTTAAAGCAAGAGCAAATCATTAGTTTTTGGGATTGTACTTTGTATTAATGAACTATGCTTTTTGTGTTAGCGTTTTGCTTGTTGTTTGCAGTTGAGCACGGGTAAAATAATTGACTACTACTTTTAAGACTGTTTTCCTGTCATCATAATTTTTTTCTAACAGCTCACCCTCTCTGGCGCAAGCATGCAGGGGCTTGGGATGTGTACAGCATACTTGCGCAAAGGAGAATGATTATAGAGATCCGCAAATAATGTAATTTAGCTAATCAATACACAAGTACGCTTCGCACAAATGCTATGCTGCTTACTTGCGCCAGAGGAGGAGTTCGCCAGGAATTTGTATAAGCAAAATTAACTGAACAGTAAATTTATTCATCATGAATTCAAAAATTTTATTTCTCTGTTTCCTGTTGGTATTATTTTCCTGTAGTGAACATAAAAGAAACAATACAGCTAATTCTACAGTAGATATAGAACGTCAAGCTGATTCTTTGTATTATGCAAAAAATGATGTTTTGGCAATACCTCTTTATTCCAAGTTAATTAGCGAAGATTCCACAAAAGGAAAATACTACCTTAACAGAGGTTACTCCTATACAATATTATTAAATGCCTACCCTGCGATCCAGGATTTTTTAAAATCCATCCAACTTAATTATAGAGTTGCAGAATCGAATAGAAATATTGCCGTGAATTATTTTAGCATTGATGATAGCCTGGCTGTTTACTACATAAACAAATCTTATCAACTTAATCCAAATGATAGTAGTGTAAAAAATTTAAAACAAAAATATGAGATGCAGTTAATAAAGGATAAACTCAATCAATAAAGGAGTTAAGATATTCTAATATTCTCTCTGCATATTTTCTTCTCGAAAAATCTGTGACCTTTATAGAGCTGCCATCCTTTAATTTTACCAAAATTGCAAATCGCACTAGTCCCTTATTAAATAAATTGATTTCGTCATAATAGAAGTAATCAATTTCTTTAAAGTATAAAAGTTGCTGATTAAATATTAGCTTCTTTATTATGTTTTTATTTATTAGAGTTAATTTTTTATTTTTAAAATCAATAATCGTTCTATTAACATATTGAAATTCTCTCCAAATACAAATAACAGATATGGGTAACAGGACTAAAATAGCTAATCTTAGATTAGAATCACCCTGAAAATTCCATATCAAAAAAATACTTACAACTAATAAACCATAATCTGAATTTAAATTATAGTTTAAGGGTATTGTATTGATAATTAAAACTTCATTGTCTAATGAAATCTTTTGATTTTTAATTTTTTCATTTCTGACATAATCAATCAATCCATTTATGCTATTCAATTTATTGGCTGATAATGACATTAAGATGCGTATTTTATTATCATTGTTGCAATGAAACCCTTTATAAAGCCGGCAATTAAGTAATACTCAAAAATATATAATTATAATGCATAAAAAATAACCTTCTTCCCTTGTTCAGTGTTATTAAAATGAATGCTTACACTTTGGCTAAAGCCATTTTAAATTTATTCTATGGGCCCTTCCGGTTAAAGCAGGAGGCAATTCAAAAGCTTAAAATATTTCAGTAGTGTGTACTTATTGAAGAAACATGGCAAATCATGAATGTGATTGCTATAATTAAATTGCCCCATTTGATTTCAACCAATTATCAATTGCCACTGGCTTTAGCCAGTGGATATCGTTTTCCAGGAATCGCCGGGCTTTAGCCCAAATTATGCAAAAATGAATTTTAATTGAAATTTTTTACAGCCGGCTTACATTCTGCTTCCATTATATTAGGCATTCTTGGCGCTTAGGAGTATTTTTGCACACAGGTATGTATGTAAATTTTAATGATAGTAAAAATCTTTTATCCAAGCTCAGCTTTCGCCGTGCCTGGAATGCTTCAAAAGTGGTGATCAGTTACCAGCTTACAAAACTGTTGCGCCGCCCTATTCAATGGGGTTACCCGATCTCTATTTCATTTGAGCCTACTACTTCCTGCAACCTGCGCTGCCCCGAATGCCCGAGTGGCCTGCGTGAATTTACGCGCCCAACCGGGATGCTTAAAAAAGATTTTTTCCAGGAAACGATTGATGATATTTATAAAGAATTATTATACCTGATTTTTTATTTCCAGGGAGAACCTTTTTTAAATCCCAACTTTTTGGAGATGGTAAAATATGCGCATGATAAAGGGATCTATACAGCTACTTCTACCAACGCGCATTACCTCACCGATGAAAAAGCAAAGCAAACTGTAGAAAGCGGTTTGGACAGGCTCATCATTTCCATTGATGGCACTACGCAGGATGTCTATCAGCAATACAGGCGCGGTGGCAACCTGGATAAAGTGATTGCAGGCGCACGGAATATTGTAAAATGGAAAAAAGAATTGAAGAGTAAAACGCCTTTTATTTTTTTCCAGTTTTTAGTGGTGAAACCCAATGAACACCAGATCGAAGAAATAAAAGAACTCGCAAAAGATGTGGGCGTGGACCAGGTTCGTTTTAAAACAGCACAGGTATATGATTATGAAAATGATCCAAACCATTTGATCCCGGAAAATGAAAAATACAGCCGCTATAAAAAAGATAAAAACGGGAAGGTAAAAATTCGCAGCGGGCAGAGTAATCATTGCTGGAAACTCTGGCATGCCAATGTGATCACCTGGGATGGAATGGTGGTGCCTTGTTGTTTTGATAAAGATGCCATGCACCGCCTGGGCAATTTAAAAAACCAGTCTTTCAAAGAGATCTGGCACAATGATAATTATAAACAGTTTCGCAAAGAAATTTCTACAAGCCGTAAAAACATTGATATCTGCGCCAATTGCAGTGAAGGTTTACACGTTTGGGAAAATTAAAACTATCATTTCAAAAAATGTTAAATAAAAAAATTTGACGCTGCGTTTACAGGCAATTTTTTTACAAATCCTATCTTCGTTCTTATGCAGTATAAAAACCGCAACAGGTTGCTCTCCCTGTTTTTTTTATGTATAATAATTGTTCCATTTAAAAATTTCGCGCAACCGAAATATGAATTTCGCGCAGCCTGGATCGCATCCGTTGTGAACATTGACTGGCCCGCAAAAAAGGGCCTTTCTGTAGAAGATCAAAAATCATCTTTTATACAATTACTGGATTATTTAAAAGGCCTTGGAATGAATGCTGTGATCGTGCAGATACGTCCCGCGGCAGATGCATTTTATCCATCACCTTACGAACCCTGGAGTGAATACCTCACCGGAAAGCAAGGCGTAGCGCCAGTTCCATACTATGATCCACTTTATTTCATGATAGAAGAAACGCATAAACGCGGCATGGAATTTCATGCCTGGCTCAATCCTTATCGCGCAGTTTTTAATGTGAACACTTCAAATATTTCTTCCAACCATATCACCAAACAACATCCTGAATGGTTTATCAATTATGGAACAACAAAATTTTTTAATCCGGGCTTACCGGAAGTCGTTCAATATGTAAGCGGTGTGGTAAGAGATATTGTAAAACGGTATGACATTGATGCTATTCACATGGATGATTATTTTTATCCATACAGAATCACGGGAAAAGAATTCGCGGATAATGCTGCTTATCTTAAATATGGAAAACCACAAGGGCTTAATAAAGAAGACTGGAGAAGAAGTAATTGCGACAGTATTATTCTAAGCATACACAATGTGATCCTGCAGGAAAAGCCATTGATAAAATTTGGTATCAGTCCATTTGGTGTCTGGCGCAATAAAAGCGTGGATCCTGAAGGGAGCGATACGCGTGCCGGTCAAACAAATTATGATGACCTGTATGCGGATATTTTATTATGGCTGAAAGAAGGCTGGATTGATTATGTAGTGCCGCAACTGTATTGGGAAATCAATCACAAATTGTGTGATTATGGTACACTGCTGGACTGGTGGGCAGACCATACTTATGGAAAAGATTTATACATCGGGCATGGATTATACCGCGCCACTGAAAACCCAAGCGCAGCGTGGAGAAGAAAGGATGAATTGCCGGAAGAAATACAAATGCTTCGTAATAATAAAAATGTGCAGGGCAGTATTTATTTCAGTGCAAAAGATTTTTTACCCAATCCCAATGGCTGGTGTGACAGCCTGCGAAATAATTATTATAAATACCCCGCGCTCATTCCGCCGATGAATTGGATAGATACCATTGCCCCATTGCAACCCGGAATTTTAAAGATCACGGAAAATAAAAAAACTGCGGAACCTTCATTTTTTATTGATTGTAATGCAGGCAACAAACTAGAAACGGAAGAAGTCAAAAACATCGTTTTATATTTTTCAGATAATATTTCCGGGCTTGGAAAATTGC
>JBAQJB010000328.1:0-3107 GCA_049289155.1 Chitinophagaceae bacterium
ATTATCTACTTGTATGCATTTAAGAGCGGTATTATTCATTTCAAAGTAAAAAATACCAATATCCGTATTGTGTTCATTCTTGACATTTATTGATTTTAATAAATGATTACACTGGCCAACTACTCTGCCAAGGTTTGTATTTTTAGAAAGATCTAAGTCCGTAATATTTGTATTACTAATTTGTAGTTGTTTTAATTTACTATTTAGTGTTAAATCAATTTCAATAAATGGATTTACAGAGCAGTCAAGATACTCCAAATTAATGTTTTTACTAAAATCTACATGCAAAATATCATTGTTGGCGCAATTTAAAGCCACTAAATTTTCAAATTTTTCAACCCCAACCAAACTCTTAATATGCTTGAAAGACACATCAATGTTTGCGTTATATACCAAAGCTTCTACAATAGTAATTTCATTGTCATGGTTTGAATTAATACTGAAATTATTTAATAAGAGGTCTTTAAAAACATTATCTTCAAAGTATACAAATGGGCCATTACCAATTGGATAATTTAGATGTTTAATTTCTGGCGCTACATTATTTTCTACCAAAGTTTCATTGCCACTCTTAGAACATGAAGTAATAATTACAAATGAAAAAAGTAGCAGAAAGTTAAAGGACGTCTTTTTCATAATCATATATTTAAAGTTACCGGTTTTTCAACAGTTGCAAACGCTGTTGTTGTGTGCAGCGAGTTATTGATTCTTTTATTCGTCGTTGAGAAAGGATAAAACTTCATTAATAAAATTTTCTTTTCCAACTTCAATGTGTGGTAAATGCCCACCGTTAGGAACAACCCATAATTGAGCTTGCGGTATATTTTGAAACATTTCCCATGCATTTGCTACGGGCGCAACTGGGTCGTTATCCCCATGAATTATTAAGGTTTTGGCTTTGATTGTCGATAGTACATCGGGAGTAAAAGATGGGTCGCCATATAGCTTTCTAAAATTCCAAAATTGTTGCGCAATTAATGTTCCTTTTTGTTTTCCGTGCAGTTTTACAAGACTGTCTAATCGGACAATAGGGTTTTGCTCTGGTCCACCCAACGATGTAATTACTTCCCTTGTCGTATTGGAATAATAAACTTGTGCGCTAATTACAATTATTTTCTTCAAAAGTTCTGGTCTTAAGGTAGCCATATATAATGTGATAAATCCACCAGAGCTATGTCCCATAACATCAATTGAATCAATATGCAGAGAATCCAACATAGCAAGAATATATTCCGCTGCTCTTTTATGTAAGTAGACGTTTGTGGTATCCATATAATCTGACCTGCCGTGTCCCGGTAAATCAACTGCAATCACTCTATAAGTTTTTGATAGCTCCGCTATATATGGATGCAAATCTGAAGCTGTTCCTCCGAAACCATGTAATAGCAGAAGTGGCATTCCTTTACCTGTTTCCTCATAATAGAGTTTAAGACCATTTACTGTTATGAAATGTCCATTTGGTGCAATTGTTTCCTGAGCTTTAATTGCTGGACTGAAAACTAAGTTCATGAGGAGGTAAACTGCAAAACAAGAAATCGAAAATTTATTCATGTTTGTAAGTTAAAGTATTTATTAAAAGTTATGATGTTTAGTGGTTACCCAAACTTGCGCACACAAACAAATATATGCTAAAACACGCTACTCCCGCAAAAAAATCTCTACTGATAAATCATCGGTTAGTATTATACTTTTTATATTGTTATTAGTAAAACTCATTTATACTATTTAGCAATTTATTACTTTAATTACTAATGATCTGCACCTGGCCATTGCATTTTAAAAAACACCGGCACAAGTTTCTAAGACGCGTTTGTTTCAAAAAGCAATTCATTGACATTCATTTTGTAAGCTCTTTAGTTTTTTGCTTCGGCTTCATAAAAAAGGCGCTGAGAAAATTTGAATGAAACTCAACAAAGATAAAATGATGAATTTTTATTCGTCAGCCAGCATTGTAGCAATCTAATATTGGGTGCAGGCATTAATCATAGTGGAAGCGGCATTGAATAATATAACATTTTTGGTCTACACCTTTTTTACCTTCGACTTTCTATACGAGCCGATGTTCTCCCGTAATTCGACGTGACCAAAATCCTTTTAAATCATAGCTCAAAGGTTCTGGTTTTCCAGTTCCCTGAAAGGGAGTTTTCTTTATTTCATTTAATAAGTCTTTAATCTTTTCAACAATGATACTATCTGTCTCTATCCAGTATTGAAAATCTTACCATCCATTTTCTGTAAACTCAAAATTCATACATAGAATTTTGTTTATAATTTTAATTTGTGCGTTTTGCCATCTTTCATTTGGCTTATAGAATTCTGCAGGCGTTGCCTATTGGTTGAAGTAGATAATAAGTGCCCGGTTTCATTAAGTGAATTATATTCTTTAATAGATAAAATTACAACTGCTTCTTCTTCAGCTGCCCTGGAAACCACAATTACATCTGAAGACTTTGAAACATCATCAAAGTATCTTTTCATATTGTTTCTTAATTGGGTTATTGATATTGCTTGCATATGGACTTAATTTAGGTACACTTTAAATGTACGTAAAATCGTACACATAATTTACTTTTTTTAATACCATTGGGATTCAGTGAAACGCAGCTGGTCAACGAATTTTTAAAAACACCGGCACAAGTTTATAAGACGCATTTATGTCTAAAAGCAATTTATTGCCATTCATTTTGTAAGCTCTTTTGAATAAGCAATGCGTCTTCTTTTAGTTTGATTTTGCCATAATATCCATGATCACTGCACCGGAAATAAAGAATTTTCAAGTTGCAAAAATGATTACAGTGGGTGAAAAAATACCTGTTGAAAAAGAAAGGGATGGTTGTTGATTGTGAAATAGTTTGTGCAGTTAAGCATAAAATTTAAAGTGATGGGATTAGGTATTACGTGCGCATGATAAAGTTGAATTTGTTTTTTGCTTCGGCCTCATAAAAAAGGCGTTCAGAAAATTTGAATGAAAGCTGGTGAGAAATGAAATTGATATTACTTGGCCTGGTATTGCACGTTGCTGGAAAGGCGCATTGCCAATGTTGTACTAAACCCCTATCGGGTAGCCAACAGAAGTAATTTTGTCAACTTGTCGCGCATTGTATATC
>JBAQJB010000329.1:0-7100 GCA_049289155.1 Chitinophagaceae bacterium
AAAAATGATTTTGTAACAGTATTATTCAATTCACTGAGTTCATCGTATTTAAAATTATCATCAATGGTCACGATCAGTTTATTTTCCCCCACATCAGTTGATGCTACAATTGGTACAGTAAGTTTTACTGAATCTATATAACGAACTGATTTAATATTTTTTGAAAAAAGGGATACAATATTTCCATTTGGATATTGTCTTTTTATAGAAAAAGAAACCGAATCGCCCAATGCTTTTCCGATATTATAGATATATGTTTTGATATCAAAACTTCCGCTTGCTACAGAAATAAAAGTTGGATTAATTATGACCTGGGGTTCTTCAATTACAAAATCGGGTTTGGTATGTGCATTAATTTTAATTGCCGGGTCACCGTGCAACACATTTTCTTCTGCATGCAAATAACGGGTTGTTGAATCAAGGCCTTTATTATTCAGTAAATATTTGAGCGCGTCATAAATATTATAAGTAACAGGTTCATTGTAATCATCAATGGATAAAGATTGATAAAAGCCTTTACAATAATTGTCCAAATAACTCTCTACACCGAAATGTGTACTGGCTATAAACCCAATAGAACCTCGGTCTTTGGCCAGTACATATAATTCAGATAATGATGTGATGATACCCAATCGCGAAGTGTCATAGGAAAAAATATTTCCCGCGCTGCAACCATTCACCAGGAACACCGGGTATTTTCCGTAATTATTATACTGGTCAGGGGAATTTAAATTATAGTCCAGAGCTGTTGCCGCGGAGTGGCCAAAATAATTCAATAAACTGATACCATTTTCAAACAATTGTTGCATCAATGCATTGGTAATTGGCGTTACAGGGCCGGTAGAAGTTTTATTAAAACTCGTCACATTTGCTCCATAAAAAGTATCTATTACAATGTCGCGGTATGAATTTAAATGCGCAGTAAGTGATGCATCGAGGCTCGCGTCATTCGCGCCTACCACATGCACCATGGTTTTCATCCAGGCTTTATTTGCGATCGTTTGCACGGTACTCGCCTGTTGCTGTTCAAACAATTTTACTTTATCCAAATAATTATTTACTTCCAATGTACTCACTGCGGAAAGTCGCCCTATATGCGTGGCTGGTAAGGGATCCAGGTTTTCTGAAGCAAGTATATTATCAGATGCTGGCCAGCCAAAAGTGGGCACTAAATTCAGCTTGTCTATATACGCTGAATTTTCATTTATCCTGGCCTGGTCATAGGTTACTGCTTTACCAATAAGGAAAACCATTTTAGGTGCGGCTGCAAAATTTTTCCTGGCATATCTTAAAAAGTTATGAATTGAAATAGGATGTTTTTTTATGCCAAATGCAAACTGGTCTGTGAGTTCATCTATATCATAAATTTTCGCATTATAAGATCCTCCTGCCAAAGAACTCCTGTATTGCCGGTAATTTTCAACAGCATTATTGGCAAATAAAATTTTGTTGGAAATTATTAAATAATCACCCTGGTTGGAAGAGGAAACAAAATTGATAAAATTGCGCTGCGTCAAACTATTGACATTAAAAACATTTGTCGCGTCCTGGCTTACTAAAACAAAATCCCTTGCAACAGCAGAAGCCGGTAAAGCAAAACGCAATAAGCCATTTACAGTTGTATTGGCGGTATATCTTTTTTGCGAAGTGAAATCATATAAAACCGGCGCGGGCCCTGACCAGGCAAAGTTTTTTATTTCTAAATAATTGCCCTGCGCATTGGGTGCAAGCGTAAATAAAAAATTGGCCTTACTATCAAAATCAAAAATATGCGGGTACAATAAATCTAAAAAAGATGCGGCCACGCGGTCATTGACATTTGAGTTTACATTTGATAAAGTAAATTTCACAGTAGGTGCATTGATAGCGGAAAGCGGCACTGCATTATTACTGATAATTTTTGCTTCAAAAGGCAGTAAGGGTGCATTGATAAAATTCACATCATTGATATCTGTTTTTACCATCCGCCCATTTCCCAAAAAAGAATTTCCAGTAAAGCATACAGACAAAGTCGCTAATGGACCCGATGCAGCTACATGCAAACTTCCTGTTTGCTGGTTCGCCGGCCCATCCGGGTGGATGTCGCCTGTCGTCCATAATTCGCCCACATCATACGTGGAGGAATACACATATTCTCCATAGTTTACTGCGAGGCCACGATTGATCTGGTCTTTAAAATCAATGCGGAAATGATACATAAAATAGGGATCGGGTGGCAATGTATTTCCAGCCACATCATTGGTAGCATTTATAAACCGTTTATTGCCGCCGGCAGGATTGACCGTTAAAAAATAACTTGCTGTATCTGTTTCAAAACTATACGCGTCATTCAATTGATTCGCAGGATTTTTATACAACGCATTATCCGGTTTGCCATCATTTTGTTTGCCCCAGATTTCGATGTAACCTCCGGCTGGTAAGGGTCCTGAAGCAACTGATGTATACATCGTTTCTTCTTTTCCATTTCTCCAAAGCTGGAATTGTTCAACAGGCACATTTTGCAAACCTGCTGACACTAACGTTGACTGGTTAATGCGGTAAACTGCGTTGCGTGGAATTTTAAATTTGTAATAAGTTTTGGAATAGTCTATCCATTCATTATTGTATGCCTGCGAGAATGCGGAAGCTGCAATCAATGATAAAATAATTATGGATAAAAATTTCTTCATGTGTTCTTTCACGATTTTGGATAATAGCCTTTTTGTTTTTTAGGTTTTTCCGATGGAGGCAATTTAGGAAAATAACCTCCTTTTTCACTTTCTGCTTTTTTGGGTAAAATATCCAGCCTTAATGAAAAAATATGCGAGTACAAAGGATTTGACTGGTTGGCCAAATTCGTATATGCGTAATCAATATTTACATTTCCAATCTTGAAACCAGCGCCAATACTGGGTTGGAAGATCCAGACTTGTTTTTGATTTAATGTATCACCATCTGCCAGGGCTTTTTGAAAATTTTGTGCACCGGCACGGATAAAAACAATATCATTAATATTTGCTTCAATGCCAAAATGCGGATCAATGCTTACCGGGTTTGCACTGATCAATGTATTTCTTTGCCCGTCAAATGTTACGTTCAAATCTGTTTCAGCAAGCAGGTGAAAACTTTCACCAAAGGCAAAATTGTACGCGCCGCCAATAACCAACCTTGGCGCAGTGAGCTCTGTTGATTTAATGGGAATATCATTATTCGTCAGGTACAAAACTTCTTTTTCTCTTTCATCAAAAGAAAAAGACCAGGCATTGAAAGTGGAAGTCACATCCCTTGCAGTAATGCCCAATCTCCATGTGGGCGTTTTATACATAAACCCCAAATCAAAACCAAAGCCCCAGGCAGTTGCAAAACTCCCCACGCTTCTGTAAATAATTTTTGTATTCGCGCCCCAGCTCAGTTGACGTTTTTCTTCGTCTTTGAACATATGCGAATACGATAAAATAAATGCATAATCAGCGGAAGAAAAAGACTGGATATTATTATAATTCAAAGAACCATCCGGCTCTACGAGGAAAAGTGTATTGGGAATATCGTCCACACCAAAACGCATAATGGAAATACCGAGCGATTTATATTTATCACCAATCGGCATAGCGCCTGATAAATAATCATATTTTCCGATTCCGGCAAAATAATCCGCGTGCATCAGGCCAATAGAAGGATGGTCAAACACATAGACAAGCCCGGCTGGATTCCAGTAACCCGCATCACCATCTTCCGTAGTGGCCACTTGCGCGCCGCCCATGGCAAGGCCGCGTGCACCTGCGCCGATATTCAAAAATTCATTGGAATATTTGCGGAATTGTGCCTGGCATGCCCCTGCTGAAAAACTCAGTAATAGCAGGCAGATCAGTCGGCACGGGTACTTCATAAGTGAAAATTAGGGCGAATGTAAGGCGAATAATTATTTTGCCTCTAGAGATATACGTAGTAAACGTTAAAATATTTTACCGGGCAAGGGAAATATGGGAAGAAAAATCTGAAATCATCATGATTATTTTTTATTCAAATGACCTCAGTTCTTTGATTCATTATATAAAAAAGTACAATTGCAATTTATTCAATTCAACATTCCCCTACTCCTTCACCACCTTATACGATTTCTCACTTATACCATCATTCACCAAAACTATATATGTGCCCGCCGGAAATGCTCGTAAAGGCAATGAAACGGAACCAGAGAATTCTTTAGTTATGAGTTTCTGGCCATATAAAGAATACAAAGTTGCAGTGTTGGTCAATATATTATTTTTAAACACTTGTATTTTTAATTCAGAATGAACCGGGTTTGGATAAAGTAGTACAATGCTGCTGATTTCAAAATCAATTTCGCGAATGGGCGAATAAGAAAATGCGCCATTTACATCCACCATTTTCAGGCGGTAATAATTTTTTCCATTGCCCGGATCAGGGTCAGTATACTTATAATTTTTTATAGTTGAAGTCCCGGACTGTGCAGGAATTTTTCCTAAAATTTTAAAACTATTTCCATCCGTACTTCGTTCTACCTGGTAATAAGAAAGATTTATTTCATAGTCCACTTTCCAATTTAATAACACACTTGCTTTTTGTTTGGTTGCCGTGAAGTCCAGTAACTGAACGGGCAACACAGTTTCTCTTTTTATATAAATATATTTATACAGGAAATTATTGAAATGATATTGCTCCGGCTGATCATTATCCGGATTCACTTCTATATAAAAATTATACAGGCCTTCTTCAAGTGAAGTGAGGTTGGCCAGGAATTTCACTTGTACGGTATCGCCCGGCAGCAGTGCTTTTGTGCGCGGCACATCAAATGAATAGGCAACATTATTCGCGTCGTACAACACCATTTTTATTTTTAATGGCGTGAATGCGGCATTGCTGATATTTTTAAATACCACGTATCCCTGTAACGTATCAAATGCCAAATTCGTTGCGTGCATAAAATTCAATGAATCCGGAATGCTGATACCCAATGATGGCATCAATGCACCTTCGGGAACTGGTGCATATTCCACGCGCCAGTCGTGCAACTGGAATGGTTGAGTAGTAATAGAATCCTGCGTATGCATCCGCAACTGTGTATACGGGTAAACAGCAGCATCAATCGCGGAAATGTCCTGCTCATTTTGTGATTTATCAATGGTATAAAAAACAGTATCCTTACCATTTTTATCAATGCCGATAATATCCATTGTGGTGACATTATTTTCATTCACACTATTGCCATTCCAGATCGCTTTGTTCCAGGCTTTTCCCGGGCCAAACTTTGGAGAAGTAATGGTAGCAAGTGTATCCGTTGTTGGAATATTTTCAGAAACAGTGATGCGGTCATACAAGCCTTTAGAAAAAACAGAAACAGGTTTATAATCGCTGCTGTCATTCTTTTTAAAGATCATCACGAACGTGCGCGGGTAAGTAAATGAATCAATCATTGTTCCCTGGTCTTTCAGGCGATGGTACAATGAATTGTTATGCCCGTAAATCGCTGTGTCTTTTGCCCATACAGTCGGCGCCCAGTCTGCATTTCCGAGATCATATATTTTTCTCGCCACCACATAATATCCATTGTTCACATAAAAATCGAGGAAGTCCATTGCATTTTTTCGGGTAGCAGCGGTTTGTGTACTGTATTCAAAATTATATAAACGGCTTGGATCACATACAGGGCCGGCATTATAAGGTTGCGTAAGATTGGGCACAGCTTTAAAAGTCAACGGATCAAAAATGGAGAAGATGATCGAGCTACCAACACACGCACTGGCTGCAATTTGATTTCCATTTACATGAACACTAAACTGGTAATCTTCTGTACCGCTTGTGGGGTAAATGGATTGCAACACATACACATTGGTCAGCACTTTATCAAATGAAAATGTCCGTGAAGAATCAAGTATAATATTTTTCAAACTGGATTCTGTATGCTGAAAATAATGTGCCTGTTCAAAGCCCGGGTTCCCTGGATTTTTATGGATAAATGAAAACTGGTTCCAGGGCGCATTGGCACTGTCTACTGCCACGCGCCAGTAATAAACTGTATTATTTAAAGCCAATGGAATATTGGCAAATGAAATAATACCTGCCGGCCCAACTACGTGCCGGGTAAGCTTTTCAGCGGAATTGAATAATGCCGTCGTATCCATTTCCATAACGTATTGTTTGATGGAATCAATGGCATTTGCCGTAGATGCATTTAAATCAATTACATCTTCCGTAATGATGGAATAATTATAAGGCGTTACCGGTAATAAAGCTGCATCTGTTACAAAAAATGTAGTGGTGCATATATTATTATTTTCACTTAATTCTGCTTTTTCTTTTTTATCATCAATAAAAAAAGTGACTGAATTTTCCCCTTTATCCCGGTTACTGACAATGGGTATTTTTATAAAAATAGAATCGCTTGAATGTACCGGCGGAACGACTGTAGTAAACACTTCGAGGCTATCGCCATTCGGGAATTTCCGTGAAACCGACACGTGTACTGAATCATCATTTGCGCGGCCTAAATTGAAATAATTTATTTTTAATAAAACAGAATCATTCGCTACGGTCAATGGATTATTTAAAACATGAATAGAATTCGTATCCACTGCGTAATCCGGTAATGGAAAACTATTCAAATGCAAAGAAGGATCGCCATGCAAGACAAATTGTTCTGCATGAAATCTTCCATAAAAATCATCAGGCCCTGTGTAATTTAAAAACTGTTTCACTGCTTCTATAGAAATTTCTCCCAACCCTTTTCCATATTTACTATATGACGCGGCTTTATAATATTCCTGCGTAAGAATATCCAAATAACTCACTATGCCGAAACTACTGTTGGCCTGGTAAGCAATCGCACCCTTCTCCGGTTCCAATACAAATTTTTCAGAAACAGTTGACCGGTATTGAGCCCTGTTCGGATCATAATCAAATATATTCCCGGCCTTACAACCATTCACAATGAACACCGGGTAACGCCCGGTATTGCTGTATTTGGACGCGTCATCCAAATTAAAATCGAGGTTAGATGAAGAAGAATGCCCGAAGTATTCTACCAATGCACTGCCTTCATTAAATGTGTTAGTGAAATTGGCAATCGCCTGCGGATAACCAACAGGATCGCCGGTTTTACT
>JBAQJB010000330.1:0-9441 GCA_049289155.1 Chitinophagaceae bacterium
GTTCTGGCCTGGTGGAAAATTTAATAATACACCTTATACTGATTTTGAAACCTGGGCAATCCCCGCCGGCTCCGCTGCTGCTGCACTCTATAAATTCCGCGAGCCCGGTACGTATGCAATTGTAAATCACAACCTGATCGAAGCGATGGCCTATGGAGCTGTTGGACAAATAAAAGTAACCGGTAACTTCGATAGTACTTTAATGAAAGTTATAATGAAACAATCACCTGTTCAATAAATGGCATAGAAAAAAATGAGTATGATAAAAACGAAAAGCCCTGCCGAATCTGAAACCATAAAAACAGAAGTGGTTTGTCCGAATGATACGAATCCAATGGGGATTTTGCAGGGCGGCCGGCTCGTTGCATGGATGGATATTGCTGCGGCTGTTTGCGCACAAACACATGCGGGAAAAATTTGTGTTACGGTTTCTATTGACCGGGTTGATTTTAAAATCCCCGCTAAAATCGGTGATATCATTACCATCAAAGCAGTTATTACGAGGTCATTCAAAACATCAATGGAAATATATGTGCAATCTTTTGCAAGGCAGGTAAAGGAGAATGAAAACAAACTGATCAGTGATGCTTATTTTCGTTTTGTGGCACTGGATAATAAAGGCAAACCGGTATCAGTTCCGGGACTTGTTCCCGATACTGCGTCTCTTAAGAAATAAGTTTTTATTTTACATACAAAAGTAAAAAAACCAGGTTTTTTTACTTTTTTTTATGCAGATAAATAAGGCAACAATTTACAAATGTTAAGCATTAAAGTGAAAGTTGATTATAATATAATCTTTATCATATAACTGTAAAAAAAATAATAAAAGTATTTATTTACTTTTATTATTCTATCTTTGTGGCTGTAAATTTTAAATCATACATATATGCAAACAACCACTGAAAATTTCCTCGATGTAACAATCCTCGAACCACGCCAAAAGCACCCAACCATATTTGCCCGTTTTGATGAACTCTCAGAAGGTGAAACCCTGATGATTCATAATGACCACGATCCGAAACCTTTGTATTACCAGCTTTTGGGTGAGCGTGGAAATATTTTTACCTGGGAATATTTATCCGAAGGCCCGGAAATATGGGAAGTAAATATTTCAAAAAAAATGACTGGTGAAAAAGATGAAACACTGGGTGAAATTGCCGCCAAAGATCTGCGCAAAGCAGAAGTGTTTAAAAAATATGGGCTGGATTTCTGTTGTGGTGGAAAGAAAACTGTGAAAGAAGCCTGTGCAGAAAAAGGTCTTGATGTAACGAAAGTAGAAAAGGAATTGCAACATGCAGATAATTCTGTAAGTGGTATGCGCCCACTTCCTTATAATGACTGGAGCATGAGTTTTCTTGCTGATTATATTGTCAATACACATCACAGTTACGTAAATAAAACTATTCCTGACCTGGAAGCTTATGCTGACAAAGTTGCCCGTGTACATGGTCAACAACACCCGGAATTATATAAAATAAATCAACTCGTAAAAGATGTTTGTGATGAAATGGCGCCACATGTAATTAAGGAGGAAACCATATTGTTTCCATTTATCAAACAACTCGATTCAAATGAAAGTAATTCCACGGTTGAGCAACATCATGCATTTAAAAGCGTGGAATCACCCATTGATATGATGGAACATGAGCACGAAATTGTTGGCAGGAAAATGGAAGAGATCAGGGAATTAAGCAATAATTATGCATTGCCGGAAGATAGCTGTGCCAGCTATGCATATTTATTTAAATCCCTGGATGAATTTGAAAAAGACCTGCATATTCATGTGCACCTGGAAAATAATATTCTATTTCCTAAAGCTCTTGCAAAAGAAAAAAGTTTAAATAAATAAATGAATCCCAAACCCCTTAAACGCCACCAGGCCATTGTCTCATTTTCCAAGGATCACCATTTTGGTTTATTGTTATCCTGGAAAATTAGAAATGGCCTGAAGCATGGGGTTGAAGAAAAAAGAATCAGTGATTATGTGTTATACATTTTTAAAGCAGATCTTGAGGTGCATTTTAATGATGAAGAAAAATTCTTGTTTTCTCTTCTTCCTGCCGGCGATAAAATGATTGCACATGCCATTGACGACCACCATCATTTAAATACTTTGGCTACAGCTATTGAACAGTCAACACATGATGCTGCATTGTTGAACAGGTTCGCGGATGAACTGGAAGAGCATATTCGGTATGAAGAAAGAATATTATTTAATTATCTCCAGGAAAATATACCTGCGGCTAAACTTGAAAAAATTGCCAACCGGTTTCCTAATAATAGCCGGGAAATAGATGAACAATGGAAAGATTATTTTTGGGAAAAAAAATCAAATGAAAATTAAACAATAAAAAATAGTTCCCTTTTTTATCCCTTTCTTTTATAAAATAAAAATATGAAAAGATTATTCTACCTGGTGATAAGTACAGGTTTACTTATCTCTTGTAATCAAAATAAAAACCAGGATGCAACAAATGATTCTTTAACCCATGATGAAGGAAATACTACAGCCCTTTCATTGAATAATGGCGCAAAATGGAAAGCTGATACGGCTACCAATCAACACGTAACAGACCTGCGCACAATTGCGGATAATTTTAAAATACAACCATCTCCATCACTGAATGAATATACGATCCTGGGAAATGATTTAAATAATTCATTGCAAAATATGATTCAGGAATGTAAAATGACCGGTGCAGATCATGAAGCGTTGCATCATTGGCTGGAACCCGTTTTGAAAGAAACCAATGAATTGAAAAATACAAAAGATACAACTGCAGCCCGTAAAAATTTTGATCATATAGATGCACAGATTGATGCATATCATACTTATTTTGAATAACGATGATCATTCATATAAATACAAAAATCGGCAATATCCTGAAAGATAACCCCGGTGCATTGGATGCCATCGTATCCCTTTCTCCGAAGTTTGAAAAATTGCGGAATCCTTTATTAAGAAAAGTTATTGCAGGCAGGACAAGTATTTCCATGGCTGCCAAAATGGGTGGGTGCACCCCGGAAGATTTTTTTGAGGTACTTCAACCACTCGGTTTTGAAATTGATACCACAGTTCATGAAAAAAATTATAGCCCGAAACAAAAACCGGAACCAGGTTTCCTGCAAAAAATTTCACAAGAAAAAATAAAAGACCTGGATGTACGCGGGGCAATTGAATCCGGCAATGATCCGCTCAAACTGATCATGAAAAACGTAAAAGATTTGCCCAATGGTTTTGTTTTAAATATTATTAACAGCTTTGAACCAACGCCGTTAATTCTATTACTCGAAAAACAGGGTTACGAAGCATATGTAAAAAATATAAATACCAAACAGGTCAATACGTATTTCTATAAAAAGAATGGAAAAAGTTTTGAAGCCCCGCAGGAAAAAGATTGGTCTGATGGCTGGGATGAAAAGCTGGAAAAGTATAGTACAAAGCTTGAAACCATTGATGTGCGTGAATTACCGATGCCTTTGCCTATGCACAATATCCTGGATGCATTGTCAACATTGCCGGAAGATAAAGCCTTGTATGTGCATCATAAACGCATCCCGGTTTTCCTGTTACCCGAACTGGAAGAGCTGAATTTTAATTACAGGATAAAAGAGGTCAATGAAGGCAATGTGCATTTATTGATCTATAAAAAATGATATGGTTACAGGGCCGGGAAATACGGGATTAACCAGCACCACTTCGTATAAAATAGTGCTGCCATTTTATATGTATGCAGCAATTTCTTTTTTGGCCGCATGTATCATTCTTGTATTTTCTGTAAACGGTTTTACGGCTCATTATTTTCAGCCACACACCCTGGCCATCACACATACCATGGCGCTCGGCTGGGGCACAATGATTATCCTGGGTGCAAGCCATCAGCTTGTACCGGTGATGATTGAAAATAAATTGTATAGCAATACACTCGCGTGGTGTTCATTTATTTTTGCAGCAACAGGCATTCCATTACTGATCTATAGTTTTTATGTTTTCGATATGGGCTGGCCGGCACAGTGGGGCGGGCATTTAATAGTGAGCGCCGTTATCGTTTACCTGGTGAACCTCATCATCAGTATGGCCAAAAGTAAACATGAAAATGTCCATGCTTTTTTTGTATTAACGGCTACTGCCTGGTTACTTACAACAACGATTATTGGCCTTCTGCTTGTGTATAATTTCACAACTCCTTTCCTGTCAAAAAATTCCCTGGAATATTTACCTATGCATGCACATATTGGCATCGTGGGATGGTTTCTTTTAATGATCATGGGCGTGGGCTCAAGATTGATCCCAATGTTTTTAATATCAAAATATAATAGTACAAAAAAACTTTGGTGGATCTATGCATGTATCAACATGGGTTTATTATTATTTGTAGTTGATTTTTTGTATATCCATATAAACCGGATGTATATCATGTCATATATAGCCATCGCTACGGCCATCTTGCTTTTTGCTAATTTTTGTTATCATGCATATAAAGAAAGAATCCGGAAAAAAGTAGATGAACAAATGAAAATATCATTGCTTTCTGTGTTAATGATGGGGTTGCCATTATTGTTTTTGTTGATCATTATTATAATAGTAAATTTTCAATCTTCAGTAAATATGTCCCTGCTGATTAGTTATGGATTCATTATCTTCTTTGGCTGGATCACGGCGATCATTTTAGGTATGACTTTTAAAACATTGCCTTTTATTGTTTGGAATAAAGTATATCATTCCCTGGCGGGAAAAATGAAAACACCCAATCCCAAAGATCTTTTTAATAATACCATTTTTAAATGGATGGCGATTTCTTATATTTCAGGATTCCTCATTTTTACGGCCGGGATTTTATTGAATCAATATATAATTTTACAAACCGGCGCACTACTTTTATTCATCACGTCTGTTTTATATAACTGGAATGTCATTCAATTAATTTCACATAAACCCGCTACCCCATGAATGTAATATCGAATGATACGGAAAAATGCCAGAGGGCGCTCAATGCCTTGCTCGAAGTGCTTGATCCCGAGATCGGTTTGAATGTAGTGGACCTCGGGCTTATTTACCAAATTGATTTTGACGAAACAGGTAAGAAAGTTTTTTGCACCATGACACTTACTACACAATTTTGCCCTATGGGCGATTCCATTACACAAGCAGCTGAAGAAGTGTTGAAAAATGAATTTCCCGAATATATAACCGGCCTTGAATTAACTTTTAACCCTCCCTGGAATTCACAAATGATTTCACCGGAAGGCAGGCAATTTTTAAATGAAAGATAAATGTTAAGCTTAACTTGTAAGACAGCTATAAAAGCTGTGATCTACTTGGCGATCAAATATAAAACCGGCGAAAAATCGGGCATTAAAAATATTGCTGCATACATCAATGCAAGTGAACATACTGTTGGAAAAATATTGCAGTCACTTGTCAAAGAATCCGTGATCAATAGCTCCAAAGGCCCGACCGGCGGGTTTTATCTCAATTTAAAACAAAATAATCAAGCTGTTATAAATATCATTTATGCAATTGACGGGAAAGGTACTTTTGAAGAATGTGGACTTGGTTTAAGTAAATGTTCCGCCACTCATCCCTGCCCCATGCACCAGGATTATAAAGTGATCAGGGATGCATTCAAATCCATTTGCCGGAAAAATAAAGTCTGTGAGTTATGTGAACCTGTAGAAGATGGAATTGCTTATTTAATGGGTTAATTTCAAATGGTTATTTACTGTTTTTCTCATCAACTTTTTTATTGGTAAGAAAAAGGATTAAACCAATAACCGCTGAAAATGCGGAAGCAACCAGTATACTCAGCTTGGAAGCATTCACAAGACCGGCATCATCAAACGCCAGGTTACTGATAAACATAGACATCGTAAAACCAATGCCACCGAGGAAACCAATACCCACCAGGTTCTTCCAGGTCACACCTTCCTGCATTTTTGAAATTCCTGTCTTTACCAGGATAAATGGAATAGAAAATATACCGATCAATTTCCCGATTGTAAGCCCGAGAATTATTCCTGTTGAATTGGCGGAAGAAAGGCTGGTCAAAAAATCTTTTGGAAGCAATATGGCCGTATTGACCAATGCAAAAATTGGTACAATAATAAACGCCACGGGCTTATGCAAAAAATGCTGCAGTTTATAAGAAATATTCGTTGCATCATTTTTACTGAATGGAATAACGAGCGCCAGTAATACACCGGCTATTGTTGCATGAACCCCGGATTTTAAAAAACAATACCACATGATAACTCCCGGGATAATATAGAAAATTAATTTTCGTATCCGCATTCTGTTTAAAATAAATAAAACTACCAGGATGCCAAATGCGGCAACTAAGTAAGCAAATAAAACAGTTTTTGTATAAAAGAAAGCAATCACCAGTATAGCACCTATATCATCAATTATCGCGAGCGCCGTTAAAAATACTTTTACAGATGTAGGCACCCTGTTTCCTGCCAGCGCCAGGATTCCCAAAGCAAACGCGATGTCTGTAGCCATAGGAATGGCAAAACCAGCTTGCGTTACCGTGCCACCATTCAACATAAAATGGATGAGTGCCGGCACACATATCCCACCGATTGCAGCCGCGAGCGGAAGTATGGCTTTTTTAAAATCCGCTAATTCTCCTACATATATTTCTCTTTCTACTTCCAGGCCAACCATCAAAAAGAAAATGGCCATTAAGCCATCATTGACCCAATGTTCTACGGAATATTTGAGCGGGATATTTGCAAAAGACAAATCAATTTTTTGCTGCATAAAAAGCCTGTATGCCTCACCGTCAGTAGAATTCGCTATGATCAAAGAAACAATTGTGCAAACCACAAGCAATAAGCCGCCGATTTTTTCACTGTCAAAAAAACTTTTAAATAAATTGGTGAATTTGCTGATCACGTTTTACTGGATTTTATTGAATTGTGCAATATTATCTTTTTCAATAAATACATACCTATTTTTTTAAGGAAAATATGTAAAATGAGAGCCTATCGATTTATAGTAGAAAAAACTTTTTGGTGAGAATTACCGGAATAAGTCGACCATATAAAATCAGTTAAGTAAGAAAAACGGCAATTGTTAGCTATGAATCGATTGAGCATATTACGACCAGGTCTTCATGCAGGGTTAATCAAAATGGAAAACCCTTTTTGTAAATATTAAAATCCGCGGTGAGGGAGGGATTCGAACCCTCGGTACAGTTTAACCCGTACGGCAGTTTAGCAAACTACTGATTTCAGCCACTCATCCACCTCACCATTCCCCTTTCAGGGGCTGCAAAAATAGGGTGCAGCGCTTAATTACCAAAAATTAAAACGTTCAAAAAATAAAATGATTGAAAAAAATTTTCTTTAAAAAAATTACATGGCGGCAAGTTGTACTTTTTGCGTAAGCTCCAGTACATTTTCTTTAAACAAAGTATCTGTATCCATCAAATTCTTAACGGTCTGGCAACTATGTATTACGGTTGTATGGTCCCGCCCGCCAAAATGTTCGCCAATGGTCTTTAAAGAATTCTTGGTAAAGCCCTTTGCCAGGAACATACTGATTTGCCTTGCCTGTACAATTTCCCGCTTGCGGGTTTTATGTAATAATCTTTCATATGGTACATCAAAAAATTCGCAAACCATTTTTTGAATCGTATCAATAGTGATTTCTTTAGAACTCGTACGCACAAAATTCCTCAATACTTTTTTGGCAAGATCCAAATCAATCTCGCGTTTATTTAAGGAAGACTGAGCGAGTAATGATATCAATGCTCCTTCGAGCTCACGTACATTGGTACTTATATTATAGGCTACATACTTCACTACTTCAGGCGGCATTTCCAAACCATCATTCTTCATTTTACGCTCGAGGATCACGATGCGTGTTTCATAATCCGGCACCTGGAGGTCTGCACTCAAGCCCCAGCGAAAACGGCTAAGCAATCTTTCCTGCATACCATCCAAATCCTTGGGCGATTTATCGGAAGTAAGTATGAGTTGTTTTCCACTTTGATGCAAATGATTGAAAATAGCAAAAAAAGCGTCCTGGCTTTTTTCAGCTCTTGCAAAAAATTGCACATCATCTATGATCAATACATCTATTAACTGATAAAAATGTATAAAATCATTAATGGCATTATTCCGGCTATGATCCTGGAACTGGTTAATGAATTTTTCACTGCTCACATACAGAACTACTTTATGCGGCAAAATTCTTTTTACTTCATTACCGATAGCCTGGGCAATATGCGTTTTACCCAAACCAACGCCACCATATATAACCAATGGATTAAATGAATTCGCGCCGGGTTTTTCCGCTACCGTTTTCCCTGCACGCCGGGCCACGCGGTTACAATCTCCTTCAATAAAAAGGTCAAATGTATAAGAGCCATTTAATTGCGGATCGATCTGCATTTTTTTCAAACCAGGAATAACAAAAGGATTCTTTACAGGGTTATTAATGACCAACGGAAAATCCATTTCATTATGGCTGTAATAACGCGCTTCCCCTGCAGGAATATCCATACTTCCATTGCGGCCATTATTACCACTGTCCACCATGATGCGGTATTCAAGCCGTGCATCTTTTCCTAATTCACGCTTTAAAGTTTTTGCAAGCAGGGAAATATAATGTTCTTCCAAATATTCAAAAAAGAATTGACTGGGAACTTGTATTAAAAGAATGTTGTCATTTAACTCTACAGGTTGTATTGGCTCAAACCAGGTTTTGTAATGTTGCCACTCTACTATGTCTTTGATTATTTTCAAACAATTTGCCCAAACAGATGCTGCAGTTTTTGTCATAGCTTTTATTGGATACTTTATTCAGGTGAATATAATTTATTTAAAAAATTGGGTAGAAAAAAACAGTTTTGATTTGTTATTTCCTGACGAGAAAACGAATATCAAATTTTTATGTTGAAAAAAAAATTTTTAATTTCTGATTTTTATTTATAAGCGAACAAGTTAGCCATTTCGCGTCAATTTCTTATACACATTCCTCCAAAAAAAAAGTTTATTTTTTTTATATTATTGATATACAATGCAAATGGTATAAAAAGGATTTAAGATTAAATTTTTCCTATAATTTTTAAAAATAAAGATTTGGAAAAGTTGAAAGTTTAAATTAAGGGAATTTAAAAACCAACATGTTTTGTTATTTTGTGCACATTTACAAAAGTTTTATTCAACATTATCAAATAAAATCATTTGCCAACCCCGATTTATTGTATTCAATCCTTCAGCCTGAAATCCTTTGTTTATAAGCATTACAGGTATTTTAAAATAGTAGCCAGGTATTTTTTTAATGCTACATTTCCCGATTATTAAAGCTATCGAATGCAACAAAAAATTCAACTTATTTTAAGCCCGCGGGAAGCAAGCAATACGCCATCTGTCCTGGACGCTATAGCTTTACATTCCGGCATTTCTGTTACGTCAGTTACGGGCTTTAAT
>JBAQJB010000331.1:0-2468 GCA_049289155.1 Chitinophagaceae bacterium
GCCGCAACCATAACCATCATTGGGCAAAATCCAACCTCGGGGGAAATCATTTTTTATGTATTGGTCCGCAACTGTGGAAATCACTGCCGGCGTGGATTGTGGCTGTTTTTGACGGTTTAGTTTGTTATAACAATTTGCGTCACCGAGACTTAAAGCCCATCTTGGCATAAGAAACGGCCGGCCGGTTATAAGTGTATAATCATTTAAAATTTCTTTCAGTGATGGCCCATAAAAATAATATGCATCAAAGCGGTTTTCAGCGTGCTCAAATTTCAATGTATCGGTAAATGCATATTTCCCTGCATCAAATGTATTCCTGAAAACACCATAACCATTTGTGCTCATGTAAAAAGGGGCAGGATTGGATCTGCCACCATCATCCCATCCACCGCCTTTTTCAATTAAAATCGTTTTTCCACGATGAGAGAAATAACCATTTTGCATACCGCCGCCATAAAAATATTCCGATGGATCACGCAGCATGGTTTGCACGGTTTCATCACCGAAAGTTAGTGGTGAATTTTCTTCAAAAATTTTATGCTGGTTGGACAAGTCATATAACGCAAAACGAACCGGGTTTTTGTAAATGCGTAAAACGCATTTTGGTGTTTTCATACTGTAGTACAAATCATTCTCTGAAACACTTACCTCAGGCGGGTTTCCGGGTTCATAAGTGACAATATCATTACCGGCAGGATCTTCAAACTTACCATTTGGTGCCAGCCATATCCTGAAAATTTCGGGGGTATAAAAAATTACTTTTAAGGCGGATACACCGGATTGTATAAATGCTTCATTCTTTTCTACCGTGAAAGAATCTATTTTTCCAAGCTGCGTTTCTGCTGCATTGATATTAATATGTAAATTATTATTTGCCTGGTTTTCATCGCCGGGCATAATTACTGAAAAATCCAGTTGATGCGCGGGCATTTTGCTTAAATCAATATTTTTAAAAGTTAGCAATCGTTCTTCGCCGGGCAACAGGTTCTTCGCGGATGTTTTTATTTTTTGTGTGAAAATATGTAAGCTGTCTATAGCCACTTTTACTTCCACATCCTTATTTATTTTTTCAGTACCGGTATTTTTTATGCCGATGACCAATGAATCTTTTGTGGAAAAAATATTTCCTTTTTCAGTTTGTGATAATAGGTTTGTGAACGCAACATCTTTTGAAAATCCTTCTGATAAACTGATGTCATCAATCATCCAATACCAACCCATTAAACCTTTCCAGTAAAAACGAATATAAACTTGCGGCTGATTTGCTGCCAATGCAGAAATATTGAGTTCTTCATTCATAGGTGTAAACATATCTGTGCTGCTTTTCACCTGGTTTCTTACATCAAAATTTTGCCAGTTAATTTTATCTGTACTCACGCCAACATATAATCCTGCGCTGTCGCTTTTACCATAATCCCACCACCTGAAAGTTTGTTGAAATTTTAAAATGACAGATGATTTTCCTGTACAGTTAATGGATGGTGAAATGATAAAGCCATCCGGGTAATTTTTCTTTTTTATCCAATTGTCTACATCTTCGTCTGTAAAGTATCCTGCCTGGAACTGCAGGTGGAAACCCCTGCTATCAGAGGCTATCGGTGGTGCCTGTTGCTGATATTTATATGAACCGGGATAAGGCTGATTGGTGATAATCCATTGCGGATCCCAGTTTCCAACGGGTGGAATCGTCCATCCAGTTGGTAATTGTGGGGAATCAAAGGTTTCTTTCCAAAATACTTTATCATTTGTATTTTGAGCAAAAGACAGATTGGAAATAAATATAAAAACGAAACAGAAAATAGAATATTTTTTATTCAATAAAAAGTGCCTCATTTTTTTATGGTGAAAGTATTACTTTTCTATAAAACAGAATAGACTTAATCATCATCTTCTTCATAATAGGCATCTTCACTATAATAGATTTCTTTCCATTGTTTCGCGGCTTCATCATCCAGTAATTCTATGATGTCTGCGATAGGATCTTCTTTTTTTTGCCAGCGTAACGTGATTGCCTTTCCATAATGCATGATATACATACAATGATCAGTGATCAGTTTTACCTGGATCAGGCTAATTTTTTTATTTTCATTTTCACGAATCAGGTAATAACATTCAGGTTCCAATAATGCAAATGAATACATACGTTTATATTTTAAAATTCAAAAATAAAATCTGGGATTAGTAAATATGCCCGGTAAACAGCTGTATTATTGTTGTAGCTTTTACGGTATCTTTTCAATCAACGATTACAAAAATATATTGAATTTCAGGAAATTCCAATTTAAATATCAAATAAATTTTACATCAAAATATAGATTGATTATCAATTAGTTATATTGATATACTTAATATAATTATAGGATTAAGTAGAACGAGCGCACTATAAAGTTGAATTGGGGTTTTTTCTTCGGCCTCAGAAAAAAAGCGTTAAGAAAATTTGAATGAATGCCGTTAAGAAATGAAATTGA
>JBAQJB010000332.1:0-2176 GCA_049289155.1 Chitinophagaceae bacterium
TGGGCTCGCACTATGACCTTGCACGTTTCGGTTCAGAGCGTTTGGGATTTACGCCAAGGCAATGCGACCTGCTCATGGTAATGGGAACCATTGCTAAAAAAATGGCGCCTATCGTGAAGCAGGTTTATTTGCAAATGGCAGAACCAAGATGGGTTCTGGCTATGGGAGCTTGCGCCTCATCGGGTGGAATTTTTGATTCTTATTCTGTACTCCAGGGAATCGACCAGATCATTCCGGTGGATGTGTATATACCGGGTTGCCCGCCACGGCCTGAAGCAGTGTTGGACGGCGTGATCCGAATCCAGGAACTGGTACACAATGAAAGCCTGAGACGCAGAAACAGCCCGCATTATAAAGCTTTATTAAATAGTTATGATATTTTATAAACGGTTTGTTTTTAAAACATCGATGATCAAGATATGGAAATAACAAATCAATATATCCAGGAAAGGCTTTTAGAAAAATTTGGTGAAGAAATTAGTTTTTTTCTCGATGCTTATGATATGCTCAATTTTGAAACACCGAAAGATAAAAATCTGAAAGTCTTACAGTTTTTATTTGATGATGAAATATTGCGCTTTCGTTTTCTCACGGATATTTGCGCGGTGCATTTTCCCGATCAAAAAGGCCGTGAGCTGGCTGTCGTGTATCATTTGCATAACCTGCAGGATAATGTGCGCATTAGGTATAAAGTTTTTACTTCCATTGACAATCCTGATATTTTTACTGCAACAGGATTATATCAAAGTGCGAACTGGATGGAAAGAGAAACCTATGATTTTTTTGGAATCAATTTCGTTGGCCATCCTAATCTTAAAAGAATTCAGAACGTGGATGAAATGGATTATTTTCCTATGCGGAAAGAATACCCGATGGAAGATCAAACCAGGATCGATAAGGATGATGAAATGTTTGGCCGGGGAAGTTCGGTATTATAATTTTTTAAAATAGAAGATAAATATATACAGGATGTCTGATCTTATTTTTCCAAATATTAAATTACCGGAAGGTTCTATTGAAAAAAATACGACCACGCTCAACATGGGCCCAACGCACCCTGCCACGCATGGTGTATTTCAAAATATTTTGGAAATGGATGGCGAGCGCGTGATCTCTTCAGAACAAACTGTTGGTTATATTCACAGGGCTTTTGAAAAGATTGCGGAGAGAAGACCTTTGTACCAGATCACTACATTAACAGACAGGCTCAACTATTGCTCATCACCGATCAATAATATGGGCTGGCATATTACCTGCGAAAAATTATTAAAGGTAAAAATTCCTAAACGTGTTGATTATTTGCGAGTGATCATTATGGAACTCGCACGCATTTCTGATCACCTGATTTGCAATTCTATTGTTGGTGTTGATACGGGCGCGTTATCCGTTTTCTTATATGTGATGCAATACCGCGAACTCATTTATGAAATCTATGAAGAAATATGCGGTTCAAGGCTCACGACAAATATTGGGCGTATTGGCGGCTTTGAAAGAAATTTCAATAACATCGCATTTACAAAATTGGAAAAATTCCTGAAAGAATATCCGGGCGTATTGAAAGAGTTTGAAGCACTGCTTCAAAGAAACAGGATATTTATGGAACGTACTATAGGTGCCGGTCCGATTAGTGGTGACAGAGCATTGAATTATGGATTTACAGGCCCGAACCTGCGTGCAGCCGGAGTGGATTATGATGTTCGTGTTCATACACCGTATAGCAGTTATGAAGATTTCGATTTCAAAATACCTGTCGGGAAAACAGGTGATTGTTATGACAGGTTTTTAGTACGTAACCAGGAAATGTGGCAAAGCCTTTCGATTATAGAACAGGCATATAAAAAAGTACAGGAATTTAAAGGAGCTGAAGCAGAAGTGTATCATGCTGATGCACCGGAATATTATTTGCCACCCAAGCAGGATGTATATACAAAAATGGAAGCATTGATTTGGCATTTCAAAATTGTAATGGGTGAAACGGAAATTCCTGTCGGCGAAGTTTATAATTGCGTGGAAGGTGCAAATGGAGAACTTGGATTTTACCTCATCAGCGATGGCGGACGTACACCATATCGTTTACATTTCCGCAGGCCATGTTTTATTTATTACCAGGCCTTTAATGAAATTACACAGGGTTGTATGTTAAGTGATGCTGTAGTTGTACTAAGCAGTCTTAATT
>JBAQJB010000333.1:0-1812 GCA_049289155.1 Chitinophagaceae bacterium
GGTTGATACATTAATTTAACTGGCAGGCTATCTTTTTTTATTGTATTAAACGAATCAGTCTCTAACCCAAATGCATTCATTGCTTTGCCGGAAAGGGCATGTGCTTTCGCATTTATCTTCTCAGAGAATTGAGGCGGAATAATGAGCGCTATTAACGCTTCATCATTGTGCAAACGATTGGAAATATTTTTTTCATTTTCATTTTTCGAAACAATGATAGCCTGGAACATGTTTGCTTTTTCTAAGCCTTTAATAAATTCATTACTGATCTTACCAGTATCCTGGTTACAAATGATCATTGAAATTTTATTCTTATTGAGCAAACTAAAAGTACTGTTTTGAATGCTCGTAACAATGATCACAAGTAATACTGGCATGGCAAACATGAACACAAGGCCAACACGATCCCGCGTTAGGATCCGCACATCTTTTATTATTGTTGACCAAAGTTTGAACATGATTAATCCCTGTATTTTTTACCGGTTAAGTTTAAAAATAAATCTTCCAAAGCACCGTGTCCATATTGACTCAAAAGTGTTTCGAGACTATCATGCGCAATAATTTTCCCATCATCCACCAGGGCAATATGATCACATAATTCTTCCGCTTCTACCAACTGGTGCGAAGTATAGATCAATGTAGTTCCATTTTTATTCAGCTCTTTTAAATAATCTATGATCGCTGTGCGTGTTTGTACATCAACGCCAACAGTTGGCTCATCTAAAAATAAAATCTGAGGGTTATGGATAACACCAATAGCCAGGTTCACCCTGCGTTTCATGCCACCCGAAAATTTCTTAACCGGCGTATTTTTTTCTTTTTTAAGTCCAAGAATACCCAGAAGGAAATTCGTTTTTTCTTTGATCTCATTTTTTTTCAACCCCGATAAAGCGCCAAAATATTGCAGGTTTTCTGCCGGACTTAATTCCTGGTAAAAAGAAAAATCCTGTGGCACAAAGCCAAATAATTTTTTTACACCTGCATCATTTTTTCGAATGTTATTTCCCAGCAAATGTATTTCTCCTTTTTGCGGGGAAAGCAATCCTGTCATCAACATCATCAAGGTAGTTTTCCCTGAACCATTCGGGCCAAATAAACCAAAGCTTTCACCTTGCTGAATATTTAAATTAAAACTTTGCATAAAAGGCTTATCCTGCCCCGGGTATTGAAAAAAAACATCTTCAATATGTATGGCGGGCTTGTTCATTATTGCAACTTTAATTTTGATAAAGCAATAAACGCTTTTTTTTCAATGCCCGCAATTTCCAATAGAAAATCACCCATTTTATTGTAGTCTTCCTGTGTGCCAAGCCTGTTTTTAAAAATGCCTGAAGCCTGCACTGCTGCTTCTCTCCAGAGATCACCGGCTTGTGTAAATAAGGTGGAGATTTCCAATAATTTTTCATTGGGAATATACGCAAATGCTTCCTGTAAAAATGCAGCATAAATATACCTGAAACCACCGCCACCAGTGCCTATTTCTTCCTGCATGCGCACCAGTTGCGCAAGATATAATCCCGCTTTTTTATCCCCCAATTGTTTCCGCCATTTTTTGATTTTATTGCCAGTAAAGCGGATACCTTTTACGCCGGCGATTGGTGCAATAGGTTGCAACATACTGCGCGCATTTTTTTTAATGCCCTGTAAAATTGCTTTTTTTATTTGCTCATTTGTAATGTTCGTTTCATCCTGCGGAAAATAAATTTGTCCCCTTGGCGCCAATGCACCTTTTGCAAAACGTACGCGTTCCAGTTGATAACTACTCAGCGTAGTCGGATGTTCCATCACCGGGTCGCTGATCAAATACTGGTC
>JBAQJB010000334.1:0-3114 GCA_049289155.1 Chitinophagaceae bacterium
GATCATCACCGGCGGCGGCAAATTTTTCTGCCATCGCTTTTCCCAGGCCTTTGGAACCACCGGTAATAACCACGTTCATATAAAAATATTGATCAAAGATTTACAAGTGAAAACCGCCAGCCATTGCACCAAGTCCAAATATAGGCAGCAATATCAATCCTACTATTGCACTGAGTATAAAATAAGCTACAAGTAAAACTGCATACGTTACCAATAGATAAACTACTTTTTTGTCTTCTGGTGTATTCTTAATTGGACCTAAACCAAGGTACCATAAATAAATTGTATAAACTGCTCCGGCAAGCGCTACCAGGATAGAAAGCAAAGGAAGGAAAGCAAATAATCCTGCCACCAAAGAAGGCGTACTTGCATATACAACCAATTGCAACGAACGTCCAAAATCTTTTTGTGATCCAAATGATGGGGCCAGTGCATCTAAAACGAATGCTGTTACAAACACACTTCCAATGCCAAGAATAATACGAAGGATGGCATTATAAATTCCCCAGGCAGTATTGAATCCCAAAAAACTAAAGCCAACTAATCCATAACCAATGAAGGCAGCTAAAGCGCCAAGTAGTACAAAGGGGACTAAATAACCCATAATTATTTCGTTATTTACCGGTTGTTCGAGTGAAACAACCTGCCACTCTGTTTTGGGTGTGAGCAACATATTCTTTGCCCTGTTTATGAGGTTCATAAGCGTTAATTTTCTGAAAGATAAATGAAGTTCGGAAAATTTCCAAAAGAGTTGTGGAGAGTTGGTGCCTGTTTCAAAAAATAGGATATTTATGTTACCAATGTACCTATAGTATCACCTCGTACGATCTTTAATAAATTGCCCGTTTTATTCATGTCAAAAACAATGATGGGTAAACTATTTTCCATGCACAAAGTAAAAGCGGTCATATCCATGACTTTCAGATTTTTACTGATACATTCCGCATAACTAATGGTTTCAAACTTTGTAGCTGTTTTATCTTTTTCGGGATCTGCTGTATAAATTCCATCAACGCGTGTACCCTTTAAAATTACATCTGCTTTTATTTCCACTGCTCTTAATGAACCGGCTGTATCCGTTGTGAAATAAGGATTGCCCGTGCCCGCGCCGAATATCACCACTCTTCCTTTTTCCAGGTGGCGCATTGCCTTGCGGCGGATATAAGGCTCCGCAATCTGTTCCATTTTAATGGCACTTTGCAAACGAGTATACACGCCAATTTTTTCGAGCATAGCTTGCACTGCCATACCATTGATCATAGTTGCCAGCATACCCATATAATCACCATGCGCGCGCTCAATGCCACTTTCATGTGCATTTAAACCCCGGTAAATATTTCCACCCCCAATCACAATTGCCACTTCAGCACCTGCAGCAACAACTTCTTTAATATCATTTGCATATTGTTCAATTATCTGTGGATTGAAGGGATCAAAACTATGCTCATGTTTTCCCATAAGTGCTTCACCGGAGAGTTTTAATAAAATGCGTTTATACTTTAATGTCATAATGTAAATGTGATTGCATTGCAAATAACCGTTTTTTTAAACCGACTACCAACTTTTGATGAGTGGATAAAATGGATTAATTTTGAAACTCATTTTTATACAAAATAAAATACCAGCATAATATGGAAAGAACACCGGTTTATTATGGAGATTATTTACAGTTAGATAAAATTCTTGGCGCTCAGTACCCGGAGAGTAGTAAGGAAGGTGAAATGCCAGCGCATGATGAAATGCTGTTTATAATTATTCACCAGGCATATGAATTGTGGTTCAAAGAAGTTTTATATGAAGTGGATTCTGCAAAAAAAGTGTTGATGCAGCCATCTATTAATGATAATACGCCTGATCTTCAAACAGTCGTTCACCGCCTGAACAGGGTAATCACAATTTTAAAAGTATTGATCCACCAGATCGATATAATGGAAACCATGACGCCCATGGATTTCCTCGACTTCAGGGACCTGTTGCGGCCCGCATCCGGGTTCCAAAGCTGGCAGTTTAAAACGCTGGAAGCTAAGCTGGGACTGCGTTATGAAGACAGGTTTGGGCAGGAATATTATACTTCTCAATTGCAGGAAAGAGAAATCAGAATTATTAAAGAAGCCGAAAGTGAGCAGTCACTTTTATTCCTGGTAAATGAATGGCTCGAGCGCATTCCTTTTTTTAATGCGGTGGAAGGCTGGAAAGAATTAAATGCTGATTTCGATATGCATGATGATACGCAACATCCATTTTGGGAAAAATACCGGGAAGCTTATAAGAATAGTCTTGCAGAAGTGGAACGGCATAACCTGGCTTATTTTGACAGTGTCTTTTTTAAGGAAGATCCGAAAAGGCAATTGTCCGCAAAAGCAAGCCGCGCGGCATTATTCATCATGTTGTACCGTGGCTATCCAATTCTTCATTTACCTTTTGAATTATTGAATAATTTATTAGAAATAGATGAAGAGATGAGCACCTGGCGATACCGTCATATGAATATGGTGCACCGCATGATCGGTACACGTATTGGTACCGGTGGCAGCACGGGAAAAAATTATTTAAAATCTGCGCTCGATAAACATTATATTTTTAAAGAGCTTGCACAGCTTACCAGTTTTTTGATGGAAAGCCGGAAGATCCCTGATTTGCCGGGATCCTTAAAAGAAAAAATGGGCTTTTTAATTAATTAGCAATACCGGGAAAATGGCTACAAAAAAAATCTGCCTTTGGAGCAGCCCGCGCAATATATCAACAGCCATGATGTATTCCTTTGCCAGCCGCCCCGATACCATTGTTTTTGATGAACCTTTGTATGCACATTATTTAGTAAAAACAGGCATTGATCACCCGGGCAAAAAGGAGATCTTAGCGGCACAGGAAAATGATGGAGAAAAAGTAGTGCATGATATTATTTTAAAAGACTACGACAAACCGGTTTCATTTTTCAAACAAATGACACATCACTTGTTTGAATTGAATGAAGATTTTTTAAGTGAAGTTTCTAATATTATTTTTATACGTGACCCGCGGCAAATCATTAGTTCCTATGCAAAAGTGCGGCCCGATGTAACGATGCAGGATATTGGTATAGAAAAACAATGGCAATTATTCAACATCCTTTTA
>JBAQJB010000335.1:0-3616 GCA_049289155.1 Chitinophagaceae bacterium
AAGGTGCCCTGCTTCTGTAAATCATTTTTTAAAAACTTTTTATAAAATATTTTTCATGATTCGTATGTACAATAATTTTTAGCTGCCCTATTTTTTACAGTACAAGAGTGCGACGCAACGATGCATAATATATGCACATCTGCCGGTAACCAAAAAATTACTTTGCTAAATCAATGATTGTATTTACCAGTATTTCCCAGCTATATTTCTTTTTTTCTTCACGAAGGTGCGGCAAAAAAAAGTTTTCGCCTAATGAAAATAGTTCTTCTATTTTTTCAGCGACAGACGCTGCATTGGGTTCAGCAACAAGCCCGCTTTTATAATCCGGAACCATATCCGGCAAACCACCTACGTTGGTAACAAGCATAGGTTTTTCAAAATGATAGGCGAGGGGCGTTACACCACTTTGTGTGGCATTGCGGTAAGGTTGCACCACGAAATCCGTTGCACATAAATAATATTTCACTTCACTGTCTGCAATGAAATTAGTTTTTAAAATAAGTTGGTCAGCAATTCCTAATGAAGCAATGAGTTCCTTATAGGGTTTTTCCTCTTCATAAAATTCGCCGGCAACCAGGAGTTTAATATGTTTTGTATTTTCATTTCCCTGTAAAATTTTCATGGCATTCAATAATATATCGAGGCCTTTATAATTCCGGATGAAACCAAAAAATAAAATGATTTGATCATCCGGAGAAATTTTCAAAAAATCCCTGGCAGTTTTTTTTGAAATGATGCCGCCGAAATTATCATACAAAGGATGCACCACGAAACGCGCCGGCATGTTCGTGAATAAACGTAAATCCTGCAACACTTTTTCACTCATGGTAATGCAGGCATCCACCGGTTTTAAAAAATATTTTGTAAAGGAATGATCGCCCGGCCTTTTTTCATGCGGGATAATATTGTCTGTAATAGCAATGACCTTTGTGTGTTTATTTTTTTTCACACGACGGAGAATGGTTCCCAGCGCGGGCCCCATGAAAGGAAGCCAGTAACGCACGACAATGATATCGGGCTTTATTTTTTTTAATTCATTGCCAACGCTGATCCAGTTAAGCGGATTGATCGAATTTATTCTGACTTGTATATTCAAATCTTTTGGCGCGGGTTCTTCAGAAAATTGTGTGGTGCCGGGAAAAAGAAAACCGGGATATTGCAATGAAAAAGTATAAATAGACGCGTCATGACCTGCCTGTTGAAATGCCCTTGCCAGTCGTTCATCAAAAGATGCAAGGCCACCGCGCAGCGGATGTGCAGGGCCTATGATAATTATTTTCAACATGAATTAAGATCGCGTTAGATATAAAAATAAATGAACCGGTTAATCCAGGCCTATCTTTTTTTCTATGAGGTAAGAATTTTTGTCTGCTGAACTGCGGGAAATTAATTCCGCCAAAAATCCCGCGAGGAATAATTGCAGGCCAAGGATCATAGCGGTAAGACCGATATAAAATGCGGGCCTGTTAGTTAATGCAAAATTTGGATTTGCAAATTTGCCCACTATTAAATAAATGCTGCTGATAAAGCCAACAATAAAGCAAAGCATACCATACAACCCGAAAAAATGCATGGGCCTTTTACCAAATTTACTAACGAAAGTAATTGTGGAAAGATCGAGAAAGCCATTGATAAAACGCTCCCAGCCAAATTTGGTAACGCCATATTTCCTGGGCCTGTGTTCCACTACTTTTTCACCTATTTTCCGAAAGCCTGCCCATTTCGCCAACACAGGAATATAGCGATGCATTTCTCCATACACCTCAATACTTTTCACCACTTTTTTCTTATAAGCTTTCAGGCCGCAATTAAAATCATGCAGTTTTATACCGGAACTTCTGCGTGCCGCGGCATTGAATACTTTTGATGGTAAATTCTTAGTCAGCTTATTATCGTAGCGCTTTTTTTTCCAGCCGCTCACAAGGTCAAAATTTTCTTCAATAATCATTTTACGGAGGCCGGGAATTTCATCCGGGGAATCCTGCATGTCTGCGTCCATTGTGATAATAACCTCTCCCTGTGCGGCTTTGAAGCCTTCATTCAGTGCTGCAGATTTGCCGTAATTGCGTTGGAAGCGGATGGCTTTGATGTGGTCATTATTTGCGGAAAGTGTATTGATTACATCCCAGCTATCATCCGTACTTCCATCATCAATAAAAATAATTTCGTAGGAAAAATGATTTTCTTCCATCACGCGAATGATCCAATTACAAAGTTCCGGCAAGGATTCTTCTTCATTCAGTAAAGGGATAATCAATGAAATGTCCATCCGTAAAAATTACATTTGAATTTGTTGGCCAAAAGGATCCTGTGGTTGTTTTTTTGCAAAGGCTGCACCCAAAAGAGATGATATGGCACCAACAATTGCAAACATAATAAGAATCCCACCTACTGCAAACGGAACAAAAAACCGCTTTGCAATATCCAAACCGCTTTGAATTTGTTCATCAGATAAATTTCCCTGTTCCTGCATTTTCTGCCTGGCAATTTGGAGTCCTTTATCCACCATATCAGGGAAAATAAATAATATAGATAACAATGAGTACACTGAAAATAGTGCTGTTACAACCATGGCAGTTTTAAATCCATGCGCGAAAACATTTCCGAAAGTTACATTCGCATTCATTTGTTTGGAAAAACTAATGCAACTCCATAAAACACCAACAAAAAGAATTGCATACTGAATAGAACTTAATGATGAGTTCATGGCTTCACCCATAAAGTAAATGATCAATCCATAAATAATCATTATTAGTGTAAGTAAAATCCCTTTTACAATGGGTGTAGTTATTTTCTTTTCCATGTGTTTTGATGTTTAAAAAGTTACCAGGCTGTTTTTAGCATAAATCCCTTTTATGATACCTACCAGTTTTTTCCCAAAAAAAGGAGAATTACAGGAGCGGCTAAAATTTATATTTTCTTCGAAAACAAATTGCCCTTTTCTTGAATACAGCGAAAATTCCGCGGGCAATCCTGCTTCTATGCGGGCCGAAGGTAAGTTAAATATTTTCCTGGCATTGGTTGAAAAAAGTCCGATGAGCTCGTCATCAGAAAGTGTGGGCAAAATTGTATTGATGGCTGCAAAGCAGGTTTGTAAACCGATCATACCAAATTTAGCATATTCAAATTCCATTGTTTTTTCGTCCCAGTCATGTGGCTGATGATGTGAAGCAATGCAGTCTACATCGCCATTTAAAACAGCTTTACGCAAAGCCATCATATCTGCGCGGCTACGCAGGGGTGGAGATACTTTCAGGTTGGTATCGTACTCCATTAAATCCTCGTCGCAAAAAAATAAATGATAAGGCGTAACCGAACAGGAAACATGGAGCCCGGCTTTTTTTGCTTTTTTTATAAGCGCTACTGAAGCAGCCGTGCTGACGCCGGTTATATGCAATTTCGAACCAGTATAAGCCAGCAATTCCAAATCCCTTTCAATAATCAATTTTTCTGCCATAGCGGGGATCCCGGGAAGGCCAAGCCGCGTGGAAATAACTCCTTCATGCATGAGCCCGGATGTTGCTATACTTTTATCAACCGGCACCTGTATGATTGTGGCATCAATGGCTTTGATATATTCAAGTCCTTTGACCAGTAAACCTGCAGATTGTAAGGG
>JBAQJB010000336.1:0-5811 GCA_049289155.1 Chitinophagaceae bacterium
AATTTTTACCTGTCCCTATAAATGAAATGACATAGGGAGCTTTTTTTATGTAGCCTTGACTTTTTTGGTTACTTTTTTGTGTCAAGACAAAAAAGTAAATGAAAGCAAAGCCAATATAAAAACGGCCAGGGATTAAATAACTTATTTAATAAAATTAATTAGAAATAAAACGGCCGGCACCGCGATAGCGGTCTTTCCAATACGTATCATTAAGATCACTGATCATCACTCCATTACTGGTGGAGGCATGCACAAATTTATTGTTGGATAAATATAATCCAACATGCGAAATTCCTCTTCGGGTTGTATGAAAAAATACAAGGTCGCCTTCCTGCAAAGTATCCTCTCCCATAACGATCTTACAATTATCATATTGCGCCTGTGCAGTTCTTGGAATATCTACTCCATATACATCTTCAATAATAGTTTGCGTAAGTGCACTGCAATCAATGCAGGTTTCCGACATGCCACCCATACAATATTTTGTACCCCACCAAATATCCACTTCACGCAATAAAGCAAGCGATGGAAGTTTGGATGCATCTACATTTAACATAGAAGCATATTTCATTTGCAGGTTATTTGCGAGCGAAAGGTCACCACCTTTCTGATTCATTTGCACAATAGTGCTCTTCCGCGATTTTTCGGAAGCCATGGTGATAGTGCCCCGTTTGGTTTCAGGTTGTACATTAATATCATCTAAAAAAACAGGCTGTTTATTATTTTGCCGGGATTGAACGTTGGAATTTTTAGAGCCCAGGCTTTGAAATGATTTGCACCCCGTGAAAAATGCAAAAGCAGGAATAGAAATGAGTATGGCTAATTTTTTTTTCATACAACCGGTGCAATATAAACGCTCAAATTAAATTAAACAATATACGAGTGTAAATATTTTTAACAACAATGTATTTATATCGTGGATAAATGCAGGCAAGAATACAAAATAATTTTACGAAATTTGTTACCTCTTCTATAATTTTTATTGTTTACTTTTTTATTTTTTCAAATACTTTATGCCACGTTTTTCACATTTACATGTTCACACACAATACTCTCTTTTAGATGGCGCGGCCTCTATTGAAAGCCTTTATGCAAAAGCCTCCAAAGATGATATGGAAGCTATCGCCATTACAGATCACGGCAATATGTTTGGCGTTTTTGAATTTGTAAAACAGGCCTGGAAGAAAACAAAGATTGTTGGAAAAAATGAAGATGGCACGAACAAACTGGAACCTGTAATCAAACCAATTACAGGTTGTGAATTTTATGTGGTAGAAGACAGGCATAAGAAAAATTTTACCAAAGAACAAAAAGACCAGCGCTTTCACCAGGTTTTATTAGCCAAAAATAAAACAGGCTATCAGAATCTTATTAAACTTACATCTCTTGGTTTTATTGAAGGTATGTACAGTAAATACCCGCGCATTGATAAGGAATTAATTGTACAATACCATGAAGGCCTTATTGCCACTACCTGTTGCATTGGCGCACATGTGCCACAGGCTATTTTAAAAACTGGGGAAGAAGCTGCAGAAAAAGAATTTAAATGGTGGCACGATTTATTTGGCGATGATTATTTTATTGAGTTGCAAAGGCATCAAATAAAAGAACAGGATATAATCAATGAAACACTGGTACGTTTTGCAAAAAAATACAATGTGCCGGTGATCGCTACGAATGACAGTCATTATACCAATGAAGAAGACTCTAATGCACATGATATTTTACTTTGTTTGAATACAGGCGAAAAGCAATCCACGCCTGGTTTAGATGATTTTGTAAATGATGAACAGCAGGTGAAAAACAGGCGGTTTAAATTTCCCAACAACCAGTTTTATTTTAAGTCGCAGGAAGAAATGCATAAACTCTTTGCGGATATTCCGGAGGCTTTGGATAACACGTCACTAGTGGCAAGTAAGATAGAACCATTGAATTTAATGGCGGATATTTCCTTACCTGAATTTCCCGTTCCAAAGGAATTTTCACATGCGGGCGATAAAAGCCTGGCGCAATGGGAATACCTGAAACACCTAACTTATGAGGGCGCAAAAAAGAGATATGGAGAATTGACGACAGAAGTGAGTGAAAGAATTGAATCAGAATTATTCACCATAAAAACAATGGGTTTTTCCGGCTACTTTTTGATCGTTTCTGATTTTATACGGGCAGGCCGTGATATGGGCGTTTTCATTGGGCCGGGGCGTGGATCTGCAGCGGGCAGTGTAGTTGCATTTTGCATTGGCATCACCAATATTGATCCAATAAAATACCAGTTATTATTCGAACGTTTCCTCAACCCGGACCGCATGAGCATGCCGGATATAGATACAGATTTTGATGATGTGGGCAGACAAAAAGTAATTGATTACGTGGTGGAAAAATATGGCAAAAGCCAGGTCGCACAAATCATAACTTATGGCACGATGGCCGCGAAGATGAGTATCAAAGATGTGGCGCGTGTAATGGATCTTCCGCTTTCTGAAAGCAATGCATTGGCAAAATTAGTTCCTGAAAAACCAGGTACAAATTTAGGCCGTGTACTAAAAGCGCCATTGACAACAAAGGAAGAAAAAGAAGGAGAAAAATCATTGCAGTCAAAAGAAAATTTTTCACCGGAAGAAATTGAAGCCATCAAAAAGTTGCGGCAGATTTATGCAGGCACTGACTTGCGTGCCGCAGTTTTAAAAGAAGCTGAAAGACTGGAAGGCTCTGTGCGCAATACAGGTTTGCATGCAGCGGGCATCATCATTGCGCCGCGCGATCTTACGGAAATGATTCCCGTGGCTACCTCCAAAGATTCCAGTTTATGGATCACGCAAATTGAAGGAAGTACGATTGAAGAAGCAGGTGTTTTAAAAATGGATTTTCTTGGTTTAAAAACGTTGTCCATTTTAAAAACAGCACTGGAACTCATCAGACAAAATTTTAATGGAAAAGAAATAGATCTCGATGAATTGCCATTGGATGATGCAAAGACTTTTGAAATTTTTCAACGGGGTGAGACCAATGGCATCTTCCAGTTTGAAAGCCGCGGTATGGTAAAATATTTACGCGAATTAAAACCTGATAAATTTTCACACCTCATCGCGATGAATGCATTATTCCGCCCGGGGCCATTGGCATATATTCCAAAATTCATCGCCAGGAAAAATGGCCTGGAGCCTGTATCTTACGACCTGCCTGTGATGCAGGAAGTACTTGAAGATACATATGGTATCACCGTTTACCAGGAGCAGGTTATGATCCTGAGCCAGCAGCTGGCCGGCTTTACAAAAGGGCAGGCCGATAAATTGCGCAAAGCCATGGGAAAAAAAGACCGCAAAACCCTGGATGCTTTGAAAAGTTATTTTATGGAAGGCGGTGAAAAATTATTGCATCCTAAAAATATTCTAGAAAAAATATGGACGGACTGGGAAGCATTTGCAGAATATGCTTTTAATAAATCACACTCTACCTGTTACGCCGTTGTTGCGTATCAAACAGCCTGGTTAAAAGCGCATTATCCGCATGAATATATGTCGGCTGTACTGAATCATGCAGGCAGCATTGAAAAGATCACGGGCTTCATGGAAGAATGTAAAAGGATGGGATTAAATGTTCTTGGCCCGGATATCAATGAATCCATTAAAGGCTTTTCACCCAATAAAAAAGGCGAGATCCGTTTTGGGCTGGGTGGCCTGAAAGGTGTGGGTGACGCGGCTATTGAAGGAATTGTTGCTGAAAGAAATGCCAATGGTCCTTATAAAGATATTTTTGAATTTATCAAGCGGATCAATCAACGGGCAGTCAATAAAAAATCTTTGGAAAGCCTCGTGTATGCCGGTGCCTTTGATTGTTTCCCTGAAATTCACCGCGCACAATATTTTTATACGCCACCCAATGATAATAAAAACGGCATGGAAAAAATTATTCATTTTGGAAACCAGTATCAAAATAATATTACGCAAACAGGCAATTCATTATTTGGCGATGAAATATTACTGGATATTCCGGCGCCGCGCCTTCCGCAATGCCCGCCCTGGTCATTGACAGAATTATTGGATTTTGAAAAAGATGTTACGGGCATGTTTATGAGTGGACATCCATTGGATCATTATAAATTTGAATTGCAGTATTACCAGATCACGCCCCTTACTGAATTCAATGAGATCGCATCTTCCACTACCTTAGCGTCATCTGCCGGCAATAAAATTTTTCGCATAGCAGGCCTTGTAACCGGGGCACAGCACAGGGTTACACGAACTGGTAGAAATTTTGGCTCCATGAATATCGAAGATTTTCATGATCAAACAGAGCTCATGCTCTGGAGTGATGATTATGTACGTTTTCAAAATTACCTGGAGAAAGGAAAATGCATTTTGGTTTCAGGCTATTTCAAGCAACGGTATAACCAGGAACAATATGAATTTAAAGTTTCAGAGATCAGGTTACTGGAAACTACCAAAACTGCTCTTACAAAAAAGCTTGAAATATCCATGCCTGCACAGGCCGTAACGAAAGACCTCGTGAATTTTATGGAAACAAACCTGAAAAAAAATCCCGGCAACAGTTCAATTCGATTCCGGGTGTATGAAGAATCTGATAACCTCGAAGTCTCTGTCTGTACCTTAAACCATGGCATCACCATGAATGAAGCATTGACGGACTTCCTGGTAAATTCACCAGACATCGATGTGAAGGTGGAGTTGGTCGGTTCATAAATTTGTTTTAATATTATGTTTTTTTTCAACCCCCTAACGCATGCTGAATTTAAACTTCAATCCATTTCCCATACTTGAAAGTGAGCGCCTCATTTTACGTAAACTGATACTCACCGATGCACCACAATTATTTGAATTGCGAACGGGAGAAGAAACCATGAAATTTATTGATAAAGATAAAATCGCTTCCGTGCAGGTGGCACAGGATATGATCCAAAACATGGATTTTCAAATGCAAAATCACGCTGCCGTTATGTGGGGAATTTCTTTACCAGGATCCGCTGCTATCATTGGTACCATTGGCTTCTGGAGGATCGTAAAAGATCATCACCGTGCCGAGATCGGTTATATGCTTAAACCGGAATACTGGAATAAAGGCTATGTAAGTGAAGCCATGAATACGGTAATTAATTATGGTTTTCAAAAAATGAAACTGCATACCATTGAAGCAAATATTAACCCGCATAATCTTGCTTCACGAAGGGTTTTGGAAAAACAGGGATTTCAACAGGAAGGTTTTTACAGGGAGAATTATTATTTCAATGGAAAATATTTAGACACCGCGGTTTTTTCTTTACTAAAATCAAACAGGGCTAAAATTAAAAAATTGCCTGTAGAATAACAGAGCTAATAAAGTATCCTTACTTTGATCGTGCCTTTAATATTTTTTAATAATTCCATGGCTTTTTTTGAAAGATGTTTATTCACATCCAGCACTACATATCCAATATTTTCATTCGTTTTTAAATACTGCCCGAGAATATTAATTGTATGTGCGGCCATTTGTGTATTGATCGCGCTTAACACCCCCGGAATATTTTCATGTATATGCAAAATCCGGTGCGCCCCTTCCATAGGTGGAAGGCTTAATGCAGGTATAGTTTGTGAGCCATAAGAAATTCCTTTTTCGAGGTAGTTGAATAATTTTATACTCACATCTTCCCCAATATTTTTTTGCGCTTCCTGGGTAGAACCACCAATATGCGGCGTTAAAATTACCTGTGGCATTCCCTGTAACGGGTTGATAAAATCATCCCCGTTTTTTTCCGGTTCTTCCGGGAATACATCAATCGCTGCTCCGCTGAGATACCCTGCAGATAAGGCTTCCGCC
>JBAQJB010000337.1:0-5822 GCA_049289155.1 Chitinophagaceae bacterium
CCGTTTTCCTTCCAACCAGGATCAGTATATCAACCTGCAAACACCTGGAACAATTTTAATTGGCGGCTTACCTCAATTTGCTACCTTTTATAATTTTGCAAACAACCCGGTTTACACGGCTGAAAGCGTAGTTGCTTTCAGGAATTCTGTAGCTGCAGGCGTACCGAACCCCGGCTTATTGGTAAAATCAGATTTCGTGCAGGTACAACCTGAGAAAATGGAATCCTATGAAGTTGGATACCGCGGAATTATTGGTAAAAAATTATTGATAGATGCTTATTATTATTTCAGCAAATACAACAATTTTATTTTAAGATCCGCAGTAGCCCGCGGTGATACTTCTGATCCTGCACAATCTATTCCATTATTAAGCAGCCCTTTCACCACGCAAAATTTTTCATTTGTTACAAATAGTAAGTCACCAGTAAAAACAAATGGCTGGGGACTGAGCCTCGAGTACAAAATCGGATTGAAAGGTTATCGTGTTATGGGTAATGTTTATGGCGATAATATCAGCGGTGTTCCGGATAATGGTGTAGCATTTTTCAATACGCCTAAAACCCGCTTCAACCTTGGCCTTTCCAATGATGATGCATATAAAGGAGTTGGCTTCAACGTAATTTACAAATGGCAGGATAAAGTAAACTGGGAAGGTACTTTTGGTACAGGAGAAATCCCTTCATTTGGTACATTAGATGCACAAGTTAGTTATAAACTGAACATTGGCACTTCTAAAAACCAAATCAAATTAGGCGCGACCAATTTGCTCAATAAATACTATAGAAATGCATTTGGCAATCCGTATGTAGGTGGTTTATACTACATCAGTTTTGGATACAATGTATTTTAATTAGTATATCTTTTTTTATACAATGGCCGGCGAAATTTGCCGGCCTTTTTTTTGTAAATTATTTAGAATATTGCGTGCGAAATAAGTATAAATAATAAATCTTATTTTTAGCAGAAATTGAAAGTAACCTAATATGAAAAAATGTTTTGTAGTAATTTTTCTGAATGCCCTGCTGATTGTAATCATTTCTTCCTGTAACAGCAGTGCTTCCAATAAAAATAATAAAGACACCATTCCACCGGCTTCTCCAAAAGATATAACTATACAGGGAAGTTTCAATAGCAAACTCGATGTGTTTTTTGACAGTAGTAAATTACCTGCGTTCTTAGTTGCATACCCCGGACTGAAACCATTAAAAAAAGACCTTGACTCTTTTTATTTTAAAAGAAAATATGCACTCGCCTGGTATGATAAAAGTGGATTAACAGAACCGGCAGTGAATTTATTTAACCGCATTCAAAATATCAGCGAGGAAGGTTTGCAGGATTCATTTCCTTATAAAAATGAATTCATTTCACTCATGAAAAATAATGGCCGCGACAGCCTGAACAATCCATCTCCCTTCACTGATTTTATGCTCACGGCACAATATTTTATTTATGCAAAAAATGTTTGGCAGGGCATTGACGAAAAACAATCAGTATCCATGGATTGGCTGCTTCCCAGGAAAAAAGTTTCTTACAATGAATTACTGGATTCGTTAGTTTCAGGAAAAGATGTTTTAAATGATGCGCCCGTTTATGTACAATATACAAAGCTGCGCAATTTTTTAAAAACGTATAAAGACATCCAGTCAAAAGGCGGCTGGCCAATTATAGAACCGGATAAAAAAGTTTTAAAATTTGGTGATTCATCTTCTTCCATAACAGAAATGCGAAAATATTTTTTGATTACGGGCGATATGCAGGAAAATAATAACAGCGCAGTGTTTGATTCTGCATTATTTAAAGGGCTTGTACATTTCCAGGAACGAATGGGTTTATCAACTGATGGCGCTGCAGGCCCTGCGGTTTTTCGTGAAATGAATGTGCCTGTTGAAAAAAGAATTGAACAGATCATTGTCAATATGGAACGAAGTAGGTGGGTGCCGGTAAATCTTCAATCAAATTATATTGTCGTAAATATTCCTGAATACAAATTGCATGTGTATGAAAATAATAAACTCATCTGGAATATGGATGTGGTGGTAGGCCAGCCGGCGCATAAGACCGTTATATTTAATGGAGAAATAAAATATGTTGTATTCAGTCCCTATTGGAATATACCACCAGGTATTATGCGCAATGAAGTGCTGCCGGGCATACGGGCAAATAGTAATTACCTCGCCCGGCATAATATGGAATGGAATGGGGGTAATGTGCGCCAGAAACCCGGGCCAAATAATTCATTGGGCCTGGTGAAATTTTTATTTCCCAACAGCTTTGACATTTACCTGCATGATACGCCGGCAAAATCACTTTTCGGTGAATCATCCCGAGCCTTTAGCCATGGTTGTATCAGGCTTGCTGAACCCGAAAAAATGGCGGACTACTTATTAAGAAATGATTCGGCCTGGAATACAACTTCCATATATAATGCGATGCATGCAGGCAGGGAAAAGTATGTGACTTTAAAAAATACAGAGCCGGTTTTCATTGCGTACTTCACTTCCTGGGTGACGGAAAATGGTGTTTTAAATTTTCGCAATGATGTGTATAAAAGAGATGGCAGGCTTGCTGATGCAATTCTTAAAAACCCACAAATTTAAAACTGTAGTTAAAGTAATAGGGTTAGGTATTTTAAGCGCAGCCATTGTTTGTATTTGCTTACCTTTCATTTACTTTTTTGTCTTGACACAAAAAAGTAACCAAAAAAGTCAAGGCTACATAAAAAAAGCTAAAAATTTAAATGCCTGCCTAAAATGAAATTAGCTCAATCTATAGAACAAATCCCAGATGTAGTGCGACTTACAAGCAACGTGCAATGCCAAGCCTTGGGAACATTAATTTCATTTCTTAACGGCATTCATTCAAATTTTCTTAACGCTTTTTTTCTGAGGCCGAAGCAAAAACTCAAATTCAACTTTATTATGTGCTCGTTCTACTTAATCCTATAAAGTAAATTTCCAATTTTTTTATGCATAACAATTCAATCCGGTGGGGCATTATGGGTTGCGGGAGAATCGCCCGAAAATTTGCTGCTGATCTTGCATTCGTAGATGGCGCAGAATTGTACGCGATCGCTTCGCATAACAAAGAAAACGCATTGGATTTTTCGACAAAATTTTCTCCCAAATTTGTATATCATGATTATGAAGAAATGTTGAAGAATGAAGAAATTGATATCGTATATATTGCGACTACACATAATTTTCATTATCAAAATACATTGCTATGCCTGCATTATGGAAAAGCTGTATTGTGTGAAAAAGCTTTCGCCGAAAATGCTGCACAGGCCAGGGAAATGATTGATTTAGCGCGGGCTAAAAAATTATTTCTCATGGAAGCGTTATGGACCAGGTTTCTCCCGCATTTCATAAAAACGCAGGAGATGATCCAATCCGGAATGATCGGGGATGTAAAAACCATGATCAATTCCTTTGGTTATATTCCTGCGGTGGATGCACCGCAACGCTTATGGAAAAAGGAATTAGGCGCCGGAAGCTTACTGGATATAGGTATCTATACAATTTTTATGGCATTGCAGGTATTGGGAAAACCGGATTACATTCAATCCGCTATGACTATGGCTGAGCCTGGTGTTGATACCCAATGCGCCATGACTTTTTCTTATAAAAATGGCGCCGTTGCACAAAACATTTCTACTTATCTTTCAAATTTGCCCGTTGAATCTTTCATAAGTGGAACAAAGGGATTCATCAAATTACCGCACCGCTTTCATGCACCACTGGAGTTTTTCGAATACAGTACCGCTGGAATTTTACAAAAAGAAATTATGCCCGTGAAATTTGAACGAGGTTTTGGGTTACACTACGAGATCAGCCATGTAATGAATTGCCTGCGCGAAGGAAAAACAGAAAGTGAATGCATGCGCTTTGAAGATACGATGCTGCAAGCGGAAACTATGGATGAAGTAAAGTGGCAGGCAAAGAACCGGTCATAAAAAATAACTGAAAAAAATAATTTTGAGTTTGATTTGTTTTTATATTCGTTCCAAATTTTTAAACTATGTACTTTTTTCATAAAAATAAAATGCTTGTAATTATTTTTTTAATTACCACATTTACCTGTATTGCTTCCGCTTTTACAACGACTGAAACCAAAACGAATTTTGGAGACCATAAAAATTTGCAGGTATTACCCAAAGACATCAGTGATGATAGTCTTGATATGATCATGGATGGCTTCAAAGCCGCGCTGAATGTGAAGTGCAGCTTTTGCCATGTGCGCAATGAAGCAGCCCAAAAAATGGATTTCGCCAGTGACGATAAGCCCGAAAAACAAATAGCGCGTCATATGCTTCGGATGACAATGGATATTAATGCGAAGTATTTCAATTTTGACAGTTCCTCACGTACTGATACGATAAGCATAGTAACCTGCGCTACCTGTCACCGCGGTACACAGCATCCAGATCCTGAAAGCGTCGCTTCAGATATGCTGGCAAACCAACCCGCCAAAAAATAATTCAGGAATGTAAACGCGCTTTTGCTTTTAAATTTTTATAAGCAAAAATGGCGCTGACAATTGTAAAAATTGCACCCATTAAAAAGGGTGCCCCGGGAAAATTAATTGGTGCCCCGGGTTTTGTAAAATAAGCAAATAAGCCGGTCATCAACAAAGGGCCCACAATTGCCGTAGCACTCATCATGCTCGTTAATGCCCCTTGTAATTCACCCTGTTCATTCGCAGGTACTTCATTGGAAATTATTCCCTGGATGGAAGGCCCGGCAATGCCACCAAAAGCAAAGGGAATAATAAATACAAACATCATCCAGCCCTGCGAAGCAAAAGCAAATAAAAGGTAGCCAATACTATATAAAACCAACCCTATATACACTCCCCGGTGCGGCCCGATCTTTGGTAAAATTTTCCGGATCAATCCGCCTTGTACTATGGCGATCATTAGCCCTACAAAGCCCAAAGAATAACCAACCATTTTTTCATCCCAGTTAAATTTTTCCATATTGACATAAGTCCATGTAGTTTGTACGGCATGTGCAGATAAATAAACCAGGATCAATGAAGTGATCAGGCCGGCGAAAGCAGGATATTTTTTTAATTGCATCAGAGAACCTAATGGATTCGCGCGTCTCCACTTAAAAGCACGGCGATTTTCTTTTGACAATGATTCGGGTAAAATAAAATATCCATATAGCCAGTTCAGTAAACTTAAGATGGCTGCCGCATAAAACGGTACCCTTGATCCATATTGCCCCAGTACACCTCCAAGGACAGGGCCGATAATAAATCCAAGTCCGAAGGCAGCGCCGATCAGGCCAAAATTTTGCGCTCTTTTTTCCGGCGTACTAATATCTGCTATGTATGCAGTGGCAGTTGTGAAACTCGCTCCGGTAATTCCCGCAATAGCGCGGCCTACAAATAACCAGCCGATAGTTGGTGCAAATGCCAGGAATAAATAATCTATTCCAAAACCAAATAAGGAGAATAATAAAACCGGCCTTCGGCCATATTTATCACTGAGGTTTCCCAAAACAGGTGAGAATAAAAACTGCATGAATGCATACGCAAACGTAAGCCAGCCGCCATATTCAGCCGCCAGGCTCAGGTCGCCATGAATTAATTCCACGATGAGTTTTGGTAAAACAGGAATGATGATCCCCAGGCCAATGACATCCAGTAATAAAGTAATGAAAATAAAACCAAGGGCTGCGCTCTTGTTTTTCAGCGGCATAAATTAAAAATTAGAAGCGCAAATTTCAGGAAATCATTTTTATAAACAGGTTTTATTTATTTTATAAAAAAATGTATCTAATTCAAAGAAAGTCATTGGCTGCGGTTTATTTTTACGC
>JBAQJB010000338.1:0-15403 GCA_049289155.1 Chitinophagaceae bacterium
CTGGTGATCTTAATCATATAAATTCCTTTTGCAAGATTGCTTACAGGTATCGTTAATACATCTCCTGCATTTACCAATATTTGAGTTGTTGTATATACAATTTTTCCTGTTGTACTTACCATGCTGATACGAACATTATTCAACCTGGTGTTTGACACTAAAATTGCTTTATCTACTGCAGGGTTTGGCCTGATACTAAAGAATGTGCTTGCGCCATCCAATGTTACTTTTTTAATATCAGTGTAGGTAAAACGTCCATCAAGATCCACTTGTTTTACACGATAATAATTATCACCTTGCTGAGCAGATTTATCTGTATACGCATATTGCTGTACCTGGTTTGGATTTGAACCTGCTTTGATATTGGTGATCATTGCGAAATTGCTTCCGTCATTACTTCTCTCTACTTCAAAATGATCGTTGTTCAATTCATTGGCTGTTGACCAGTTGAGTAACACTGTATTCGCACCGGATTTCTCAGCGGTAAATGATAACCATGTCACAGGTAAAGTACCTTTTATAGTGAAGTCTTTATTATTGATATCAAAAAAGATATTTCCTACTGAAGCCACTTTAATACGCGCTGTAGTTACATCAAAATTGGGAACCATTATGTCTTCAACGCCATCATTTGGTGTATTTGCTGCAAGCACGATCGGGAAGGTCATGCCACCATCAAGTGATAATAAAATATTTACACTTGCACAATTTACCGGTGCAGAGGTAGAATTAGCTACATCCCAGGTCACTGCCTGCATTGTGCCGGCATCCCAGGAAACACCGCTGTTATTGGGCGCTGTTACCTGGAAAGGACCTGAACCTGCATCAATAGACACAACCATATCATCACTTTTATTGTTGCCACCACCAGGATGATTGTCTCTTGCTGTAAAACGGAAATTCAGATCGCGGGCAACAGCTGGTAACGCTTCCCATTTGTTGTATAAAGCACCGGATAAAATCGTCGTTAGATTTGGAAAAACACGGGTTGATTCTGCAGAATATAAGATCGATCTGAATACCGGCCCTTTGGTAGATCCTTGTTGGGGATACGTATTAGAACCGCCACTTTCATAAATATCCACCTGCTCCCACTCATAAGACAAAACATCAGATGCATCTACATCTGTTGATACACCTGTGAGTATAAATGGAGTAGATTTTGGAATTATATAATCTGCACCTGCAGCAGCAGTTGGCGCTGTATTTCCTGTAACAGTTTTCACAGCGCATCCGCCTTGTCCTGTCCTGAAATAATTGGAAACCTGTGCAATCGTTACTGAGTGAAAATAATCATCACTATGCGGTTGCACATCTGTTCCACCTGTAATACCGGCATAACCCATAATCGTTGAGCCGCTGCCAGGTTCTACATTCGCACCAGTGCCTTCATTGCTAAACGTGAATGTATGGTTTCCGCCGTATTGGTGGCCCATTTCATGTGTCCAGTAATCCACAACAAACGGATCGAGTAAATCTGGTTTGGAATACATGGTAAAACCACTTCCTTTACTTCCTGTTTTACACACACATCCAATACAACCTGCATTGCCATTATCACCTGCTTTATGCACTACATGACCGATGTCATAATTTGCGTTGCCTATTGAATCATCACAAACCTGTTGTGTTTTACCATTAAAATTATTGGTAAACGGATCGGTGGCAGGATTGAGATAAATAATAGAAAGTTCTTTTTCAACAAAGACCATTGTAATACCAAAATCCCTTTCATAAATTCCGTTTGCACGGGTAAGGTCTGTCGTTATTTGCGCCAGCACTTTGGCATATCTTTCAGCATCATTCGCTTCTGTGCCATCTAAAAAATATTGGGAAAATTCACCTGTAACACATAATGCGAGGCGGTATGTTCTCAGGGTACCATCATCCGCATTACCGGTATAGGGTGTACTTTTTCCTGTACCCATTCCAAGATCAACACTCTCTGTTTCACATTTAAATTCTACCGGTGAATTCGTATTGGCTCTTGTATAAATAGCATACACACGGCTGCTTTTATCTACGGCAACAGGATTCACATAGATTGTGCTCCTGTTGGGTGAAAGGATCATCGCATGAAAGCCTTCCGGTGTTACATCAAAGCGGATTGTTGAAGCAGGATTATCTATACCACGACCAGTATAAGATTTGATTTGCGGAAACATTGCAGCCAGTGCCGGCTCCAGAACAGATGCTTCTGCTACACGAAATTTTTCCATAGTGCCATCACCTACCGGAACCATAATGGTTACCGGAGAATTGGATACTTTGCCAGTGGGCGCTTTAGCAAGATCTGATTGAATAGTTGTTTCATCCAGCTTATAAATTAAATAAGCATTTGGTTTGTAATGGCCGGCAAAAATATCTTTGCCTTTACTCACATCGGTTTCTTTTGCTGCATTCCAGTAATTCTGGCTATTGGCCTCGATGCCAAAAAGACACAGACTTACAAATGCAATGAAGAGATTTTTTTTCATGAAAGATTTTTTGGGTGGTTAATAAAAAACAGAATTTTAATTTAAAAAAAGGTCATTCAAATTATCACAGTAAAATATAAAGTGATCAGAGATTGAATAATTTTCCTGGCTTAAAATTCCGGGACTGAATTTCAAATGTAAGGGTTCTGCCAGAATATTATTTGAAAAAAGTAAAAAATATTTCTGCTCTATTTAATTATTGAAAAATCAATAGGCGCATTTCCATCAAACCAATGTATTTCTTTATCTCCTTTAAACCAGGTCATTTGCCGCTTCGCATAATTTCGTGTATGCTGTTTAATTTTTTCTATAGCTTCCTGTAATGAATATTTTCCATCTATATATTCAAATATTTCTTTATAGCCAACAGTTTGTAAGGCAGCGAAATGTCGAAATGGTAATACACTTTCCACTTCTGACAACAAACCGTCCTGCATCATTTTATCTACGCGGTTATTGATGCGTTCATATAAATCAGGCATCGGAATTTCAAGGCCAATTTTAATGATAGAAAAATTCCGCTGAACTTTTTTACGTTTTTGAAAATCAAGAATGGAAGTTCCTGTAGATTCCCATATTTCCAGGGCGCGTAAAAGTCGTTGCGGGTTTTGCTGCTCTGCCTGTTGCCAAAAAGCAGGATCTTTTTTTTTCACTTCTTCCTGCAACCATTGAATTCCATTTTTCAAAAAATAATACCTTAGTTTTTCACGAATTTCCTGGTCCACGCCAGGCATAGAATCCATGCCTTCGCAGAAGGCTTTGATATAAAGGCCCGTACCGCCTGCCATAACCGCAGTTTCTTTTTCTTCAAATATTTTTTGAGTAAATATCAAAGCAGCTTCTTCAAAAAATCGCGCATTCACTTCTTCTGATATGCTTAGATTATTAATAAAAAAATGCGGGACATCTGCCAGTTCTGCTGCAGTGGGCTTGGCTACGCCGATATTCAATTCCCGAAAACATTGCCGTGAATCTGCGGAGATTATAGATGTATTTAAATGTTTTGCCAGCGTTATTGCGAACGCTGTTTTCCCGGATGCAGTCGGGCCTGCAATAATGTAAATGGTTTTAGTTGGCATCAATTCATATTGTTATGCAGACAATACAATGTGCATTAGTTCAGCATAACATGATTTTTTACATCATCAATAGAAATTGTCTTCCCGGATAAAATAATAAGCCGCTCTACTACATTTCGCAATTCGCGGATGTTTCCTGTCCAGGTATGTTTTTGTAATTCTGCCAATGCTTTTTTATCAATTGCTTTTGGCGCCTGTCCATATTCTTCCGCAATATCTGCCAGGAATTTTTCCACGAGTAAAGGGATATCTTCCACGCGCTCATTCAATGAAGGCACATGAATTAGTATTACACCGAGCCGGTGATACAGGTCGAGACGAAACTTTTTTTCTTCCACTTCTTCCAGCAGGTTTTTATTTGTTGCGGAAATGATCCGCACATCTACGGAAATTTCTTTTTCCGCACCTACGCGCGTAATTTTTCCTTCCTGCAAAGCACGCAATACTTTGGCTTGCGCATTCATGCTCATATCTCCAATTTCATCCAGGAAAATGGTTCCTTTATTGGCTTGTTCAAATTTGCCGATGCGTTGTTTGATGGCGGAGGTGAATGAACCTTTTTCATGGCCAAATAATTCGCTCTCAATCAATTCACCGGGAATAGCCGCGCAATTCACTTCCACGAGCTGAGCTGCATTGCGGTTACTTTTTTCATGTATCCATTTTGCCACCAATTCTTTCCCCACGCCATTTTCACCCGTAATTAGAATGCGCGCATCTGTCGCTGCTACTTTATCAATAGTGTCTTTGATTTTTTGAATGGCTTCACTTTCACCAATGATCGGCTGCACCTTATTCACTTTTCTTTTCAGCACTTTCGTTTCTACACTTAGCGTATTCCGTTCCACAGCATTTCGGATAGTGATCAGCAACCTGTTGAGGTCAGGAGGTTTTGCGATATAATCAAATGCGCCTTTTTTCACAGCATCCACGGCCGTTTCAATATTTCCATGCCCGCTGATCATGATGATGGGAATATCAGGATTTTTATTATTTGCTTTTTCCAAAAATTCCAGCCCATCCATTTTAGGCATTTTGATATCACATAAAACGGCATCATAAGTTTTTGCCATAAACATTTTCCAGCCCTCTTCGCCATCAGAAGCTTCATCTGTTTTAAACCCTTCATAACTCAAAATTTCCATGAGTGTTTTCCGGATTGCTTTTTCATCATCTATGATCAGGATGTTTGACATCAATATGTTTTGGGCAAATGTAACCGTTAAATAAATGGATGGTTGTGAGTTTTATGCAAAATTATTTTCAGAAATCCAGTTTTCCGCCAACGAAAAAATTCCTGCCGGGTGCAGGGTTATAATAATTGCTTCCCGTAACATTAATATTGTTTCCACGACTATATGCTTCATTTAATACATTATCAATGCCCACGAAAATATTTACAGGCACATGAGAAATTTCAATTTGTTTACCGGCTTTTATTTGCAATAGCTGGTAAGGTTTTGCATACACATCATTGGCATCATCTAACGGGATTGCTGATGTACAATTCAATATCAGAGCGCCATACACACTATTTTTTAAACGAATGTCCACGCCTAATACATTAGTGATTTGGGGAATACCTGTTAAGTGATTGCCGGAATAATCAGCCGTACCATCTGTATAATTTTTGAAATAATAAGGCTGAAAAGTAAAACTGTTCCAGATATTCAACGTACTGATCATCGAAGGTTTTCTCCGCGAATTCCGGATGACATATCCTTTTAACCAGAGTTCAAAACCTTTTTGAATTGCGCCCCCGGCATTTACATAAAAATTATTTCCTGACGTATCCGTACGGCTGACAATTGCATCCTCCAAATCGAAATAATAGATCGCAGCATTGATATCCAGCCGGTCATGCAATAAAGATCCCTTTGCGCCCACTTCATAATTCCAGCCCTGCTCAGGTAGTAAATAAGGATAATAAGTACCATTGGTGGGCCGCACTTCTGCCAGCGTTGGCGGCGAAAAACCCTTTGCTGCTGTGGCATACAGCGATAATGCATCGGTGAGTTTATATACCATTCCAATACGTGGCGCAACGAGATTTCCGGCTACCCTGTTTTGTGGAAATGTAATGGTATCAGCCGCTGTACGGTAAAAATAATAATGCATCGTATTCCGGCTGGCACCCACTTGCAGGATGACACGCTGGCTCAGCCTTGCATTGAATTGTGTGTAAAAAAAATATTGTGCATAATGCAAATCATCATTGTATAAAAATGTATCGGGCGTACCACTCTTGTTGGTATATTCATCCAGGTTTGTTGTACCATATTGCCATTCCACGCCCGTAATATTTTCAACATTTATTTTTCCCCAATGCCAGTTGTAGGAAAAACGTGTCCGCGCACTATAATTCCATTCATTTCTTTTTTCAAAATTTAAAAACATATTGCGCGTATAAAGAGTATTGACTGCGGAAACAGAAGTTGTATTTACGAGCCGGTTACCAATGATTGATTTTAAAGATGGTGCAAAAAAGAAAGTATGATTGGTAAACCCGACTTGCTGATTATTAAATTCATTTCTTGTTTGGGAAGGATCATCATTATAATCATCCTCTGTTAAACTGCCGGGATTATCAAAATGAAGATTTGCATAAAAACTTAAAAAAGAGAGCTGTTGTTTTTTATTGATCTTCCAGTTGGCATTCCATTTCAAAATATCTTTTCGCGAAGAACCGTTTTCCCGAAAACCAAGGCTGGATAAATGGCTTTGTTGCAGGTTGGAATAAAAATTTTTTCTTTGAGCCTGCCAGCCAAACTGTTCATTGATCAAAGAAAAAGAACCCAGGTTCAATCCTGCATTGAATTGATCTTTCTTTTTCAAATTGCTGTTGAAAGAATGCAGGATCAGCGCCCCGCCTGTATTTGCGCCGTACATACTGGATGCAGGACCCTTAATAATTTCAATGGATTGCAGGTGATTGATGTCCACCATATTCAGGTATGTATTGCCTGAAGCATTGGTCAGTGGAATTTCATCCCAATAAATTTTTACATTTCGGATTCCCGCAGGCGAACGCAATATACTGCCACGTATAGAGAGCCTGTAATTGCCGGGCGTACGTTCGTCCATATGCACTCCGGGCACTGTATTCATAGCGGATAATAATGACATGCCATCAAAACGTTGTAAGTCTTCCGTGGTGAGTACTGAAATTGCGGTAGGTATATCTTTTAATTTTGACTGCGACCCAAAAGCATTCACTTTTACATTTTGCAAAACACCTGAATCACCCAATACCGGGAATGTGTCTGTTGTTTGAGCAGATAAATTCAGCATGCACACAAAAAAGAAAAAGGAGCAGGTAGCAAGGCGTTTCATGATACACCAAATATAATTTTTTTCGCCTGAATAAAATATATAGACAAAAATTATTTTTGCAAATACATCACTTCCTTCACCAATTTCACTGTGCCGGCCACATCCGGCAAATAGGCTTCCACGAGATTAGGCGCATAATGCATCGGCGCATCCGCGCAGGTAATGCGCCGGATCGGCGCGTCTAAATAATCAAACCCTTCCTTTTGAATACGGTAAGAAATTTCTGAAGAAACAGAACACATAGGCCATTGTTCTTCAACGATCACGAGCCGGTTGGTTTTTTTCACACTGTCTAAAATAGTATGCCAGTCGAGCGGCCGTATCGTGCGCAGGTCTATGACTTCAGCACTGATATTTTCTTTTTCCAGTTCCGAAGCCGCATCCATGGCCACTTTCATCATTTTATTAAAAGAAACAATTGTCACATCCCGGCCCGCCTTTTTTATATCGGCTTTACCGAGAGGAATATAATATTCATCTTTAGGCACATCCATTTTTTCTCCATAAGACACTTCACTTTCCATAAAGATCACCGGGTCATTTTCATAACGGATGGCTTGTTTCAAAAGGCCTTTTGCATCATACCCGTTGGAAGTGGAAACAACTTTTATCCCTGGAATATTTGCATAAAAACTTTCAAAAGCTGTGGAGTGTTGTGCGCCCAATTGTCCGGCGCTGCCATTTGCCCCGCGAAAAACAATCGGGCAATTGATCTGTCCGCCACTCATGGCCAGCATCTTGGATGCTGTATTCAAAATCTGATCCATAGCGAGCACCGCAAAATTCCAGGTCATGAATTCCACGATAGGGCGCAACCCATTTTGTGCAGCACCCACACCGATGGCCGCAAAACCAAGTTCAGAAATCGGTGTATCAATGATTCTTTTGGGACCAAATTCTGCCAGCATGCCCTGGCTCACTTTATAAGCGCCGTTGTATTCCGCCACTTCTTCACCCATTAAAAAAACAGATTCATCCCGGCGCATTTCCTCGCTCATGGCTTCCCGGAGCGCTTCGCGCAATGCTATAGACCGCATATTGTATTAATTAAATGATTGAATTGCTAGGCAAAAATAAACCTTAATTATTAAAGAAGGAGGTTGATTTATGAAGCAGGATTTAGGATGTAAGATTTTTGGTGTGTACAGAATCTGAAAATCTCTATATTGAGTTTATATTTTTTCTTGTATAAGTTATTTGTTCGAATGATTATAAAATAACCCATTCCTATTTATTATTTCCAACAAAATAAAAATGGGTTATAAAAAACTTAAATCGAAAATGAGAAAATAATATCGTCAATGCCAGGTCGCCTGACAAGCATTTATCGAATTCAAAAAATCCTTAATTATTATCTTTTCAATATTCAGCTTCGGCTTCGCTCAGCCGGCATCATTTCATTAACAATTTATAAATAACAATTATTCCCTGATCAATTTCAACCTAACGATTTTATTATCCTGCGCTACCTGCACAAAATAAGTACCAATTGCCAGCGCTCTAATATTCAAAGTTGCAGAACTGCTTTGAGTAAAATTTTGACTACTTATTTCTCTGCCTTGCATATCGGTGATTTTTATAATGGCTGTTACATTTTTATTTAACCCTTTAACCGTCACCGTATTTTTTGCAGGGTTTGGATATAAGGAAATGATACCATTATCATTAAACACTACTTTTACAACCGGGCTGAAAGTGTTGGTACCATTGGCTGCGTTTTCACGTATGCGATAATAACTGATACCATCCAATGGATTTTTATCTGTATAACTATAATTACTTGCAACGCCTTTTGCAGGTACAGTATTGATGCCTGCATAATCAGTTGCATTACTGCTTCTTTCAACAGTAAAAGATTTGGTACCGCTTTCATTCAGCGTTTGCCAGGTGATGGTGATGGCATCATTATTTTGTGTGGCTTTTACTTCTTTGAAGTTGGCGGCGAGAACGTTATCACCATTCAGACGAAATAATATTATGTTCGGCGATAGTTTTACATCACCAGTAACAAGTATTTTATTATCTTTTAAACAATGAATATTATTCCCTGCTGGATAATTTTCTATCTTAAATGATGCTATACCATTTGTTCCAAAATCAGCATCCAATTGCCCATTTACTGTGAAACGGCTAATAAGAAATGAACCTTGTTCATCAGCAAAATCACCACAGGTAACAATTTTCCCATCTTCTTGAATATCAATACTCCTGTTTTCAGGATGCGGATCATTATTAGTATATGTGATTCCACCATTTACACCAAAACTTTCATCTACAGTTCCATCAGCATTAAACCGGCATAGGGCCATAAGAATTTGTTCATACTCACCACTTATTCCTGTGCAAACTATTTTACCATCCTGCTGCAATGCCATTGCATTGAATTCATTATTCCAAAGACCGCTTTGTCCTTCACCAAAAATATATTGGGCTTTACCATTGGTGCCAAAAGATTCATCAAAAGTTCCATCGGTATTATAACATTGAACTAAATATATTGGATGAGAAGGATTCGTAAAAGTAGCAGCAGTTAACAATTTTCCATCAGGTCTAATAATTACCTGTTTATTATTTGTATTATTTACATAATTTGTAATTGCTATTCCCTCATTACCAAAAGTATTATCAAGTACTCCATCTGAATTTAAACGCAAAAGAAAAGTTCTCTTTTGATCGTATTGTGATTTACGCACATCACCACTAACAACAATTTTTCCATCTGGTTGAATTGCTACACTTCTGGGATAATTTAATACATCAATGCTGGTTGTTGTTAGGCCATTTGTTCCAAAACTGCTGTCAAGTGTACCATTTGAATTTACACATATTATTCCAATATCAACATTATTTACATTTGGATAGTATTCACTAACAACTATAATTTTTCCATTTTGAAGAATTGCAATTGTGATGCCACTACAATGCCGGGATAACCACTTCCAATATTATATGGAAAATCAAACCTACCCCCAATTCCAAAGCTTTCATCATTGCTGCCATCTGAATTATATCTTTCAATTAGAAGCGAACTATACCCACTTCCAGTTATTAGAATTTTTCCATCTTTTTGTATAGTTGAAGCAGCCCCACTTGAATAATTACCATCAATTATTACAATCCCATTATTACCAAATGTTGGATCTAATGAACCGGCCTGGGAATAAGTTACCTTATTAAAGAAAATACACAGGAAAAAAATTACTAATATTTTATTTATATTTTTCATGATTTCTATTTTAAAATGTTTAAGTTTTTATTGATCGTCAGAAGTAGTGTCCTGACAGTTATCATTTGCGTTACAACCATCATTAGAATCCTAAAACTTCTACTCAGCTATCCGTAGAGTTCTGCAAGATCTCTATGGGTTTGAAATGAAAGCCAGACTAAGCCTGGAAAAAAATTAAATTGCAAAAAACAAAATACAATTCAGTAGCGAATTTAACCAGGAACGAGAAACAAGAAACAACAAACTATTTCTTAAGAACTTTCATTCATCAATTTCCCTACAACTTCTTCCCTGTTATATTCATCGTAAAAGTCATATTCATCGGCATTTCCGTGCCCTGGCTTTTCACTTTCATATTCATTTGCATAGTGGAAACGCCTTTTACCGGCATACCGCTGGCTATATCAAATTGCATCGTTCCTTCCATCGTTCCATTCATATCCATATTCATTCCCATAAGTTTCGCTGAATCACTTCCTGAAGATATTTTCGAACTCATTTTTACATTGGAATTATTATTATCCACGGATTCCAGCGTATAGGTATTATCCATTTTCATTAGGATGCCCGCATTATTCATGGTCATGGTTTTATTCCAGCTATCTCCCGCCTTCACAGGTTTGTCGGGGTAAATGCCAAAAGACTGCTCCAGGTTTTGTTTAAATTGATTCTCATCAAACGTTTTGCTCAAACCTGACATTAACGCTGCGGAAGCAGTAGGATCATTTAAGGACGCCACTGCATGTTCCATCATTTCACGAATGCCTGTAACATTTCCTACTTTTCCTTTTTCATTCATAGTAAAACCAAACTGTCCACCTTTCATCGCACCAAATATTTTTCCCACTTTTGCCATCGGATTGGTACTGTCTGCAGCAGCAGGGTCGTCTGAGTCAAATTTTATCTGCATGCCTCCTGCATCCATATTTATAGCGATCTTTGAAATGGTTGCATTCACTTGTTTCCAGCCGGCGCTGTCACCGGTCACATCAAATGTATACGCCATATCCATCCTGGTATTCACATCCATATCTTTACCCATCACATTCTGACGTGAATGCATATCCATCCCTGCCGTATATAAAAATTTCTCTCCTTTTTGCAGGTTAAATTTCAGGTTCAAACCATCAGGTGAATTTGTACCCTTGCAACAATACAACAGGGAAGCAGCAGAAAATGCCATCAATACAAAGAATAATTTTCTCATAATATATTAAATTTGATCTTGCAAAATAACTATTTTCAACGAAAAATAAACGACTGAATTCGGGTAATTTTGTAAAACAATTTTACAGATAGTTTTGAAGCATTAAATGATTACACAGGAATCTATACAGCAAATCACTAACCGGATCGACATCCTCGATGTGGTGGGCGAATTTGTGAAACTAAAAAAAAGAGGTTCGAATTATCTCGGGCTTTGCCCTTTCCATAATGAAAAGACACCTTCATTTACGGTGTCGCCCGCGAAAGAAATATATAAATGTTTTGGTTGCGGCAGAAGCGGTAATACCATCACTTTCCTGATGGAGCATGAGAAATACAGTTACGTGGAAACCCTGCGCTGGCTTGCAAACCGCTATCAAATTACCCTTGAAGAAACTGTGCAAAGTGAAGAAGGAAAACAGCAGCAACAGGTTTCCGAAAGTTTGTATATCATCAATAGTTTTGCTCAAAAATTTTTTAGCAAACAACTTTTAGAAACAAGTGAAGGAGCGGAACTTGCAGTAACATATCTCGAAGAAAGGGGTTTCCAAAAAGAAACCATTGAAAAATTTCAACTCGGCTATTCTCCTAAATCGAGGACTGCTTTTTATAATACGGCCACCGCAGAAGTATATAATAATTCGCTGCTGGAAAAATCCGGCCTCATTGTAAACCGCCATAATGATTGGCAGGATAATTATTCAGGAAGGATTATTTTTCCCATTCATAATATCACCGGAAAAATTGCGGGCTTCGGCGCACGTGTAATTGGGCAGGCAGATAAAGCGCCGAAATATATCAATACGCCGGAGAATGAAATTTATGCGAAAAGCCGCATCCTGTATGGTTTATATTTTGCCCGGCAGGCTATTGATAAAAACAATGAATGCCTCCTGGTAGAAGGTTATACAGATGTGATTGCCATGCACCAGGCTGGTATTGAAAATGTAGTGGCCAGCAGTGGCACTTCATTGACTACGGATCAGTTGCGGCTGATCAAAAAATATTCAACCAATCTTACGATCATTTATGATGGTGATGCGGCAGGAATAAAAGCTGCCATGCGCGGGCTCGATATGGCCATTGAAGAAGGCTTGCAGGTAAAACTGGTTTTACTTCCGGGCAATGAAGACCCGGATAGTTTTTTAAAAAAATCCGGCGGCAAAAATTTTACCGACTTCATTGCAGAAAACAAAAAAGACATCATTCTTTTCCAGGTAGAAGTATTGATGAAAGATGCGGGGAATGATATTCATAAAAAAAATGATGCGGTTAATCATATTGCAGTCACACTAAGTAAACTGAACCGCCTGGAAGATTTTTCAAAGCTCCAGGCATATACCCGTCAATGTGCTTCCGTCTTACATATTGATGAGCAAAATTTGACGATGCTCGTCAATAAATATAAACGCGAAGCAGTTTCAAAAGAAGATCAACGTAATGCTGTAAAAACGGAAGAAATTATTTCTACTGAAACCTCTAATACACAGGACCAAAATATAATTGTTGCTGACAGCCTGCGTGAAAAAGATATCCTGCGCGTGTTGATGGAACATGGCTTAAAACCCTGGGATGAAAACATGCGCATCGCGGAATATATTTTTGAAGAATTAGATGCGTATGGATTTTTAAATCCAGACATGGAAAGATTATTTGAATTGTACAAAAATGAATTTGATGAAGGGCATGAACCCACTTCAAAATCATTCCTGTACCTGGCGGATGAAGTGCTGCGTAAACTGGTGATTGATATTACCTTTTTTCCCTATGAACTGAGCCCAAACTGGGAACGTGTGGTCAAATATAAACCCGATGATATTTTGTACCGCGACACAAGCCGGGAAGATGTGCTGCTTAGCCTGCATTATTTCAAGATAGAAAAATTGAAAAAAATGTTTGAGCAAAACCAGGAAGAACTTGAAAAAGCCACGGACCCCGCGGAACAAATGAAACTTATTGAAATTCATAATCACCTGAAAAGTATCGAAATGAAATTGAATAATCTCGGTACGGTAATATTAAAATAAGCAACTAAAAAATAAATTTTATTTCAACAAATTTTTTATCTCATTTAGTTTCATCAAGGCTTCTACGGGTGTGAGGCGGTTGATGTCGAGCGCGTTTAATGTATCGCGCATTTTTTCAAAAATTTCTGTATGTGCATCAAAGATGGAAAGTTGTACCTGCGGCGCAGATAGTTTTTTAATATTCCCGGAAAGATTATTGTTTTTCACATTCCCGTTTTCATGTACATGTATCTCTTCCAGTTGCTTTAATATTTCATTGGAACGCTCTATCAGTGCGGGTGGCAGGCCTGCCATCTTTGCAACATGGATCCCAAAACTATGCGTACTACCACCCGTGGTGAGTTTTCTTAAAAATATAATTTTATTCCCGGCCTCCTGGTGGGAAATATGAAAGTTTTTTACACGAATTAATTTTTCTTCGAGTTCATTTAATTCATGATAATGTGTTGCAAAAAGTGTTTTAGGCGCAAACGGAGAATGATGCAAATATTCCACTATACTCCAGGCAATGGAGATGCCATCATACGTGGAAGTGCCGCGGCCGATCTCATCCAGCAAGATCAAACTTCTTTGAGAAATATTATTAATGATACTGGCGGTTTCATTCATTTCTACCATGAATGTACTTTCGCCACCACTCAAATTATCATTGGCTCCAACACGGGTAAAAATTTTATCCGTAAGCGGTATCCGCGCCTCTGTGGCTGGCACGAAACTTCCTATATGTGCCATAAGTGTGATCAAAGCGGTTTGACGGAGCAATGCACTTTTACCGCTCATATTTGGCCCGGTGAGAATGATAATCTGGCAGGATTCAGGATCGAGAAAAATATCATTTGAAATATAAGTTTCTCCGGCAGGCAAACCTCGTTCAATAACAGGATGCCGGCTTTCTTTTAATTCCAGTTCCAGGCCTTCGTGCAAGACTGGTTTTTTATAAAAAAATTGAAGTGCATTTCCTGCGAAACAGGCAATACAATCGATCATAGCAAGTATATGACCATTCACTTGAATCGCCTGCATATAATCCTGTAAAGCCATCATGAGCTGATCATATACCTGTAATTCAATGGCTAAAATTTTCTCTTCAGCGCCGGTAATTTTTTCTTCATATTCTTTTAGTTCCGGCGTGATATATCTTTCTGCATTCGCCAGTGTTTGTTTGCGGATCCATGTGCCGGGTACTTTATTTTTTTGAGAATTGGTTACTTCCAGGTAGTAGCCAAACACATTATTGAAACTTATCTTCAGCGTGTGAATACCGGTTGCTTCCGCTTCGCGTTGTTGTAATTGTACGAGGTAATTTTTTCCACCCATGGCAATTTCACGAAGTGCATCCAGGTCTGCATGAATGCCTTCATGTATAAGGCCGCCTTTATGCGCCACTGCCGGCGGATTTTCCCTGATCTCTTTGATGATCTTTTCAGCGATGAGGTGACAGGGATTGAGTGCATCGCCCAGTCTTTGTAAATAATTGTTTGATGCATTTGAAAATAACTTTTTCAGTTCACCGGTTACATGCAGGCTTTTTGACAATTGCATCATTTCGCGCGGTGAAATTTTTTTCATGGAAATTTTACTCACCAGTCTTTCCATATCACCGCATTGTTTCAACTGGTGTATAATTTGTTTACGCAGTTCTGTTTCTTTTACTAAAAATTCCACCGCATCAAGTCGTTCATTGATTTTTTGAATATCTTTCAAAGGCAATACGATCCAGCGTTTCAGCAGGCGTGCGCCCATTGATGTGATTGTATTATCCAGGGTTTTCAATAAACAATTTTCTGCATTATATCCTTCCGGAAGAATTTCCAAATTCCGGATCGTAAACCGGTCCATCCACACATGGTCGTCCTGCTCCAGCCTTTGAATGGAGGATATGTGTTGAAGATGCGGATGCTCCGTTTCTTTTAAATAATGCAGGATCGCACCGGCGGCCATGATACCGCTTTGCATATTTTCAATACCAAAACCTTTGAGTGAATGTGTTTGAAAATGTTTGAGTAAAATTTCTGTTGTATAATTCGATTCAAAGATCCAGCTATCCAGGGTATA
>JBAQJB010000339.1:0-2450 GCA_049289155.1 Chitinophagaceae bacterium
CTGCAGTCCGAAGGCCGTTCCGCATAAATAGTGCAGGCGTTATCTGCGCCTAAAAATGCGCAGGGTGCGGATTTCATTACATAATCACCATCTTCATCCAGCCGCAGGTATGTATCAATTAAAACGGATTCCCGCATTTTTAAATGTTTGCTGATGCGTTTGATATCGGGTGTTTTAAATCGCGGCGAATAATTTTTACAACAGGCCGCACATTGCAGGCAATCAATTTTTTCAAAAGCCTCTTCATGCAATTCCGGCAGGCGCTTCAATGTTTTACGTGTATCCGCTTTTTTTAAAAAATGCCTGTACTCCTTTTGATGCGCGGCAGATTTTTGTTGCCAGTTATGTAAAATGTTTTCAGTCATGTGATTCAACTTGCATGTGTTTGCAGAATTGTATGCGCAAAAATATTTAATTTAAAATTGATTTTTAAATATTCTCATGCTATCGTAAAAATGTACTTTGCCATCACATTATTTCATATTCAACCCGCTTCGGGGTTGCATTTTAATTGCTATGATTATCACGGATTGCGATCCGTGACTATTTAAATTCAACCCTTTCAGGGTTGGCTTAAATTAAAAAAATGTGCTTCAGTTGATGCACATGCGTTGGGATAAAATTACATTGGATATTTTTAAGGTTATCAAACTATTGCCATAACAGAAGTTCAAATTATGCCTATCATTGCAAATAAAAATATACGTTTAATGAAAGCCGCATCGGGGCGGTATTTTGGTAGGATTTAATATTAAAAAAAAATGAGCCCCATCTTGATACGTGTCAACTTAAGCAATTTCATTACCATTCATTTCAGGATTATAACTTGAATAGGAATTAAAACATGCGTCATTGGACATGCAAATATTTTATTTGTAGACTACCGCGAAGTGGTAGAATGAGAATAGCCACGGGTTGCATCCCGTGGTAAAAAGCATTCAGTAAAACGCCAACCCCGAAGCGGGTTGAATGTAAAAAAAAGTGTATTTATAATTCGAAAATCCAGGAATAAGTTTCATTTCATGTTCAACCTTTTCAGGGTTGCAATTCACATTGTAATAATAGCCGGGAATTGCCATCCGTGACTATTCAAATTCAACCCTTTCAGGGTTTTTTTAATATGAGTTATTTTTTGAAGAAATCTCATCTCCATTTTATTTAATCTCCATTTCCTATTTTCACATTTCCAGTGTATTCACAACCTTTCTATACATTGTTTATCATTTTTATACCATAAAAAAGACAACCCTTTTGCATAACTGTTTTATTTTCGCGGCAGGAACAAGCAACAACCGCCCATGGAACTCGTGAAAGAGCAATTATTATGGATCATTTCAACGCCCATCTATATTATTATAATTGGCGGTGAATTATTGCTGTCACATTTCCAGCATAAAAAAGCCTATACACTAAAGGATACTGCATCGAATGTATATCTCATGATCCTCAATTCTGTGGTGGATTTATTATTCCGCATTATTTATATCGCTATTCTTGCCTGGATCTTTCAATTTGCTGTGATGCAATGGGAGCGTGGCTTTATGTATTGGTTTATCTTACTCATCGCGGAAGATTTTATCTATTACTGGCTGCATCGGTTTGATCATGAAGTGCGCTTTTTCTGGGCTACGCATGTCACGCATCATAGTTCCGAACACCTGAATTTTTCTGTAGGTTTCCGTTCTTCCGTTTTCCAGCCTTTATACCGGTTTATTTATTTTTTACCACTGGCTTATTTTGGATTTAATGCGGCAGATATCGTATTCATGTATTCCGCCACACAGATATGGGGGATTTTTGTCCATACAGAATTCATTAAAAAAATGGGGCCGCTGGAATATATTTTTGTAACACCTTCCCATCACCGCGTTCACCATGCAAATAATCCAAAATACCTGGATAAAAATATGGGTATGTTTTTAATTTTCTGGGATAAACTCTTTGGCACTTTCCAGCCGGAATTGCCCGAAGAAGCTTACCAGCCGATCAAATACGGGCTTACAAAAAATATTGAAAATCCCAATGCGGTGAATATTGTTTTTCATGAATGGAAACAAATGTGGAAAGACGTTGCTATGAAAGGCTTGAGCTGGAAGCAGCGCTGGAACTACGTTTTCGGCCCGCCCGGCTGGAGCCATGATGGCAGCAGGAAAACAAGCGTGATGATGCGCGCGGAAGAAAATGGTGAACTACTTGCAACAGAAAATATTACGGAGTTGGAAGAAACTGTTGTCGCAGTGGCATAATTATTTTTGTGAAAATAAAAAGCTTTAAAGAATTTTTTTCCTCTCACACCACCAATTGTTCAAAAAGTCGTTCAAGCATTTCTCCCGCATCTGTACAAAAACCCGGGTGCACTTTTGACGTTTGTATGATGGTGCTTCTTGTAGCCGCGAGCCAGCGAAAACGTTCTGCAATCGGGAGTTGCGCAATCGGGCCGGCATCTGCGC
>JBAQJB010000340.1:0-8597 GCA_049289155.1 Chitinophagaceae bacterium
TAAAGACACGCGGTTTCAATATGTACTATGAAGAATATGGAAGCGGATCTCCCCTGCTCATCATTCATGGTAATGGAGGTTCCATAAATAATTTTTTATACCAAATTCCATACTTCTCAAAAAACTACCGCGTTATTCTTGCAGATAGCCGGGCACAGGGAAAGTCTTATGACTTCAGCGATTCACTCAGTTATGAAATGATGGCTGATGATTTGAATGCATTATTAGACAGCCTGCACCTTGATTCCTGTAATGTGATTGGCTGGAGTGACGGTGGCATCAATGGTTTACTACTCGCCATTCGTCACCCGGATAAAGTAAAAAAATTAGCAGTAACCGGCGCAAACCTTGTGCCCGATACGACTGCTGTTGATCCTTTTGTTTGGCGTTGGGCACAAGATCAATATGATACTATCAAAAATATGCAACCCAATGCTATGGTAAAAAATTCATTAAAATTGATGTATCTTCTTTCCAACGAACCCCATATTTCGACTTCAGATTTAGCAAAGATCAAATGCCCTGTACTCGTTATTGGCGGCGATCATGATGTGATCCGGACTCAACATACTATGCTGATCGCGCAGTCAATTCCCAAATCCTATTTATGGATTTTGCCTGCATCTGGCCACTCCACTCCAATCTTTTACAAGGATATGTTTAATGAAGTCGTGGGTGATTTTTTCAAAAAACCCTATAGGAAAATAGAAGAATTTGACAGGTTTAATTAGTAAAACGAATTTGAAAACTTGTAAATATTGTTATCATTTCAAATGGCATACTTATTATTGAAAGTATGCGTTTATGAAAAAAAAACATGGCATTACTTACATCCAAAATGAAGCTCATTACAACTTCATTTATAAGTTTTCTAATAAGTTTACATAGTTTTTCACAGGACTTTTCCAACGTTACAGAATGGCTTCAAAATAATACCGGTGATATGGGCGGCAGGTCCGTATTGGTCATTTTTAAAAATGATAGTATTATCTATAATCATGCAGTCAATATGATGACACCTATGCAGCAATCTGCTTACAAGCTGATGGCAGGTTCACAAAATAATAAGGCGGATGTTGCAGATTTTTCCGCAGATTTAAAAGTGCCCATAGCAAGTTGCAGTAAATGGCTCAGTGCCGCCTTAGTCATGACTTTTGTTGATGAGGGAACATTACATTTAGAAGATACCGTTGGAAAATTTTTACCCATACTTTCCGCAAAAGGAAAAGGAAACATAACGATCACTGAATGCCTGTCACACACCACCGGCATCAAAGCGCCCGAATTAAAAGATGGCATACAAGAAATCGTGACTTCCGAAAATATGGCACAAGCCATTCAACATATTGCAGGCCTGCCTATGGAATCAGCGCCTGGCAAATCATTTCATTACAGTAATGTAGGATTACAAATTGCCGCTGCTGTTATTGAAAAGATCAGCGGGAAAGATTTTAAAACTCTTTTTGCTGAACGGATCGCCAATCCATTGGAAATGGAACAAACAGATTTTGGCCAGGGAAAAGTTCCACTGGCTGCCGGGGGCGCCAAATCTACGGCAATGGATTACCTGCATTTTTTAGAAATGATTCTGCATAATGGAACCTATCATGGCAAAAGAATTCTAAGTATTGAAAGCATACATGCCATGCAGGTAAACCGTATCACGGCTGATGTAAAAGTTATCTATTCCCCGGATGAAACCAGGAGTGCCGGTTATGGTTTTGGAGAATGGCTGATGAATGATGGTACCGGTAATCTTTTTTTCAGCAGTCCCGGGCTTTTTGGTTCCTTTCCATTGGTGGATTATACACATCAATATTGCGCTTTTTTAATGGCTTATACTATAAATAATAAGGGCAGGCAACAGCGATATTATGCCCTGAAAAGTTTAATGGATAAAGATTTATAGTAAACGTTTATATATTATGCATAAAAAAAGAGAAAACAAATGTTTTCTCTTTTTTAGTTGACCAGTAAAGGTCTTATGAAACTTCTTCAGCTTTGGAACGAAGGCTGTTTAATTTATCCTTGCCTTTTTCTTTCCATTCATTCATTGTATTTTTTGTGCTTTCTACTTTTTCTGAAACACCATCAATAAAGTCATTGAAAGAATCTTTCACTTTGCCCGTAAGGTCATTTTTCTTTTCTGCAATTTTCTTGCGTGTTTCGGTTCCTTTATCAGGTGCGAATAAAATACCTAATACGGCTCCTGCCGCTGCGCCGAGTAATATTCCGGCTAATAATTTTTGCTTGCTCATGAGTTGAAATTTTATTTTAATTAAAAATGTACTGTGATCTGATAAACTAAAACAATGCCAGAAATATACAGATCAACTTTATAAGCGTTAAGATAGCGAAAATTCCGTGGATTTACAAATTCTTTATCAAACAAAATTAATTCAGAGTTTATTTCAATTTTCTTTTACCGCTTCATGAATTACTTCTAGCAAACCATTTTTTGTTACATCATCTGCTAATTGCCAGAACATAATGCCATTTAAACGCTGGTCCAGTGCATATTTGGTTTTTAGATAAATGGAGTGTGCATCATCAAAACTGATCACCTGCTTTTTTTCCCGGCTATACATATATGGCGCAGCGGCTATTGAATCCCAGTAATATATAAATCCCTGTTTTTTTAATGCCACTGTGTCAAAATCTTTATAAGAAATGCCATAATTGAATTTACCGGGCATATAGAGGCCATTATTTTCATTCTTAAATACATCAAAAACACGTGCATAAAAAGCGGCACCAATCACCAGTTTATTTTTTGGGAAACCAATATTTTCTAAATATTGAACAGCATGATCTGTAGATTCTATTTGCCCGGAAGTTGAATAAAGTGGCGTATGATGGCCGGTCACAGTACTGAAACCATGAACCAGGTCATATGTCATGAGGTTTACTTTATCCACTAATGGAGCAATTTTTCCCCATTCTACAGAGGAGTCCAGGAATTTCGTAAAACCACCTGCTGCAAAACTGATCTCGTATTTATCTCCGAGTATATTGCGTAAAGACTGAAGTAAAGCTGTAAAATTTTTTTTATCAGCAAGCATAAATGTGTGTACCGGAAAGCCTTCTATTGCCGGGTATTCCCAATCGAGATCGATACCGTCAGCATGAAAATAGGCCAACAGATTTTTGGTCGATTTTGAAAAATCATCCCGGCCCTTAGCCGTGGAAAAAATGTCAGAACAAGGCCCGCACCCACCCCAGCCGCCCATTGATAAAATAACTTTGAGCGTGGGATTTCTTTTTTTTAATTGAACAATGGCCTGTATAGTAGCGGAATCATTTTTATTTTCAACATACAATAGGCCATTTTTTAAATGACAAAAACTATATATAATATGCGTGAGGTATTCAATAGGATATTTTCCAACATTCTCTGCATCGCCTGCATAATAACCAATAACTGAAAACTTATCGGCAACATTATTTTCCTGGCATTTCAAAAAAGAAGGAAAAGATACGAGGGCGAAAAAACAAATTGTGAAATACTTTTTCATAGAACTTTATTATCAAATTTTATGTTGTTACTAGTTGTGCAATAGAAATTATTCGTGAAAATTATGATGCAAAAAAAGATAACGTACGTCTATTTTTTGTTATAAGTCCATTAAAAACCTTGTTTGTAACCATTTGTTTAAAAAATCATACACCCTGACTGTACATTTTACCCAAATTGTAATTAAATTGCATGATGAATAAGCTGAAAAGTTTTGTGGAATGGCAGGCATTTGGTGTATGCACTGCAATTGGTGAAAAATTGGGCATTGCCAGTTCGCGCATACGCTTATGGTTCATTTACATTTCATTTATTACAATGGGGTCACCCGTTATTATTTACATGATCATGGCTTTCTGGCTGAATATGAAAAATTACATACTTTCTGCAAAACGCAATCCCCTGAAATACCTTTAAAGAAAATGTATTGATCACCATAGAATATGGCCTGACAAAGTATGAAAATTTTCTAAAGCAAATTTCCAAAGCTTTACAAGTAAAATATTCCAAAAATATAATCAACATACCCCCTGCTTATGGCAAAGGATTTTTTAAATTACTTACTTTCCCCGATGGTATAGAATGCCTCATTTTCAAAGCAACTTTTAATACCGAAGTACATTTTCATCAAAAAAAAATTAAAGATGAAAATTTAATTATCCGGCTGGAGGAAGTGAACCCGCTTGAAGATGATTCCCCTGAATTACAATTAAATAAAACCAACAGGAAATGGATCTTCATGGCAGGAAAAAATCAAAATATTTCAGGTATCAATATTTTATTTCACCAACATGCAATGACTCATTTCTTTGGAGAGTCTGAAGCCGGTATACAAATTAATAATCACCTGAACCTGTTAACCCATCTTTTTTATAATGAACCCATGGATGCTGAATATAAAAAATGGTTCCGGGATATTTTTGAAGCAAGCGAAGATGATTTCACAAAATTCATTATTTACAACAGGATCATGCTGGTCAGGGAAAGAGTTTTCAGGCGCTTTTATAAAAAAATTTCCGGTTCTGTACCAGCGGGTAAGTATTCAGTGGATGACGTTTCCCGGGTAAAAGAAGCCGAAGCAATTTTTATAAAGGATTTTTCCGAACCACCCATGCCCCTCACTAAATTGTCAAAACTGGCAGCAATGAGCGCATCAAAATTTAAAATTATTTTTAAAGAAATTTATGGCTTACCGCCACATACTTATTTTGCCAAACAACGTATGAATAAGGCCAGGGCTATGATACTTTCCAGCCAGTATTCACTCCATGAAATCCTGGAAGAACTGGGCTTCGAAAAAAGATCAGGTTTTAAAGCAGCCTATGAAAAAGCTTTTGGCATACTCCCGGAAATCTCAACTGAAAAAAGTGCATGGAAATAAAATACAATGATAAAAAATTTGAGATGGTAGTGGAAAAAATTGCCCGCGCTTTTGGCAGTTCTTCCACGGGCGGAGAATGGATACTCACGCCCTTGGCAGGCTCCGGTTTTATTAAATCCTGGCAATTGCAGGATGATATTTCCGTGATGCTGATGAATTGTACTTTCAACATGGAAATATTTTTGAAAAGAAATCCAAATTTAAATCAGCATTTTTTTATACTGCATTTTTATGACCTTTCTTTAAAAGATGATATGTCAAAGACTGCACCTGTTTTTTATATACAAAACCAGGCAATGCTTAACCAGGCTGTTTGTTTCAGCAATTTTGCCATCAACTGTACAGTTCATATTCCGGCAAACACCAATGTACATGCAGTGAATATATTATTTCATAGAAATTTCATTTATCAATTTATAGAGCCACCCGTTTTTGAAAAATTAATCTCTAATTATTATTACCGGGAAATTCACGGGGAACAGGTAGAATACATTGATGCCGGTTATCGCGCCATCATGCATGAAATTATTACAGAACACCAGCTTCACCCGGTTACGCAACAATTCATCTATTGCCGTATTTTATTGTTAATAGAAAAACTACTGATCAACTTTAATGAAAAAATAAAAACCGGCGTATTGGCGCCTAAAATAAAAGTGGATGAAGTCAATAACATGATACAGGCTGAAGCAGAACTGGTTAAAAATTTTTCTGAACCCGCTACTAATATTTCAAGCCTTTCAAAAATGGCCGGAATGAGCCCAACGAAGTTTAAAAAACAATTTCGTAACTTTTATGGATTGCCCGTTTTTGAATATTATCAGAAGAACCGGATGCTTCATGCCAAAAATTTATTAAAGAAAGGAATATACTCCATACAGGAAGTAGGAAATATGGTTGGCTATACAAACCTGGGCCATTTTGCGGGAGCTTTTAAAAAAGAATTTGGCTTGCTGCCTAAAGATTGGGTGCAATCCGAAAATAAATAAAACAATTAAAAAATCAGCCTGTATTATTTCAATATAGCTTCGCGTATCGGAATTAATTGTGCCAATAAAGATTCCAGTTTTTCCAAAGCCAGCATATTAGCACCATCACTTTTTGCCTTCGCTGGATCCGGATGCGTTTCTATAAATAAACCATCAGCACCCGTTGCAATCGCCGCTTTCGCAATGGTAGCAATCATTTGCGGGTTGCCGCCTGTTACTCCCGAACTGAGATTGGGCTGTTGCAAGCTATGCGTACAATCCATCACTACCGGTACGCCCAACTCCTGCATGACAGGAATATTCCGGTAATCAACGATCAAATCCTGGTAACCAAAACTATTCCCTCTTTCTGTCAATAAAATCTTGTCGTTTCCGGCACGTTTAATTTTATCTACTGCAAACTTCATTGCCGCTCCACTGGTAAACTGGCCTTTTTTTACATTTACAATTTTACCTGTCTGAGCTGCAGCTTCCAGCAAATCTGTTTGCCTGCAGAGAAAGGCGGGTATTTGTAAAACATCTGCATACATTGCCGCAAAGCCTGCTTCATCATGTGCATGAATATCCGTAACAGTTGGAAGCGCGAATGCCTTTCCTGTTTTTTTTAAAAAAGATAATGCCAGGTCATCTCCGATACCTGTGAATGAAGTAGCGCTGGTTCTGTTTGCCTTCCGGTAACTAGATTTAAATATCAACGCAATTCCTAATTTCTTACAGGTTGCAGAAACCGAAGCTGCTACATCGTGCAATAACTTTTCATCTTCAATCACGCAAGGCCCTGCTATCAGAAAAAATTGAGCGGGGTTATAATCCTGGCTATGAAATAAGCTTTTTAAAAATTCAGGTAACATATAAATTTGATAACGTGCCTGCGAAAATACAGTAAACTTTACTTTCTTTGCTTTGATCAACAAACATTCTATGGCTAAAGAAAAAATTATTGTTATCGGGGCTTGCGGGCAAATCGGTGTTGAACTTACCCTTGCACTCCGGGAAATTTTTGGCAAAAATTATGTGATCGCCTGCGACCTGCGGGATGAAAGCCCCTGGCTAAAAGGAACCGGGCCTTATGTGCAAATGAATGTGCTGGAAAAAGAAAAATTACAGGCTTTTATTAAGCAACAGAAAATAACACAGGTTTATTTATTGGCTGCTGTCCTTTCGGCAACGGGTGAAAAAAATCCCATGCTTGCCTGGAACCTCAATATGCAAAGCCTTTTGAATATTCTTGAAATTGCCCGTGAAGAAAAATTGCAAAAAATTTATTGGCCATCTTCCATTGCCGTTTTTGGCCCCACTTCACCTAAAAAGAATTGCCCGCAACAAACGATCATTGAACCTATGACTGTGTATGGTATCAGTAAACTTGCGGGTGAATGCTGGTGCAATTATTATTTCGAAAGGTTTGGCGTGGATGTACGCAGCCTGCGATATCCGGGTTTAATTTCATATAAATCTGAACCCGGTGGCGGCACTACCGATTACGCCGTAGAAATTTATTATGAAGCTTTACGGCACCAGCAATACACATCATTTCTCAGAGCAAATACCTACCTGCCTATGATGTATATGCCGGACGCGATCCGTGCAACGATCGAACTCATGGAAGCACCTGCCAACAAAATCAAAACACATACTTCTTATAATCTTGCAGGTATTAGTTTCTCGCCTCGGGAAATTGCCAAAGAAATAAAAAAACATATTCCTTCTTTTAAAATAAATTATGCACCAGATTACAGGCAGCATATTGCAGATGGCTGGCCGCAAAGTATTGATGATAAACAAGCCCAAAAAGACTGGGGTTGGAAACATAAATTTGACCTGGAAAAAATGACAGTTGATATGCTGCAAAATTTATCCCGGAAACATTAAATCATAAATGTCACGCCTTCAATAGCCAGTTCTGTTTGTGGAAAAACAGGAATCGCTTCCGCTAAAAATTCTTCCAGGCTTTCATACTTGCTGCTGAAATGCCCGATCAGTAACTTTTTCACCCTGGCCAGGCCCGCGAGTTCTGCGGCTTGTATTGATGTAGAATGAAAACGCTCCATGGCCCTTTCCCGCAAATTGTCCAGGTAAGTGGCTTCATGGTACAGCAGGTCGGCCTGCATAATTTTTTCGGCAATGGCCGGGTAAAATTTTGTATCAGCGCAATAGGCATAACGCTTTGGTGAAATATTTTGCACAGTCAAAAGTTCATTTTTAATACAATCGCCATTTGACGATATATAATCTTCGCCATTTGCTAAATTTCCATAATAACTATATGGAATAGAAAGGGCGGAAATTTTTTTCATATCAAGCTTCCTGGGTTTCCTTTTTTCAGTAACAATAAAACCAAAACAGGGAACCCTGTGTTGCACATGAAAACATTCCACTGAAAACCTTTCCTCATCTACAATTTTTTTTTCTTCAATGATTAAATGAAAAATAAGTTCATAGGGTAAAATTGCATTTACTACATCCAGTTGGGTTTGAATGACTTTTTCCAAACCGGGCGGTGCATAAACATGTAACGGCATTTGCCTGTTTTGCAGGCTATAACTGGTTAGTAAACCAATCAGGCCATAATAATGGTCGCCATGTAAATGTGAAATAAAAATATGGTTAATCCTACTGCGTTTGATCTTGTACCGGCTCATTTGCATTTGCGTGCCTTCACCGCAATCTATTAACAGCAACTGGTCTTCGATGGTTACCACCTGTGCTGTAG
>JBAQJB010000341.1:0-3396 GCA_049289155.1 Chitinophagaceae bacterium
GATATAACTGGGAAAGCACCACATAAACTACCGGGTTGGTGTTTTCATTATAAAAGGCAGCGACCAGGAAATTTGATTTGGCACCTGTATGACCCGGGCAATAAATAATATAAAACCAGATAAAAAAGATATTTATCAATATACCCATGATATTGATAAATGCATATTTTCTCGGCCTGCCTTCCTGCCTCAATTTGGCAAAAGGGATTCGTGTGAGCGCGTCCGTAGCGATGATAAAAATACTTATTTGAATAATCTGTGGAAAAGCTGAGAGGCCGATCACTTCACCAAATGCAGCCCTGTAATACCATAAAATAGCTGTTAAAAAAATAGTTGAAAAAAATAAAGAGAGGGATGAAGTACTGTAGAGGTCTTTTTTAAATTCTGCCCTGCCTGCAAAGCGAAAATAAGTGGTCTCAAATCCATAAGTGAATACCACATTTAGCAAGGGAATGGCCGAATAAATCAGGCCAACCTTACCATAGTCGCTCATATTTGCAAGCGAATAGGTAAGTATTGGTGCCAATAAATAGGAAATAAAACGTGCGCCAATAGAACTGACTCCATACCAGAATGTATGCCCCGCCAATTGTTTGATACTGCTCAATGAAGCGTTGATTTTAAATTTAGATTTCTACGTCGCAGCAAATATATACCAGCTACACCTTATTCATGTTGACCGGTTTCATTTTGAAAAAAATTTATTACTGCGTTTACTAAAATTAAAATGTTGGAAAACTGTTAAGTTCTTTCATATTGCAGTTGTGTAGATTATTTTTACGCTTTATGAATGTACAATTTTTTCCAAATATGAAATATTTTTTCCTTGCCATATTCACCGGAATTGCGTGTATATCCTTCGGACAAAATGAAAAGCAAATGCAGGTAAAATCAGCCCTTGAAAATTACGGGCAAAATTACCTGCAGGAAAAAATTTATGCCCAGTTTGATAAACCACTTTATTCACCGGGAGAAACGATTTGGTTCAAAGCCTATATTTTGGCAGGTGTAAATCCTTCAGACATCAGTAAGAATGTATACATTGATTTTAGTGATGCAGCTGGGAATATTTTGCAGCATGGTGTGGCTCCTGTTTTTGGTTCAACAGCTTCGGGCCAGTTTGACCTGCCGGCAAATTATCCTTCAAAATTGTTGCATGTTCGTATTTATACAAGCTGGATGTTGAATTTTGATTCTACTTCGTTGTTTAATAAAGACCTGGCTGTTCTGCAGATAAATAAACAATCGGTTAAAAAGAATATAGAGAATAAAATTTCTGTACGCGTTTTTCCGGAAGGTGGAAACTTTATAAAAGATATTGCAACAAAAATTGCTTTCAAAGCTGTATGGACAGATGGCACTCCTGCAAAAATCCAGGGTTATGTACAGGATAATGCCGGGAAAAAAATTGCGGATATACAAACCATTCATGATGGCATGGGTTATTTTATTTTAAAGCCTTTGGCTAATGAAAATTATTCACTTTCATGGAAAGATGATAAAGGAAATTCGGGCCGGGAAAATCTGCCTGCTGTGCAGGAAAAGGGCCTGGGATTATCTGTTACAATCAGCCCGGGCAAAAGGGATTTTATTATTTCAGGAAATGAAAATGCAACAGGTAATTTTTCAAAAGCACATATCGTTGCTATCATGGCACAGCAACTGGTATATATGGCTGGTGTAAACCTGGCTTCAGAAAAAAGTGTTACCGGTTCCATTCCTACAGCGCAGTTGCCATCCGGAATTTTACAGGTCACCGTGTTTGATTCTAATTGGGTAGCCATTGCAGAGCGTATCACATTTATTAATAATGATAATTATTCCCTCGAACCTGAGGTAGGTTTTTCTGTGTTGGGTAACCTTACAAGGAGAGGTAAAAATACGTTGGTGATTAATTTACCTATTGATATTGAAGCAAATTATTCTGTATCCGTAACTGACGCAGGAGTCGGCGCAGACAGTTCAGATAATATAATCACCCATTTTTTAGTGAGCAGTGAATTGAGGGGAAAAATATATCAGCCCTATTATTATTTTACTGATAACTCGGACAGTTTACAAGCGCAATTGGACCTGGTTATGCTTTCTAATGGTTGGAGAAAAATTAATTGGGAAAGTATTGTACAGGGAAAAATGCCCGATATTAAATACCCGAAAGACACATCCTACCTCACTTTGCAGGGAAAAGTTTTTGGTATCGGTCCTCAGAACTACCGCAATGGCATGGCTTTATTAATGATATTGGTGAAAAAGGACAGTAGCCGTCAACTTTTACAATTGCCACTACATAAAGACGGCAGTTTTGATGACGCCGGTACATTGCTGGTAGATACTTCTAAAATGTATTACCAGGTTGCCGGAAATGCAGCGCTTACAGGTACCACAGCTATCACAGCGGGAATAAAAATGTTGCCCGCTCCCATACATATTTGGAACAATGCAGCATTTTCAACTTATGATTTTACAGATACCAGCGCTGAAAACCGCGCTAAATATTTTGCGCTGGAAGAGGAAAAAATTAAAAAATACCTGGAAGGAAATGTATTAAAAGGAGTAACGATTGTAACGAGGATTAAAACGCCTGAGGAAAAATTAGACGATGCATATACGTCAGGGCTTTTTACCGGTGGCGAAGCAATCACATTTGATGTACTGGACGATAAATCTGCGGGCATCACAGCCAATTTATTATCGTATCTCACCGGGCGTGTTCCCGGAATGTCTATTATCAACAGGAATGATTTGAATGGAGGTTCATCTGTTACATGGCGGGGCGCATCACCTACTTTTTATTTAAATGAAAATCAAATTGATGTAAGCCAGGTAAATACAATTGATATGAATAATGTAGCTTATATCAAAATCTTCAGGCCACCTTTCATAGGCGATTTTTCGGGTGGTGAAGGGGGAGCAGTTGTAATTTATACGAAAAAAGGCGCGGATGCCTTAGCTGGAAATGATGAAAAAAAGGGCTTACCCTATAAGATCATAACCGGCTATACTGCTGAGAAAGAATTTTACAGCCCGGATTATGGCAGCCTGGATTTTTATGATGAAAAAGCGGATATACGATCCACGCTTTACTGGAATCCTAATATAGAAATTACTTCAGATAACCATATTCAAAAGTTCACTTTTTATAACAATGATATTTCACATAGTTATAGAATCGTGCTGGAAGGTTTTACAAAAGATGGAAAACTGGCGCATGTGGAAAAAGTTGTTGAATGATTTAAAACTTCTCATAGAATGCCCTTAATTTTTCACGTGTAATCCTGCTTTCCCAATCTTTTCCCAGCGCATTCTCCCACAATGGTTTCATGCTTAAAGCAACATCGATCATTTTATTAAAATCAGCATCAGAGAGGCCTTTGCAAATTCCCTGCGGAATTTCTA
>JBAQJB010000342.1:0-1678 GCA_049289155.1 Chitinophagaceae bacterium
TGAATTAGCCAAATATAAAAAGGATGCAACTTATGATGCCGCCATTAATGAAATGAAAACCTGGCTGATCATGCAAAAACAAACCAATAACTGGAAAACTACCAAAGCCACGGCTGATGCATGTTTCGCTTTGCTTTGGAATAATGGCGCGCCATTGCCTGAACGCTCTGTTTCTATAAAAATGGGTAGTATTATTTTACCGGATGCTACCACGCAAAAAGAAGCCGGCAGCGGTTACTGGCAGGAAATAATTGAAGGAAAAAAAGTGGAGAATACGATGGGCAATATTACCATAACAACTACTTCAGATAATATTCAAAATAAATCGAAAGGCGTTTCTTATGGCGCAGTATATTGGCAATATTTTGAAGACATGGATAAAATTACCAGTGCGGAAACGCCATTATCACTAACCAAAAATTTGTTTGTTGAAAAGACAAGTGATGCGGGTAAAGTATTGGTGTCGGTAAATGAAAATGATGTGGTACATGTTGGTGATAAAGTTATTTTAAGAATGGTTTTAAAATCAGACCGCGACATGGAATACATTCATTTGAAAGATGGAAGAGCATCTTCTATGGAACCATTAAATGTACTGAGTGGTTATAAATGGCAGGATGGGCTCGGGTATTATGAAGCCACGAAAGATGCAAGTACAAACTTTTTTATCAGCCATCTTAATAAAGGAACTTACGTGTTTGAATATCCTGTTTATATTACACAAAAAGGAACATTTTCCGTTGGTATTGCTACCATTCAATGTATGTATGCACCGGAATTTTCTGCACATAGCAATGGTATAAAATTAACCGTTGAATAATTTTATAAAAGATGAAGGAACCACATAGGCACATAGATACATAGGTTTTCACATAGCGTTTATTATTCGCCAGGGACCATAAGCTCATTCAAATATTTTGTAATTACTCATATTTATCTATGTGTTATTCTATGTGCCTATGATTCTATGTGGTTCAAAATGGTTTTCCAATGTGATTTTATAAATCTCCCAAAAGAGTTGTAACTATCTCAGCGTATCAAAATATTAATTAGCCATCTTTTATATTTTCCACAACTTTTAAATTGCTTAATTTTATTGCATGCAATTATTAACCGCAAAGCAAATGCAGCAATGGGATGCATGGACAATCGCGCATGAACCAGTGGAATCCATAGATCTCATGGAAAGAGCTGCCATGGCATGCGTTTCATTTTTAGAAGAAAATAATTTATTAGATCATCCCATAAAAGTTTTTTGCGGCAAAGGAAATAATGGGGGAGATGGGCTTGCCATTGCGCGGCTGTTGATTTTAAAAGGTTATGATCCTAAAATATATATTGTTGAAATGGGAAGTCTTGGTAGCGTTGATTTCCAGGCAAACCTGCAACGGCTGCATAGCGTTTCTACTAATATTCATTTTATTCAGTCATCGGAATTTTTTCCGGTACTGGAAAAAAATGATATAATCATTGATGCTTTGCTCGGCCTGGGGCTTGACAGGCCATTGCAAGGTTTGTATGCGGAATTGGTACATCATATCAATCAATTCAATACAACTGTGGTGGCAATTGATTTACCAACGGGTATGTTTTGTGATAAAAATTCGTTTCAAAATCCAATCATCAAAGCAAATTATACCCTCACGTTTCAATCATTAAAACTTTGTTTTCTCATGGC
>JBAQJB010000343.1:0-1899 GCA_049289155.1 Chitinophagaceae bacterium
CACATTTCGAAGCAAAAACTGTGTTATTATTAATGGGTGCGCGGGACCCTTCGCTGGAAAGTTTTGCAAAAAATATTTTTGACGCGCTTTAATTCTTTACTAATCATTTCATTTTATATGCATCAAAAATTTGAATCTTTCTTTTATTAAAAAAACATTTTAAAAAATAAAAATGAAAATAGCATTTCATGGCGCAGCCCGCACAGTTACCGGTTCCAAGCACCTGGTCACATTACAAAATGGAACAAAATTTTTATTTGATTGCGGCTTATTCCAGGGGTTGGGAAAAGATACGGATATTTTAAACGGGACTTTTGGATTCAATGCTGCCGAAGTAAATTATCTTTTATTATCACACGCGCATATTGACCATTGTGGTTTAATTCCCAAGCTGGTGAAAGAAGGCTTTAAAGGGAAAATTTTTTGTACACCAGCAACACGGGACCTTGCGGAAATATTATTACTTGACTCCGCAGAAATACAAAGAGATGATACAAAATTTATAAATAAAAGAAGGGCAAAGCAAAACCTGCCACCCTATGAACCATTGTATACCGTGGAAGATGCGAAAGCCGCTTTTGGACTTTTTAATATCGTGCAATACCATGAATGGTTTGAGATAGAACCGGGAGTGAAAGTTTATTATACAGATGCCGGGCATATTATCGGTAGTGCAGCCGTGCATGTAAAAATCACAGAAAATAATGTAACCAGGCAAATATCTTTTAGTGGTGATGTGGGCCGTTATGGCGATGTAATTTTAAAATCACCGGAAACATTTGAACAGGCTGATTTTATTATTTGTGAAAGTACGTATGGAAATAGTTTGCACGAAGATATACTGGATACACCCGGGCAATTATTGCACTGGATAGAAAAAACATGCGTGGAGAAAAGAGGTAAATTAATTATTCCCTCTTTCAGTGTTGGGCGTACACAGGAATTGTTATTTTTTTTAAATCAATTGAGTAATGAAAATAAATTGCCGCATGTACCGGTTTTTGTGGATAGCCCTTTGAGCAGTGAAGCCACAACCGTTGTAAAAAATCACCCGGAAAATTTTAATAAGACCATTAGACAATTAATGGAAACAGATCATGATGTGTTTGATTTTCCCGGGCTTTCATTTACAAAATCTGTGGAAGAAAGTAAAAAAATAAATGACCTGCATGCACCATGTGTTATTATTTCCGCAAGTGGAATGGCAGATGCGGGACGTGTAAAACATCATATTCTAAACAATATCAATGATCATCGGAATACTATTTTATTAGTTGGTTATTGTGAGCCGCATTCACTCGGAGGTCGTTTAATGCGCGGGGAAAAAGACGTGAAAATTTTTGGTCAATGGTACCCCGTCGTTGCCGAAGTAGGAAGTATGCGCAGCATGAGTGCGCACGGGGATTATAATGACCTTTGCCAGTTTCTTGCCTGCCAGGATATGAAACTTGTCAAGACACTATTTATCGTGCATGGTGAATATGATGTGCAGCAGGATTTCCAGAGAAGCCTGGTAAAAAAAGGCTTCCAGGATGTGCAGGTTCCTCCCATGCACAAGGAATTTGGTTTGGGATAACTATCATTTTTTAAAAAGTTATTTTCTTAAAAAGGTTATGGATTAGCAAACGGTTCCAGGAATTTTTTTTGCTAACACTATATCCGTACCAACATGAAATCTAACCTTGCAAAAGGGTATGCGCATACGCCATACTCCCAACCAAAAAAAAGAAGTGCCAAAAACTTTTTTTATTTTTTGATTTTTCTTTTTGCATTCAGTAGTTGTAAAAAAGATTTTACAGCTATAGAAGCTACTTCTATTGAGGACAATGCTGATGGAAGTTTCGATAAATTAAATGGCAATGGCTCCCGGCCAAATATCATTTTAATCATCGCTGATGA
>JBAQJB010000344.1:0-2735 GCA_049289155.1 Chitinophagaceae bacterium
TCATTCTCAGCCAAAGCAATTAAAAAATTACTTCCTTTAATGCGCTTTGGTAAATATTGGGATGATAAGGTTATTGCTGAGAAAATGGAGCTTTACCAAAAAAATATAGAAGAAATAATTTCAGAAATAAATGAAAAAGTAAGTAAGGGAGATGTCGAAAAACTAAATAGTAGTAAAATCAAAGAGAAATTAACCAACCTCGATGCAGATTTAAATGCATTTCAAAATTTATCTAAAGATACTGCTTCATATATTGTTTACAAAAGACATTCTGAAATTGGTGATGTTCAATATTGGAAAGAAGCAAAGGATATAGAATTGCTAAAACAACATAGTCTTAGAAATCCCATTGTAGAACAGGTTATAAATGAGACGCTACAAACTATTAAAGAAATCTGGAATGCCTTTGGTGATGGAAAAGAAAATTTTTTTAATGAGATTCATGTTGAATTGGGGCGTGAAATGAAAAACCCGGCAGAAAAGCGGAAATCTATGACGGAACAGATCACGGAAAATGAAAATACAAATCTTCGCATTAAAGCATTATTATTAGAGTTATTAAATGATAGCCATGTAGAAAATGTTAGGCCCTACTCACCGATGCAACAAGAAATTTTAAAAATTTATGAAGAAGGTGTTTATGGTAATTCAAACAATGAAAATGAACTGGATGAAATAAAAAAAATTCGAAAGAAAAATGAGCCATCTGCGGCAGAATTAAAGCGTTATAAATTATGGTTGGAGCAAGGCTACAAGTCGCCATACTCCGGGAAAATAATTCCTTTAAATAAACTTTTTACACCTGCCTACGAAATAGAACACATCATTCCACAGTCCAGGTTTTTTGATGATTCATTTAGCAACAAAGTTATTTGTGAAGCTGAGGTCAACAGTATTAAGGATAATCAATTGGCTTATGAATTTATAAAAAATAATCCTGGTCTAAAAATAGAATTAAGTAGAGGTGAATTTGTAAATATTTTAAGTGTAGATGCATATGAAGAAAACGTAAAAAAATATTTTGCACAAAGCAGGAGTAAATTAAAAAAACTTTTAATGGAAGATATCCCGGATGCATTTATTGAGCGGCAATTAAACGATAGCAGGTATATCAGTACAGTTGTAAAGTCATTATTATCAAATATAGTAAGAGGCGAAGGTGAGAAAGAAGGTATGGCAAAAAACATTGTTGTTTCAAATGGTGCAATCACTTCCAGGCTCAAAAAGGATTGGGGATTGAACGATGTATGGAATGAATTGATCACACCAAGATTTGAACGATTGAATAAAATAACTAATTCAGATAAATTTGGAAGTATCAATCCTAACACAAATAAATTTTTACCCCAGGTGCCTCTTGAATTATCCAAAGGTTTCAATAAAAAAAGAATTGACCACCGACACCATGCTGTGGATGCGCTTGTAGTTGCATGCAGCAGCAGAAGCCATATTAATTACCTGAATAATGAATCCGCAAAGGAAAAAAATAAAGCTGAGCGATTTGACCTCAGAAATAAGTTGAGAAAATTGGAGGAAGTTGAGGTGAAAAAATGGGAAAATGGCCAACTTATAAAAAGAAAAATCAAAGTGGGAAGGGAATTTTTAAAACCCTGGCCAGATTTCACGAAAGATGCTAAAGATGTTTTAAATGTAATCATAGTGAGTTTTAAAAAGAACAACCGGGTTATCAATAAAACAACTAACCGGTATCAAAAATGGGAAAAGCAACCAGATGGTTTAATGAAAAAGATTTTTGTAATCCAGGAAAAAGGCGATAGCTGGGCGATCAGGAAACCTTTACATACACCAATGCCTTATGGGCTGAAAGACTACCAAATTGATAATATTAAAATCGCAGAGAATGTTGGAAAGAGAAGTTTCATTATGAATACCGATATAAGGGATGAAATTGAAAAGCGTTTAAAAGAAAGAAATGGAAAAATAACTGAAACGCAGAAAGACCTAAAACAAAACCCTACAAAAGATAAAGATGGGAATGAAATTTTAGTAACAGACTTTTTAATTCATAATAAAAAATTCAGGCGAAGGCAACCTATTTCAAAACTTTCTAATAGAAGCACGAATGGGGGTATAACAAATTATGAACAGATGATAAAATTTTTAAATAAAATTTCAGATAAAAAAATTAAGGATGATTTAATCACCCATTTAAAAGAAAATGACAATAATATAGATAAAGCTTTTTCACCAGATGGTATAGAATTATTTAATTCAAAAAGGAAAATCCCTGTCTTTAAACTTCCAATTGCTGAGAGTGGAGAAAAAAGATTTACTCTTGGAAATAGTGTAGGAAATAAGCATAAATGGGTAGAAGCAGCTGAGGGTACCAACATATTTTTTGCAATTTATGCAGACACGAATGGCAATAGAAGCTATGAGACAATTCCATTAAATGTGGTTATTGAAAATCAAAAAGTAGGCGCTTTAAATAAAGAGAAGCCAGATCAATGTTCCGTACCAAAACAAAATGCAAATGGTCAACAATTGTTGTTTTCCTTATCACCCAATGATTTGGTATACCTGCCTACAGAAGAAGAAATGATTGCTCCCGCCCTCTTAAAATCTTCCATACTTAATAAGAATCAAGTAAAAAACATTTATAAGTTTGTTAGTTCCTCGGGTTCACAAGCTTTCTTTATACAAAATGCAGTTGCTACAAGTATTGTTAATAAAATGGAATTTTCAGCTTTAAATAAAATGGAAAAATCAATTGA
>JBAQJB010000345.1:0-1840 GCA_049289155.1 Chitinophagaceae bacterium
ACAATCCCACTTAAGCGGCCGGTGGGAATTCCGCCCACCCGTTCCAGGGTAGGACTGCCACTAAGGAAAATCATTTTACCGCTGGTGAAGTCGGCATTGCCTGTTTGAGCAATATAACAAAGCAGGGCATCGCGGGCCGTATTAATATGGTTATTTATAGATTCTTTGGAAATGGGAATATATTTCATCCCGCTTGTAGTACCGCTGGTTTTGGCAAAATAAATAGGCTTGCCTTTCCAGAGTATATTTTCTTTTCCTTCTTTTACAAGATCGATATATTTTTTGAGGCCTTCATAATCACTGATGGGAACTTTCCGGCAAAAATCTTCATAGGTTTTAATAGACTGAAAATCGTGGTCTTTTCCAAAGAGTGTACTCCTGGCAGACTTGATTAATTGTTTCATAATCTGCTCCTGGTCTTCCACAGCATGGAGCATATCCTTCGATATACGGGAATATATATAGTTTGCAAAAGGTTTTGCAAAAAGCGTTTTTAACTTCATAATGGGGCAATCGTTATTTGAAAAGCAAGTTTGGCCTGCATTATTTCAAAATATAGTACAAAAGTAAGGCATTGCAAAAAAATGGCAGTACCATTGCGCATTCTTAAAAATTATTTAAGAATTCTTGCCTGTATTAATTTGAAATCATTACCTTTGCCGTCCTAATTTTGTAAAATCATGTTTGCTATAGTAAAAATCCAGGGACAGCAGTTTAAGATACAGGAAGGTCAGAACCTTTATGTTCCCCATCTCGGTGGAAAGACCGGAGATAAAGTAGAATTTAATGAGATCCTTGTTGCGGAAAACGAGGGGAAATTGTCCATCGGAAAAGATGCACCTAAAACAGTTAAAGCAGAAATTTTAAGTGACCTGGTGAAAGGTGATAAAGTGATTGCGTTTAAAATGAAAAGGAGGAAAGGCTTCCGTAAAAAACATGGTCATCGTACACATTACACAAAAATAAAAATTGAAAGCATCGCTTAATTTCAATTTAGAAAAAAGTGAATTTTACAAACAATTTATTTTCAACGATTAATTTTTAAAAACGAATTTATATGGCACATAAAAAAGGTGAAGGCAGTGTAAAGAACGGACGCGATTCGCAAAGCAAACGCCTGGGTGTAAAAATTTTTGGTGGCCAGCCGGCCATTGCCGGAAATATAATTGTACGCCAAAGAGGTACGGTTTATCATCCAGGAAAAAATGTTGGCGTAGGAAAAGATTTTACCTTATTTGCTCTCACAGATGGCATGGTCACATTCAAAAAAACGAAGGGAGATAAAACAAATGTCTCCGTCCTTCCCGTAGCAATCAGCGCCGAATAAAAAAAATTTTTTTGGGAGTTTGCGGAAAGTCATTATTTTTATAAAGTATTTACTAACTTTTAAATCTAAAAAAAATGGCAACTGCAAAAAAAGCCGCTCCTAAAAAAGCCGCAAAAAAAGCTGCTCCTAAAAAAGCAGGAATGAAAAAAGCCGCCCCTAAAAAGGCCGCTGCTAAAAAAGCCGCTCCTAAAAAGGCTGCTGCTAAAAAAGCTGCTCCTAAAAAAGCTGCTCCTAAAAAAGCCGCAAAAAAAGCTGCTCCTAAAAAGGCCGCTAAGAAAAGTGCTGCTAAGAAAAAATAAGCCTTTTTAAATTTAATTCAAAAAAGTCCTGGTATGAACCGGGACTTTTTTTTATATAAAAATTCATTGAAAAGATTGCCTGTATTGAATTACAGCCGGGTTGTACCCTCGCTTCAAAAAAAAATGCCTGTACTTTGTAGTATTTCTTACATACTTGCTTTGGTTAACCCGCTTTGATTTTTTAGAGAAATAATTTCATTCAGCAGCTTTTCAT
>JBAQJB010000346.1:0-2037 GCA_049289155.1 Chitinophagaceae bacterium
GTTGTAGAACAGATAATGAACAGCGGAATTACCGCCTATATTTCGGGCAGGTTGGGATTGGGGAATAAAGTAATCAGTAATTCCTCCGCCTGCGCCACAGGCACGCAGGCTATCATTATGGGATACGATTATATTAAATCCGGGAAGGCAAAAAGAATGGTTGTGGGCAGCAGTGAATACGTGGATTCTTATATTTTTGGCGCGTTTGATTCTATGCGCATTTTATCCCGAAAATTCAATGATGATCCCGGGAAAGCGTCAAGGCCAATGAGCAATTCTGCGGGAGGTTTTGTTCCCGGTTCAGGTGCCGGCGCTTTAATCCTGGAAGATTTGGATTTTGCCCTGGCACGCAATGCACCCATTTATGCAGAAATAAAAGGCAGTTGTAATAATTCCGGCGGACAAAGAAATGGTGGTACGATGACAGCACCGAGTGCCGAAGGAGTTGTGCGCTGTATCCGCGAAGCGATTCATGAAGCGGGTATTGAACCAAAAGAAATTGATTTGATTTGTGGCCATTTAACGGGCACAACTGTTGATAAATTAGAAATTGAGAATTGGGTGAATGCATTGGAACTGGATCAAAAAGATTTTCCGCCGGTGAATTCCCTAAAATCCATGACAGGCCATTGTTTGAGTGCAGCTGGTTCAATCGAAACAGTGGCTGCAGTATTGCAATTAAAAAACGGGTTTGTGCATCCGAATGTCAACCTGGAAGACCCAAACCCGGAAATTGTAGAACTCGTGGGTGAAAAAAATTTACCCACAAAAAAGATGGAAAAGGAAATTAATGTCGTTGCAAAGGCTAATTTTGGCTTTGGAGATATTAATGCTTGTTTGATAATATCAAAATATAAACAGAATGGATAGAAAAAGTATTTTAGCTGAGTTAAGAAAAGTGCTGGCTCCTTATACAGAAGACAAAGAACTGCTGAATAGCATCAATGAAGAAACGGATTTGATCAAAGATTTAAAAATTAACTCTGCCAATCTAGTGGATGTGATCATCGATGCTGAATCGAAGTACAATATTGAAATTGATATGGATTCCGCGGAGAAAATGTTCCGGGTGGGAAATATCATTGATGTGATCAATGAAAAAATGAAGGCCACGAGTTGACCAGTACGGGCAATGATATTGTATCGCTGCAAAAAATTGACAAAGAACGTACAGCACAATATCGTTTTTATTCCAAAATTTTAAGTCCAGCCGAGCGCGATCTTTTTGATCATGCGCTATTACCAATACCTTTTGAAAATTATGTATGGCTGTTATGGTCCGTGAAAGAATCCGCTTATAAATATTTTAAAAGACAGCATAACGAATTATTATTTTCTCCTTTAAAATTTGTTGTCAATGAAATAAATTTTCAAAAAGGAAAAGATGATTCAACAAATGCAATTTTTACCGGGCGTGTCATTTTTGAAAATCATTCTTTATATTTTTTATCCGACTACAATGAAGTACGTATACACACGATCGTACATGATAAAAATAATTTTGACCAGGTGCACCATGGTATCTCCACCATTCAAAGTGATACATATGCAGTGCAATCTGCTGCAGCAAAAGAATTGCTTCAAAAAGAGTTAGAGAAATTTTTTTCCGGCAAAATTATAATAGAAAAAAATGAAGCCGGTTATCCTGAAATTAACCTGGATGGGAAAAAACCAGGCGTGGCGGTTTCTGTTTCGCATGATGGGTTTTGGGTAGGTTGGGTATTTGTTTTGATAAATGTTTAAGTATATGCCTCAAAATACTTTTTTATCCGCGGAATGGCGCAAACTTGCTATTGCAAATTATGTAGTTGATAAAACTATTTTGCAGAAATATTTACCGTATAAAACGGAGTTGGATACCTGGAACGGCGACTGCTATGCAAGCCTGATTGGATTCATGTTTTTGAAAACAAAACTGAAAGGTTTACCCATTCCATTTCACCAAAACTTTGAAGAAGTTAATATACGCTTCTATGTTCGATATAAAGAAAATGGAACCTGGACACGTGGTGTAACTTTCATTAAAGAGATCGTTCC
>JBAQJB010000347.1:0-1663 GCA_049289155.1 Chitinophagaceae bacterium
CATAAAAGTTCCCGGGCCGGCTTTGCCATCATTATTCAATTGGAAAATGGCAATTTTGTTGGTCGCTTTTTCAGTTACATACAACACCTTTCCTTCGGGCTGAAAAGTAATCTGCGCAGGGCCTGCAGGATTTGCACTTAAAGTTTGTTCAGAGTCATTGATCTTGGTCATCATTCCATCTGCACCTAACATAAATCCGCAAATATTGGATGAGGTACTATTTACCACGTACAGGTATTGGCCGTGACAAGTTAAACTTATGGGCGTCATACCACCTGAAGATGTCGTATGAGCGAGTGTAAGTTTTCCATCACTGGCCACAGAAAAAGATGAAATAGAATTATCGCCGGCATTCACAGCATATAACCATTCGTGGCTGGCATCCAATATCACAGCGCCCTGGGAACCAAGCCCCATGCCATTTCCAGCGCCACCTGAAGTGACAGATGCAAGTTGAAGCAACGCCCCATTGGATTGCACACGGTAACGGTATATTTTATTCATACCTGTTTCATTGCTTTCAGAATAAACATATCCTTCTGCATTCAGTAAAGAAGAGTTTTGCAAATCCAGTTCATCCGGGTTTGTGCCATTTTCGCTGATCAATGTTTTTAAAGTGGTTTCATCATCCTGGCCTGTGGACTGTATAGCCACATCATTTTTTTTGCAGGAAGTAAAAACCATTGTTGATGCTAAAGCAAATATTGCCAATAGCTGTGAATTTTTTCTGGTAAACATTTTTATTTTTTTTGAGATGAATAATCAACATTGCCACAAGCAAAATAAAATTTGCCAATAGCAAAGTAGTCGTGTGTTAAGAAAAATGCCCGGTATTTTGGGCTTAAAAAAATTGTTTTTTAAAACAATAAAAAGTTGGTGAAAGCTTTCATTGTGTACATACGGCAGGTGATATAAAAGGGTTGCAATAATTTTTATAGATTAATTTTGTAACAGCCTTTAAATTTTTATTTATGAAAAAAATCATCGTTTCTGTTGCTTTAACTTTTGTTGTACTCATTGGTGCAATATTAATTTACATCTATTCAGGAAGCTATGATGTGAGCCAGTTGGTACCGCACAATGCAGTTACAAAATGGGCTATTACAACAACGACTCATCACTCTATTGACAAAAGAATAAAAGACATACAAGTCCCATTAATGAATGATTCGGCTATGATAACGGAAGGATTTATACATTACAATGCAATGTGTGTAACCTGCCATGGTGGCCCGGGAATCAGTCCGGATGAGTTAGTGAAAGGCCTTTATCCTAAACCGCCGAAATTCTATCAGTCAACGGACATGCCGGATACAACAGAAGCATTTTGGATTATAAAAAATGGGATTAAAATGACCAGTATGCCGGCATTTGGCCCAACACATAGCGATGCTAAAATTTGGGCTATGACTGATTTTTTATTAACTAAATTGAATAAGATGACGCCCGATGAATACCAGCAGTGGATACAAAGATATTCAAAATCAGATGGTTCTTCTGATTAATGAACGCAAAAACATTTGCTGATTCAGACTGGAACTAACAAGTGGCATACACGAAATTAATATGCTATTATCTTATCGTATTTTCTAAGCGTTTTGTAATGATTTAATGCATTACGTAAAAAACGAAGTCCTATCAGAAACGGCCAATAGGCTAATCC
>JBAQJB010000348.1:0-4119 GCA_049289155.1 Chitinophagaceae bacterium
GAGAATTGCTTAAATAGTTTTTTTAATCCGGCTTCATCCTGTGTTACGTTTGGATATACTTCACTCCATGTACCTTCGAGATAAACATTGCCGACTATTGCAGGGCCACCATGACCGGGGCCTGCGATATAAAACATATCTAAATCATACTTTTTAATGACACGATTTAAGTGCACGTAGATAAAATTTTGTCCGGGTGTAGTGCCCCAATGACCCAGTACCATTGCTTTTACATGCTCCAGTTTCAGCGGCTCTTTCAACAGCGGGTTGTCATAAAGATATATTTGACCTACTGAAAGATAATTGGCAGCACGCCAATATGCATTTATTTTTTGCAATAATGAAGGGGATAGAATTTTAACATCATTGCCGATTGTTTCTGTTTCCATAATAGATATAATTTAATTGTTTTTATTTTTTGAAAATTCTTTATTTTACTTTCAACATACTTGCATTGATGGCAACAACTATCGTACTAACTGCCATTAACGCTGCACCCGCAGCGGGACTTAACAGGATACCCCAGTGATATAACACGCCTGCTGCAAGGGGCAGCGCCACTACATTGTAGCCTGTTGCCCACATTAAATTCTGAATCATTTTGCGATGTGTGGCTTTACCAAATAAAATCAAACTCACAATGTCTTTTGGATTGCTGTTTACCAAAACAATTCCTGCTGTTTCCGCTGCAATATCACTACCGCTGCCCACTGCAATACCAATATCTGCCTGTGCCAGGGCCGGCGCATCATTTACACCATCGCCGGTCATAGCAACGAACTCACCTTTGCTTTGCAATTCTTTTATTTTTTCCAGTTTTTGATCCGGCAATACTTCTGCAATAAAACTATCCATGCCCAACGTTTCACTTACAGCTTTTGCTACTTTACTGTTATCGCCAGTAAGTAATATTGATTTGATGTTATTTTCTTTCAGCGTTTTAATGGCGTCTGCTGATTCAGGTCGTATTTCATCAGATAAAGCAATGTACCCGGCCAGGTCTTTATTGACAATTACAAACACAACTGTTTCCGTATCATTGGCTTTGAACCCATCAGGAACTGTAATATTTTTTTCTTTTAAATAGCCCGGACTAACCACCAATATCTTTTTACCTTCAACAGTTGCTTCAACACCTTTGCCTGTGATGGCATTAAAATTTTCAGTTGGTGGAATAGTGATGGACATGTCTTTTGCTTTTTGCAGAATGCCTGTTGCAATAGGATGTTCGGATTTTTGCTCTAATCCCGCAGCGAGGCGAATGATTTCATTTTCATCAATATCTTTTTTAAGGGAAACTATTTTTGATACTTCAAATTTTCCAACCGTGAGTGTACCCGTTTTATCAAATACGATCGTGGTTATTTTCCTTGCATTTTCAAACGATGTTCTGTTCTTAATCAGCAATCCGTTTTTAGCTGCCAATGATGTTGATCTTGCCACTACTAACGGTACAGCCAACCCTAAAGCATGCGGGCAACAGATAACAATTACTGTTACCATTCTTGCCATGGCAAAGTCTAACGGTTGCCCGGCTAAATACCAATATGAAAACGTAGCAATCCCCGCAACAAGGGCAATAATGGTGAGCCATTTTGCAGCCGTATCTGCCAGCAATTGGGTTTTTGATTTTGCTTTCTGAGCATCATCAACCAACTTCACAACTTGTGAGAGAAAAGAATCTTTTGCGGCATGCGATACAGTGACTTTAAAAGAACCGTTACCATTAATAGAACCTGCAATTACCTGATCTCCTTTTATCTTTTTTACGGGTTTTGATTCCCCCGTGAGCATCGATTCATTCAGGTAACTTTCGCCTTCCAATATTATTCCGTCGGCTGCTACTTTTTCTCCCGGTTTTACAAGAATAACATCCTTCTCTTTTAGGGTATTTGTTTTTACATCGTTTACTTTATCGCCAGCAACCATGTGTGCGTCGTCCGGCATTAACTGCACTAACAACTCCAGTTCTTTTGAAGCGCCTGCGATGGATTTCATTTCAATCCAATGCCCAAGCAACATGATGAGGATTAGTGTTGCTAACTCCCAAAAAAAATCCATTCCTGCTAAGCCAAATACTGTTGCACTACTATAGATATATGCTACCGAAATAGCAAAGCCAATCAGGGTCATCATACCGGGATTCTTGTTCTTTAATTCAGTCACCAGGCCTTTTAAAAAAGGCCATCCGCCGTAAATAAATACTACGGTTGATAAAGCAAATAAAATATAAGATGAACCGGTAAATTCCCAATTGACGCCTATGAAGCGCTGTATCATTGGCGAAAGAAACAATATGGGAATGGTTAATATCAACACTACATAAAAGCGTCTCTTAAAATCAGCAATCATCATTTTGTGATGATCATGATCAGCCATGCCCATTGGTGGATTATTGCCATGTTTCATACCGTTATGGTTCATTTTAGAATGATCCGTTGCACGCATTTTTGCAGGCTTTTCGATAGGAATTTGGTGATTCATTTTTAATTATAATTCGTCAAATAGTATAAAATGGTTTTCGCTATGGTTGCTGATCATTAATCATCATCGTTAATAGAAAAAAACTTTCTTTTATAGCAAGGACACTATGTGGAATATTTTCCTGTAAGGAAATCATTACTCCTTTTTCCATGGAAACCGTTTGTTGCTCAGCAGTGAATTTAATTTCGCCATCCAGTACCTGTACGTTAATATGCCCTTTTGCGACATGGGTTTTTAATTCAGCATTGGCACGCAGACCGATCAATACTATCGTCATATTATTTGACTTAAAAACAGTAATTGAGTTGCGGTCACTTTCTGCCCAGGTAGTTTCCTGTTTTAACTCAGCGATATATTTATTCAGATCTATTTCAACTAAAGAAGCATTCAATATACGATCGCCTTCGGGACGTAGCACTGTGGCTTCATTCGATTTATTTTCCATTATTTCTTTTTTATCATTATAGTTAAACAAGGTTATCAGGATGTGTATTCAACCTTGCGATTATTGCATCTGCTGCAGCATCTGCAGAAATTCCGTAGCCATTTACCAACACGCCTTTCACCCCAAACTTAGAAGAAGATATAGCGTATAATACTGATAGATCATCCGGGTTAGAAGCATCTTCAAATCGGTACAACTTATCAATTCAGAAATATTCAAGTGACAATACCGCATTTGTCTGAAGACAAGCAATTCTTTCCTATTGAAGATTCAAATCCAATGGATAGCAATCCCTTTTTTAAGCCATTAATCGTTTCTGATAATGTGCCATAACTTTCATTGAATGTTATCAATGAACCAGGATTAAAACTTTTTAAAAACCAATCAGGTGATCATTTTTTTTCACCATAATCGACACTTGCTCCTTCATTATAATCAACGTTGGTTCCATCATTGTCAAGACCTCTTCCCGATTTGGCTTTAACACTTTCAACTGCACCGGTTACAATATTGTTGAAAGAGGCAAGTGATATCCCTTTTGAACCTTTCTTAAATTTGTTTTCCGGGTTACTTCCTGCTTCACCTTTTTTCTCTTTTGAGGCGGGAAGATTTTTGTCTTTTTTCATTTTGAAATTTTTATTTGTAAGAAAATATATTTAATCGCAGCTTAAGTATATGTGCCTGTTTTTTATAAAAGATTCTTTCGGGTCTTTTTCAATTTAAGCAATAAGACCAACATTATTATCTGTCATAACTTTTTCCACTGCTGTATTCCGTTTTTTCTTAACGGCTTTAAGCTGCTTTGTTTGATAAAATAAAATACAATACAAAAAATATTTAAAAGTTTTTGTATAAAGTATTTGATATAAACCGATTAAGTTTAATCACGGTTACTTTATCTGCATTTGTTCAAAAGTTTGTTATCTGAAAAAAATATTACAGGTTACAAAGTTCACTTCTAAACATCAGTATGTGTTACACAATTCTGTGAAGATTTTACATAATTCACAGGTTTAATCTAAGTGAATTTGTAATAACAGAGACTGATCTGAAATACATGGCCAGAGCAAGAACTCTTTTTGTTCATTTTTTGAACCATAAGTTTATTTTTATTCTTCATTTCATTTAATGATTTTTCAAACGTCCCTCTATTGTATCCAGGGAAGATTTCAATTTCTCAATTGCGTCAC
>JBAQJB010000349.1:0-1597 GCA_049289155.1 Chitinophagaceae bacterium
GATATAAACATAAACTTTTTTCCTCACAAGCCCTTAGCAGTAAGGAGAATAAAGAAAGTATTTGAAAAAGCACTTTTACTTCCGATAGTGCAAGAATGTAAATAGGAACCTGGCGCAAGTTTCAGCAGTATAATCCCCCTAAAAAATGAGGCTACTAAAAGATAATAAAATACTACTTTTTTGCCTATTGGTTTACCTCTCAGGACAATTGTTAGTATGGTATGTTTTCTTATCGGTTGGTGTCCGCACCAACCGAAATGCATTCCATTCACCAAATTAATTCCTACTGATTTGTTGTTTCGGTTGGTGGAGACACCAACCGATAGTTAAATGTAAATTGCTATAAGATGCAAAAGTTAAAGCCCGTAAAAACACACTCAATTATTTTCCCCGTCATTTTCCCACTCTTACATATCAGTTCCTATATTTCATTCCAATAACTTTATTTTTGCAAAAAAAAAGATTTGAAGAGCCTTGGAGTTTTAAATACCTACTTCTGGAAATACCGCTACCGCTTTTTTGGTGGGATCATCTTTGTGATCGCTTCCAATTATTTTGCCGTACTCGCGCCCGAGATCACGGGCTTCATTGTTGGTAAAATGCAGCAATTTCTTTCCGGTAAATCCACTTCAACTTCCACAGAGGTGTATGGAAAAACGATGAACTGGTTTATTCACTGGGTCAATCAATTTGATTTTTCAAATATCGTCATTATCAGTAGTGTAACCATCCTTGCAGTGGCGCTCATCCGCGGCTTATTTCTCTATTTTATGCGGCAGACAATTATTGTGATGAGCCGGCATATCGAGTTCGATCAGAAAAATGAAATTTATAAAAAATACCAGGCACTGGATGCGTCATTTTATAAGATCAACCGCACAGGTGACCTGATGAACCGTATTACAGAAGATGTCAGCCGCGTGCGCATGTATGTGGGCCCGGCCATTATGTATTTTATCAACCTTACCACGCTCATCTCTTTTTGCGTGGTGAATATGATGCGGAAAGATGTGCATCTTACATTGCTGGTACTTTCGCCTTTGCCCTTACTCGCCATCACCATTTATTTTGTGAATTCTATCATTCATAAAAAAAGTGAAAAAGTGCAGGCGAGCCTGTCCGACCTCACCACCAATGCACAGGAATCTTATGCCGGTATACGCGTGATAAAATCTTTTGTCCAGGAAAAAGCCATGTTCAATTTTTTCAAAGACAATAGTGAAACATACCGCAAAAACGCAGTAGGATTGGCGCGCGTGGAAGCTATTTATTTTCCCAGCATTTCATTGATGATCGGTTTGAGTACACTGATCACAATTTTAGTGGGCTGCTTTATGGCCATTCGCGATCCGCAAAATGTGGGATTAATTGTAGAGTTTGTTATTTATATTAATATGCTCACATTCCCGGTTAGCGCTATTGGCTGGACTGCCAGCATGATACAAAGAGCCGCCGCTTCGCAAAAAAGAATCAATGAATTTCTCACCATTGAACCGGGTATGGCTTTACAGGAAACTGAATTGGTTGAAAATAAAATTGGTGGAGATATACGTTTTAAAAATGTATCATTTACTTATGCCCACACCGGCATTCAGGC
>JBAQJB010000350.1:0-5420 GCA_049289155.1 Chitinophagaceae bacterium
TCCAACACATTCATTTTTTCTTCCTTTTTTTCAGGGCCGGCCCAGGCACCAAAAATGCAGGAATCCGTGCACACTTTCATGGCACAATATTCCTGTTGAACTGTAAAATTTTTAAATGAAAAATAAATATTGGGCATGAACAAATTGTTAGCGGAACAGCACCTGCACTGTTTGTGGCGTTTGCTGGGTCAATACTATATTTTTGTCCGCTGTCATTTTTTCCAATAACTCATTTGTATAATGCCTGATGGTTAAAAGTCTTAAATCTTTTTCTACAGACACTTCAAAATCATTTCCCGCGGCCAAGGCAAATTCCTCAATCTTATCGCGTGCATCATCAAGACAAACCTGTAAACTCACTGCACCTGTTTGAATAAGGTTGGGTTTTATTTTCAAGTCTTCAAAAATAGTATATAAATGTCCCAGGGGTTTTCCGCCGATAAAAGAAAAATCTTTTGTGTGCAAATGAATCAATGCCTGGTTTTCTTTCATTACAATCACCGGCGGCATTTCTTTAATTTGTTTTTTAAAAATAATTGTGCCTGGTAAACTTGCATCAGAGAAACATTTTACATACAATGGAATGCCTTTATTCTCCAATGGCTTAATGGTTTTTGGATGAATGACCTGCGCGCCATAAAATGCCATTTCGATAACTTCCTCAAATGCCAGTTGAGGAATTAAAATTGCTTCCGGGAATTGTTTAGGATCTGCATTCATCACACCGGGCACATCTTTCCAGATCGTTACACTTTCAGCATCAAGAATATTTGCAAAAACTGCCGCGCTAAAATCACTTCCTTCGCGGCCTAAAGTTGTACTTTCATTTTCACTGGTGCTGCCAATGAAACCCTGCGTGATCACTATATTATTTTCAGTAAGTAAAGGCTTTACAATAGTATTTATTTTATTCGCTGTAAATGTCCAGTCTACCGCTGCATCCCTGAAATTATTATCGGTACGAAGGATATCCCGCACATCAATCCAGTTATTCTCAATACCCATTTCCCGGAAATAAAAACTCATGATACAAGTACTTAGCAATTCACCCACACAAACAACCTGGTCATAATAAAAACCATATTCCCTGTCCGCATTTCCGTGGAGCAGCCATTCAATTTCTGTATAAAAATCACGCAGTTTTGCATCACATGCAAGGGCCGTTGTAACGAGTAAATATTTTGCAAGTGTATCATGTTGCTTTTTGATTTTATCAAAAAGCAAAAGCGCTTCCTTTTGTTTTCCCGCACAAAAACTTTCGACCACTTTCTCGAGCGCATTGGTGGTTTTGCCCATGGCTGAAATAATGAGTAAGAGTGGTGTTGAGCTTTCTTTTAAAATGGGAACAAGCGCAGAAACGCGCTCTTCACTGCTGATACTGGCGCCACCAAATTTATATACCTTCATAGAAATTTTAAAAAAAATTGAATTAAACAAAGATAGGGTCAGGAGCCTCAAAAAATTTTAATACATTTACTTTTTTGCACACAAATTAAACTTTGATAAATGATAAACAGGCAAATACTTACGCTGGATGAATTTACCATTCAGCAATACCGGAAAATACCAAATGCAACCGGGGAATTAAGCAACCTTTTAAGGGATATAGGCCTGGCCGGGAAAAGAATAAATGTAGAAGTAAATAAAGCCGGGCTCGTTGATATACTGGGCGATGCGGGCATTACGAATGTGCAGGGTGAAGATGTAAAAAAGCTGGATGTATTTTCCAATAATCAAATGGTAGGTGTATTACAGCACGGAATCAGTTGCGCTGGTATAGGCAGTGAAGAAATGGATGACGTGGTGATCTTTGATGATGAGATCAGTAACAATAGTAAATATGTGGTGATGTTTGATCCGCTTGATGGCAGCAGTAATATTGACACCAATGCATCTATCGGCACGATCTTCGGCATATTCAGAAGAGTGACAAAACCCGGGAAACCCGCTACAGAAGCGGATTTCCTGCAAGCCGGCGTGAAGCAGGTTGCAGCCGGTTATATTATTTATGGTTCCAGCACCATGTTGGTTTATGCCACGCGGCGTGGTGTAAATGGCTTTACCCTGGATCCATCCATCGGTGAATTTTGCCTGAGCCACCCGGACATAAAAATACCTGAAACGGGTAAAATTTATTCCGTGAATCATGGTAATTTTTTCCAGTATGAACCACCGGTGAAAAAATATATAGACTTATGCCAGAATAAAAATAAATCCAATGGCGGACCATATACCCAGCGATATATTGGAAGTATGGTTGCAGACATGCATCGCTCACTCATCAAAGGAGGTATTTTTATGTACCCGGGCACTACCGACAAACCCGGTGGAAAATTGCGCCTGATGTATGAATGTAATCCATTCGCATTTATAGTTGAAGTGGCAGGTGGCATGGCGACCAACGGGAAACAACGCATCCTGGATATTGTACCAACGTCTTTACATGAACGTACACCTGTCTTTATCGGCAGTAAAAACATGGTGCAGGAATGTTTGAGCTACTGGGAAGAATCAAATGCTTCTTAAATAGTGGTATGATAATTGAAATTTTAAAAAACCGCAGTGCGTTTTTTTTTCACATAAAAATTAAAAAGATGAAACCCTTTTTTCTTTCACTTCTCCTTTTCGGAGGATGTTTTGCACCACAAAAACAAGCACAATCTTACCCGCCTGTAAATGCAAATGCGGACCAAACAGTAAACACGAATCCGGCCTACACGCCCGGTACCACTCAGTTTGGGGTGATGTTTTCTGATGGCAGTAGTGCACAGGATAAGCTCAATATTTTACAGCAACTTCATGTAAAAACAACGCGCATGACTATGTCAATTGAGACATGGAATGGAAGTAATGCAGCCCTGGAAGCACTTCAAAATGCAGGCTATAAAGTATTGCTGAATGTGTATTGGAAGAAAATCAGGAATGCCGATGGTACTAAAACCCCTCAAAATTATCCCACTGGCAGTGAGCTGGATACCTATCGTTCCAAACTCAATGATATTTTAACGAAATATAAACCGGAAGTTTTACTGGTGGAAAATGAAGAACTTGTTTTAAAATTTCATGCCGGTGACATAAGTGATTATTTAAATATGCTGAAAGTAGCCGTGGAAGTTGCGCATAGCAAAGGTGTAAAAGTTTCAGATGGTGGCATCACCAATCCGCAAATAAGTTTATTGGTCTACGATTATTTAATACAACAAAACCAGCGCGATGAAGCCACTCGTTTTGGCAATGCAGCAATGAATGCACGCGTTTTAAAATTTGCACAGAATCATAACATGAATTCTGACCTGGGGCAAAAATTATCACAGGCTCAAAAGTTGGTAGAGGGTTTACGCAATATTGATATTGATTATGTAAACCTCCACTGGTATGTACGATCAGCCGGAAACGGGTCCGGCAATAATTCTATGACAACCAATGCTGTGTCAGCAGGTTTACTGGGCCGTGCGGTATCATTTTTAAGAACAATTACCGGCAAGGAAGTAATCATAGGAGAATGTGGACAAATAGATGCAGATGCACAGCTTACAACATCGATGTTACAGGAAATTTCCGCGACAGGAGTTCCCTATGCAATCTGGCAAGGCTCTGATAATGGAACAACGAAAGCATTGAATAGTGGGAAAAGTTTATTGCCGACAGGACAAGCTTTTGTAAAATTTATAGACCAGGAAAAATAAATTAGTTCGATCATTTTTGAATAGCGTGAGGCTTGCTAATCCTAAAAAGTTGGCAAGCTTTTTTTTATACGTGGAAAAAAATTCCCTGGAAACTTAATAGAAAAAATTGTGGTATCTATCGGGATAAAAAATATTAGCTCCAATATTTTCACTAAGCCCCAAACTGCCTGAGATGATGATCCGCATGTTTATATACCATGTACCCGATTTCTTCTTTGGACATTTTTCCGAAAAAAGGATGCACCAAATTTGTATTTGAAAACTGCGCATATTGTTGAATATGCGCTATCCAGTTTGACTTTTCCAATGCGATGTCTCCACTTCCAACTATTTTCAGCGCCGGAAGTGTGGGTGTATTTTTTCGCAAAGGCGCATCATTTTTTAAAACTTTTTTCAAAATCATTTTTCCAAACAACTTTCCTAAAAATACCTGTTTGTATTTTTTTTTACCTTCTACCATTTCATCCCAAAGTATGCAATGCCTGAGCATTTGGTAAAGTGTCATTTTCCCCCAAAGCGCACTGTCACCTGGCTTGAGTGATTGAATTCTTTGTATTAATTCATCGCGTATGGCTACATTAAAAATAGATTTCATAAAGTTTTACATATTATTTTTTCTGTCCCAATGAAAACCAATTCCCGGAATCATCTTTGAAAAGGGCTTCTACGCCATAAAATTCTTCGGTCGGCGCTTTGGTAAATTCCACTCCTTTACTTTTTAATTCTTCATACGTGGCATAAATGTCATTGCATTCAAAAACGCCTGGGCCAAAAGTCCCTTTCTGAATTAAATCCGTCATAGTTGTTACCGTTTCTTTTGTAAAAATAGGGCCTTCCGTTACAAGGAATAAAGAAATTTCCAGGCCGGGCTGGCCGGGCGGCGTTACCGTAAGCCAGCGGTTTCCGGGGCCCATCGGCGCATCAGTATGTACTTGTAAACCGAGCTTGTTTACATAAAAATCAAAAGCACTTTCCTGGTTCAATACATACACACAGATATGTGACAATGTGTTGATCATATATTTTATTTTAAATAAATAATAATTACAAAATTGCCGGAAAAATTATAACGCCGCTTCTTCAAAATTGCTAACTTTTGTCCACCCGTGTTTTTGGGAAAAGCAACCGGGTACATATTGCAATGGGTTTGATCGCATTTGGTGCACACGGTTTTTTTCATACAATTGATAGCCTGAAGGAGTTCGATGCATATACTTTTTAAAAAGCCCGCTAAAAGTTCCAACACTTTCAAAGCCAACCGTAAAGCAGCTTTCAGCTACGGATTTCCCCCTGAGCAATAATGCTGCAGCATGCGCAATTCGAACTTTTGTGAGATATTGATGTGGCGTCATGGCATATACCTGTTTGAATATGCGGATAAAATGATACTTCGAAAAGCAGGCCTCATCTGCAATGAGATGTGCATCTAAAGCAGCCTGGTAATTATTGTCAATAAATATTTTCGCCTGCACAATACGCCTGTACAGGTAATGCTTCGGATAAGAAATTTCTTCAATCATTTTTGACATACAATCGCTGCTATATTTTTTTTACCATATGTTTTTTATAAAAAAACCGCAAAGTAAAAATCTAACGCCGGATGTTTCATATTTCTTTATTACTAAGTATAAAATTAATGACATTTTCCAATAAAAAAAAACGAGTTAATTAATATTCTGAGGTGGCGGGTGACTGCCCTGAATAAATAAACCACATAGGCACATAGCTACATAG
>JBAQJB010000351.1:0-9981 GCA_049289155.1 Chitinophagaceae bacterium
GAATCCACCTCTTTCACTTACGCCATTGATCACTTCATCATTAGCAAGCACTGTTCCCAATCCTTCGCACCAGTTCACTTCCCCATAACCACAATAAGCCAGTCGGTAATTCATGAGGATATCCATCTTCATTTTTTCATCAAATGAATTCCACATATCTGCAGTAAAAGAAGTGGCTTCATTTCCCGGGCAGGGAAAATGTTGATTGCCTTCTTTTTCAAAAACAGCAACCAATTTTTCTATGCGATCTGCTTTATTTTCCTGCCTGTTATAAAAACTATTAAAGAGTTGCAGGAATATCCATTGTGTCCATTTATAATATGTTGGATCAGAAGTTTTTAAAGTCCGGCTCCAGTCATAAGAAAATCCCAGGTGATCCAATTGATCGCGGAAGTTTTGAATGTTTCGGTTCGTACTTTCCGCAGGTGGCACGCCATGTTCTATAGCATATTGTTCTGCCGGCAAACCAAATGCATCATATCCCATAGGATGCAGTACATTAAAGCCTTCCAGGCGTTTGTAACGGGCAAAAATATCACTGGCAATATAACCAAGCGGATGCCCTACATGCAGGCCCGCACCACTCGGATACGGAAACATGTCCAGCACATAACAAGCAGGTTTGGAATCATTGTTTTGTACATGGTAAATTTTTTTTTCTTTCCATGTCTCCTGCCATTTTTTTTCTATTTCAGTAAAATTATATTCCATACAAAAAGAAAGTATTAATCAGCGCAATTTTTAAAGTAAACATATAGAAATTAAACCGGGAAAAAACATTTCATAAAATTTATATGCTTCATACCAAATTGTAAAAAAACTTCGTTTAAAAAAGCCTGCAAACCTACATGAAATTCGCATAATCTTTTTGTATAGAAATTGAATGCGAGGAGTGAAGTATTGCAGGACACATTGAATTTATAAAAAAGTTTGCAGGTTAAACATTAAATTTGTGCCTGCACTAAACCCTTAATATTTTTTCTTATGGCGGAAATTGGCAAATCTTCCCTGCGTCGCAGTAAACCTACTTATATATACAGCATCATTGGCGTGGCCATTGTACTCGTGATAATCGGCGTGATGGGTTGGTTGTTTCTCAATTTCAACCAGTTGGGCAATTCTTTGAAAGAAGACATTCGCATCAGTGCGTATCTGCGTACGCAGAACAAAGATACCATTGCTCAGATCCAGTCCTACATTACAGGACAGCCTTATGCTAAGAATGTTCAATATGTAAATAAAGAAACGGCAAAAAAAATATGGAATAATGAAAACAATGAAGATTGGTCCAAAATCCTGGATTATAATCCATTGCCTGAAAGCATTGATTTCTACGCCCGTGCTCAATATGTTACACCGGACAGTTTGCAAAAAATCTCCAATAATATCATGGCGTTGTACGGCAACCAGATCACAGATCTGCAATACCCGCAAGTATTAGTAAGTAATCTTGCAGACCGTGCTTCTAAATTGGGTTTGATATTCCTGGTTGTGATCATATTACTTTGTGTGATCGTGATCGTTAGTATTGATAATACCATCAGGCTGGCCATGTTTAGCAATCGCTTCCTCATCAAAACTATGCAAATGGTGGGGGCAACGAGGAAATTCATCGCGAGGCCGATGGATTTACGGGCTGTATTAAATGGTTTTATAAGTGCCATTATCGCTATTGCCATTTTATTTACCCTGATACAATGGGCGGAAAGCCAGTTCGTACAACTGAAAGCCATCCGGGATACAGAACAAACATTGATTCTTTTCGGCGGAATGATACTGATGGGCGTTGCCATTTCCCTTTATAGCACGCATCGAAGTGTTATTAAATATTTAAAGATGAAATTAGATGACCTCTATTAATAAGATTATGTACTTTCACGCTCCAATTTTATTTAAAATAAATTTTAATGGCAGCGAAAAAAAATATAACTGACAAATCACTACCTGCGCTAAGCCAGGAAACTGCGATGCAACCATTATTTTCAAAACAAAACTATACATGGATGGCAATTGGTGCCGCGATCATCTTATTAGGCATGGTTTTAATGGCTGGTGGTAAAAGCCAGGATCCGCATGTGTTTGATACGAATGAAGTATATAGTACTGTACGAATAACCATTGCTCCTATCCTGATTGTAGGCGGCTTATTGGTTGAGATATACGCGATCTTCAAAAAATCAGTACCTGCAGAATCATAATTTTTTTTCCCAAAATCATAATTTATTTGTATGACTATTACTCAGTCAATTGTTTTGTCAATCATTGAAGGCATTACAGAATTTCTCCCGGTTTCTTCTACCGGCCACATGATACTGGCGAGTTCTGTTATGGGTATCGAGAAGGAAGATTTCACAAAATTATATGAGATCGCCATCCAGCTTGGGGCTATTGTTTCAGTAGTTGTACTGTATCGCAAAAAGTTTTTTGATTTTAAAAAATGGCAGTTTTATATGAAACTGGTCATTGCCGTAATTCCTGCTTTGGTACTGGGTTTTTTATTCGCGGATAAGATAGACATTTTGCTGGGAAGTCCTACGATAGTTGCTTTGAGCCTCGTAGTGGGTGGTATTTTTTTATTATTTATTGATAAAATATTTTTTTATCCGCATGATAAAGATCATGTTGGTGAAGTAAGTTATAAAAATGCGTTTATCATTGGTATATACCAGTGCCTGGCTATGATACCGGGGGTGAGCCGCAGTGCTGCTTCGATCATTGGTGGTTTGCAGCAAAAATTTTCCCGAAAACTGGCTGCAGAATTTTCATTTTTCCTGGCTGTACCTACAATGGCCGCCGCTACCGGTTATAAATTATTAAAAACCTATACAGAACAGCCACAAATTTTACAGGATAGTAATAATATAATGCTGCTTGTTATTGGAAATGTAATTGCATTTTTAGTAGCTATGCTGGCAATCAGGTTTTTCATCTCATTTATTCAAAAATATGGCCTGAAATATTTTGGCTGGTACCGTATTTTTGTAGGACTTATTTTTTTAATGCTGATAAAAATGAACCAGATCAGGTAACATTTATTCCGTCATTTTCAACGCCTTATTTTCCTTCACCAATTTTTTCATCTGCAAAAAAACAGCTGCTAATATTAGCAGGAAACCTGCATAAAAATAGGGGCTTAATAATTCATTCTCATGAAAAATAAGAAATGCCAAAAGTATCCCGTAAACCGGCTCCAGCGTAAGTGTCAGGTTCATAGTGAATGCGCTCAGTTTTTTTAATGCACTGATGTATAACATAAATGTGAGAATGGTGCAACCCCAGCTCAGGATCAGTAGCCAAAGCCAGTCAAATTTTACCGGGAAGATCACATCCGTTGGAAATAAATAATGATATAAAGGCATGAAAATCGTCAGCCCGATGAACCCTCCGGTCAATTGATATAATGTAATTGTTTCGGGCAAATAGGCGCCTACAATTTTTTTATTCAGCACAGAGACAATGACTGTAAAAACTGTTGCCAGTAAACCAATATAAATACCTACAGAAAAATGCAGATTGGTAAAATAAATAATTCCTATTCCCAAAAGTGCAAGCAGGCCAAGGATCAATTCAAATGGTTTTATACGTTGCCGTAAAATGGCTGGTTCCAAAACCGCGCTGAATAAGCCCGAGGTGGCAAGACAAGTCAACGCAATAGACACATTAGAATATTTAATGCTTCCATAAAAACATAACCAATGCAAAGCGAGCAAAGATCCGATCGCTCCTATTTTTATAAAATCTCTTGCTTTTATTCTTTGAATTTTCCCTTTTGCCAGGAAAAATAGCCAAAGTGAAACAGCTGTAATAAGTAAACGCCACCAAACCAGCCAGCCTTCATTCAAAGAAATCAACCTGCCTAATACACCCGTGAAACCCCAAAGGAAAACGGCTGTATGTAAGCGGATTAAAGCTGGCTTCATAATGGCGCAAAGAAACTAAATAAAAATATGGGAAGCGTGAAAATTAACCGGGCGCAACTATTTATTGGCGGTCTTCCACAGCTTGTTGCGATGAATCCTTGTTCAATACACGCGAAGTATTTTTCTTATAGGAAGAAAACCAACTGTTCCATTCAATTTTCATAACACCAAGGACACCTTCTTTCAAAATATTCTTGCTCATTTTACTGTTCCCTTTTTTGCGGTCGCGGAATACGATGGGAATTTCTTTTATGGTAAAACCAAGTTTCCATGCAGCAAATTTCATTTCAATCTGGAACGCATATCCAATAAATTGTATCGCATTTAAGTTAATCGTTTCCAGCACTTTTGATGTATAACAAATAAATCCTGCTGTAGGATCTTTAACAGGCATGCCGGTTAAAATGCGGGTATATAAAGCGCCGCCTTTTGAATAAATATGCCTGTCTGAAGGCCAGTTCTCAATTTTTCCACCCGGTACGTAGCGGCTGCCAACAGCCACATCAGCGCCATTGAATTTACAGGCTTCATACAATCTTTCCAGGTCAGCGGGATCATGGGAGAAATCCGCGTCCATTTCAAAAATAAAATGATACCCCTTTTCTAAAGCCCAGCGAAAACCATGAATATAGGCAGTGCCAAGCCCTTGTTTACCGGGCCTTTCCAGCATAAATAATTGCTGCGGATAGGTATCAAATAATGATTTTACAATGGATGCTGTACCATCAGGAGAATTATCATCAACCACTAAAACATGAAAGCCTTTTTGCTGCGCAAAAATTGCCTGTAAAATATCGGTGATATTTTCTTTTTCGTTAAAGGTTGGTATGATCACTAATTTCTCCAAGCTTCTTTTGGAATTTATGATGAAACCGAAAATACTATTTCAGGTTGATAATTGCAATACCGCTCTTAATAAAATCAAAACAGTATTTCAATTATACTTTTTTTAACAGGGTTCGGTTAAGCATCTCTGTGAGTTTTTGTTTGGTATTCAAAGCAAAATCTCCTTTCATCATCCAGTCATAATATTGTGGTTCCTGCTTTAACACCAATGCCACCGGCTTACCTTTATGTTTACCAAAATTAAAAGTTTCCACGCCGTCTACTTTTATAAAACGCCTGGCAAGGTCTACCATATCATCTTCACCGCAAACTTTTAAAATAGATTCAAGTGTGTCGCCAAGGTTTGCATATCGCTCTAATTGTGCCTGCAACACTTCCCAGGTTGCCTGCACATCCGCGTGCGCACTATGCGCATCTTCCAGGTTTTTTCCACAATAAAATTTATATGCTGCAGTGAGCGTGCGTTGTTCCATTAAATGAAATATTTTTTGCACATCCACCAGCTTGCGGCCATCAATAGAAAAATCAAGGCCCGCGCGCATAAATTCTTCGATCAGTAAAGGAATATCGAATCGGTTGCTGTTATACCCTCCCAGGTCGCAATTATCCAAAAACTGTTTCATTTCATTGGCCACCTGTTTAAAGGTGGGTTCATTTTTTACCATCTCATCCGTAATTCCATGAAGCTCAGAACATACAGCAGGGATTGGAACCTGGGGATTAATTAATTTTCTTTTTACCGTGCTGCTTCCATCCGGTAACACTTTTATTATGGCAATCTCTACAATCCTGTCGGTACTGATGTTGATGCCTGTGGTTTCAAGGTCTATAAAAGCAATGGGATTTTGTAATTGCAGTTTCATGATTTGTTTTTTCGTAGCGTATCGAACAAAGATGCAGGTATTCAAGAATATTACAAGCAGATTCTATATTTTTAAAAACTATTTAATGATTACAAGCCATATTTAACCGCATTTCAAAAATAAAATACAATTGTATTACAGACATTCCATTATTTTACGTATTTTTAAAAAGAGAAATATTTTTATTAAATTTGCTACAATGAAAAAGATCGTCCTGGTGCTGATGCTGGCCTGTACAGTTTCGCTTATATTTTCGTCCTGTACGGAATATAAAAAATCAACCACCTGCCCATCGCATGACCCAAATTTTTTCAGAAGATAATATGAGTTATTTAGCAGCATTGGAAACCCCGGAAGAAATTGATCTTATTAAAGAAAAATCCCTCGTTAAACCGCAGGTCATTTTTAAGCACAGTACGCGCTGTTCTATTAGCAGCATGGCTTTAAGCCGTATAGATAAAAAAGAAATTGCTTCGCTTAATGCGGATTTTTACCTGCTCAACATTATTCGCAACCGCCAAATTTCCAATTTGATAGAAAAAGATTTCAGGGTAATTCATGAATCTCCGCAACTCTTAATCATTAAAAACGGAATATGTGTATATAATGAAAGCCACAGTGCCATTCGCTTTTCAGAGGTTGAATCTGTGTTGAATGAATTGAATTGAAATTTAAATTTTTTAAAAATGACCCTTACAATCTTTGGCGCAACCGGAATGGTTGGAAAAAAATTAGTTCGATATGCGCTGGCAAATGGCTATGATGTGCGCGCATTTGGAAGAAATGTAGAGAACCTTATAGACGCGGATCTGCGAAACGAACATCTTACTGCAATACATGGTTATGTGTTTAATGAAGCAGATGTGTACAATGCTATAAACGGCGCTGATGCAGTGCTTTCTGTATTGGGTGGAAGTTTTGACGGCACTGATAAAACCAGGAGCCTGGGAATTAAAAATATTGTCGCACAAATGCATAAAGCAGGCGTGCAAAGAATTATCGCATTGGGCGGCACAGGGGTTTTAGATGATGGTAAAGGAAATTATATTATGGATGCGGAAAATTATCCCAAACAATATTTACCCGTAGGAAAAGAACATTTACAGGCTTACCTGAATTTGAAAGATTCCGGGCTGGACTGGACTTTTGTTTGCGCGCCGGATATTCATGATGCGGAATTTACGGATGATTATAAAACAAATGCAACTTATGAAGTGGCAAACAGCCGCCACCAAATCACATCCGGCGATCTTGCTGAGTTTATGCTAAAAGAAGTGTCAGATAAAACTTTTATTCACGAACGCGTAGGAATTTCCAATTAGAATAAGCCGTACAACATACTGTCAATTTTACGGATCACTTCCCCAAAATCTTCTGAACTTTCCGCGAAATTATTTTTTTCCACATCAATGATCAGGAGGTCACCGCCTTTATAACTGTCAATCCATTTGTTATAAAGAATATTTAATTTTTTCAAATAATCAAGGCGGATATTTTCTTCATATTCCCGGCCGCGTTTTTGAATTTGCCCAACCAATGCAGGAACGGAAGCCTTCAGGTAAATGAGCAGGTCAGGTGGCTGCACCATAGATTCCAGGGTTTTGAAAAAATTAAAATAATTATCAAAATCCCTTTTACTCATGAGGCCCATTTCATGCAGGTTTGGCGCGAAAATATGTGCATCTTCATAGATCGTTCTGTCCTGGATAACGGTCTCTGTACCATGTTGAATTTCCAGTAAACGGTTGAGGCGATTATTTAAAAAATAAATTTGCAGGTTGAAACTCCAGCGCGGCATATCCTCATAAAAATCGAGGAGATACGGATTGTTTTCCGTGTCTTCAAATTGCGGGATCCATTTGTAATGTTTGCTCAAAAGCTCTGCCAGTGTTGTTTTTCCCGCGCCAATATTCCCGGCAATGGCAATGTGTTTTGGTTTTTTTATGTCAGCCATTCAGTAAACGTGATTTATATTTTTTAAAAAAAATAGCTTATTCCGGAAGTCAACAAGATAGTATGAATGCGTGGAAAAGTAGTAAAATTTTTCCGGGAATGTAAAAAATCATTCATGCAAAAAATTAAGGCTTGCCTGCAGGAAAATATTCCAGGCCAATTTTACTGCGCACCATCCGGATCGTTTCACCCGCGCTGGCCCTGGCTTTTTCAGCGCCTTCGCGCAAAATATTAGATAAATAATTTTCGTCTTTTCGAATCTCTTTTGCTTTTTCCCGCAGGGGTGAAATAAAGTTTACCATATCTTCTGCCAGTTGCTTTTTCATGTCGCCATAACGGATATTGCAATGTTGGAAATGATTTTCAAATGTATCATAAACATCAAGCGTTGAAACTAATTTCATCAAAGAAAAAAGGTTTTCAATATAAGGCGGCATTTCTGAAAAGTCAGTAACCGGGCCGCTGTCCGTTTTTGCTTTCATGATTTTTTTTCGAATCGTTTCATCATCATCTGATAAATAAATGGTCGCCATTTGGTTTTCGCTTTTGCTCATTTTCCCATTTCCATCCAGGCTCATAATTTTTAGCAGGCCTTCCCCGAAATTGTACGCTTCCGGCATGGGAAAAAATTCTCCATACCTGTAATTAAAACGCTCCGCCAGGTTGCGCGTCATTTCGAGGTGTTGCTCCTGGTCCTTTCCCACCGGCACTTTGCGGGCACGATGAATTAAAATATCCGCCGCCATTAATACGGGATAGGTAAGTAACCCTGCATTAATATTATCCGGCTGGCTGCGGGCTTTATCTTTAAAGGTGGTGGTTTTTTCCAGTTCACCTTTATAAGTTAGTGTAGTGAGGTATAAATATAATTCCGCGATTTCAAGAATTGCGCTTTGAAGATAAATGGTTGCTTTTGCAGGGTCCAGGCCTGCGGCAATATTTTCTGCAACAGCTTGTTTTACCTGTTCATTCAACAATGCAGTGTCCGGGTGCGTAGTAAGGCTATGCCAGTCTGCAATGAAAAAATAACAGTCAAATTCATCCTGCATTTTTATATAATTCCTGATTGCGCCAAAATAATTTCCCAGGTGTAATTGCCCGGTCGGCCGGATCCCACTTACAGTTATTTCTTTTTCCATAAGCGCGAAGATAAAGACCTTGCAGAAAAAGGATTATTTTTAGTTTGGAAATTGATAAGAGACTTTGATAATTTATGATGCATGATTTGTAAAAAAATAATTCAATTCAAAAACTCTATAAAAAACTTTCTTGAAAAAATCAATTTTAAAAAATAAATTAGTGTATATTTAACCATACAATTATTCCTAAAAAAATCGCGCGTGTGGATGTGATGCAATGTTTGATGATGAATAGAATAAATACTTAAATAAAAAATTATCAATAATGAAATACTTTAATAAAATAATTATAACCTCTCTTTTAATTTTTATAGGGAATCAAAAAGCTTCTTCCCAGGCCGGATCTCTGGATCCTACATTTGGAAATAATGGAATAGTTTATGATGCCAAACACGATCCCCATGGATACGCTTTGCAAGCGGATGGAAAAATACTGGTATCCGGAGATGATTTTATTATAGACAGGTATATTCAGGATGGGTCAATAGATGCAGGGTTTGGTAATAATGGTACTGTAAAAATTTTGGTTACCCGGGAAGGTAGCTTTAATTCTGTGTTGTATAAAGAGGATGGTAAAATCATTGCATCGGGCAGTATTCAATCTGATGATTATACGCATTTTAATATTATATTGGCTCAATGTCTTCCTGATGGCAAAATAGACAGCAGTTTTGGAGTAAATGGAATTGTATTTACAGATTACGGCGTGAATTTCCGTACCCGATCTATGGCAATTCAACCAGATGGAAAAATAGTTATAACCGGAGAAAGAAGTTCAAATGTTAATGATCTTAAAAAAACATTTGTAATCAGGTACAACGCCGATGGGACTTTGGATAATACTTTTGGCAGTGAAGGAAGAGTAATTACAGTTTATAAAAGGGAAGTAACAAGTTTGCAAATAGTAATACAACCTGATGGGAAAATTTTAACCTCCGGCACTTATGGCTATCTTAATGATTTACCTTTTTTTATGGCTACAAGATATATGGCTGATGGACAGATAGATGAAAGCTTTGGTGAAAATGGAATTGCTTTTTCAGGCTATTTTGGTATTAATCCACAAGGCATTTGGCATACACGTATGCAGGATATGGTTTTGCAACCTGACAACAAGATTTTGGTGGGTGGGCAAACTGGTACTGGGGAAATCAATACTGGATTATGCAGGTTTAATGCTGACGGCAGCCTCGACATGTCATTTGGTTTAGAAGGAAAAGTAATTACTAGCATTGTAAATTTTAAAACTCCTACTTATGG
>JBAQJB010000352.1:0-2825 GCA_049289155.1 Chitinophagaceae bacterium
ATGGTGATTGCATCAGGGCAGTAGGTGTTGGTGAGGGTATAACCGGTAAAATGGCTTGATGAAGAATAATATACTCTTGCAGAATAAGTACCTGCTTCTAATGCAGGTTTGGTTATGCTCTGATTACCATATCCCGTAGCTGATACAAGTGAAGTGCCCGCAGAATTTAAAATATAGATTGTTCCATATTTACCTCCTGGTTTTTCAATTGAAACTGTTAAAGAACCTGGCTCGCTTAAATGCAATTCATAATAATCATCTTGATCAAAAGTGCCTCCATTCCATCTAAAACCAATATGCCCTTCTACAGTTGTATTGGTAAGCATCGGTGTAGCTATTTCTAAACTATCATTCGGTTCGGGATCATTATCATAAGGATCGGGTGTAACTAAGTATTGTAATTTATAAGGAGAATAGTGGCTTGTACTGGAATTATCAACTTTAGCATAATAGGTGCCTGCGGCAAGATTGCTTACAGTAACTGTAGCATATCCATAATTAAAATTATCGCCAAGACTTGTTGTACCATTATTATCATATAAATACACGCCGATATAGTCACCTATCTGATTACTCAAGGATAAATTAATTGCTCCGTCTTCCGAAAGATTCAAAACATACCAATCATCCGTATCATAAGTGCCTCCATTCCATCTATACCCAATATGTCCAAATACAGAATCATTTTCAGGAATAGTCACTGTTGCCTCTGTATATAAATCATTTGGTTCTACATCATTTGGATAGACTAATTGTGTGGTAATGTATTGTAATTTATAAGCGGAAAAATGACTGGAACTAGAATTATCAACTTTAGCATAATAGGTACCTGCGGCAAGGTTGCTTACTGTTATGGATGTAGAACCATAATTAAAGTTAGAAGCAAGACTGGTTGTACCATCACTATCATATAAATATATGCCCATATAATTATGTGCAGTTTCTGTATTAGTGAGCAATAACTTAACTACTGCATCTTCTTCAAGATTTAGAATATACCAATCATCTGTGTCATAAGTACCTCCATTTCTTCTGTAACCAATATGACCATAAACAGAATCATTCTCCGGAATAGTTACGGATGCCTCAGTGTATAAATCATTCAGTTCTGCATCATTTGGATAAATTAATTGTGTAGTTACGTATTTGAGTTTATAGGCTGAATAATGGCTTGTAGATGAATTATCTACTTTAGCATAATAAGTACCTGCTGATAGATTGCTTATTGTAACCGTAGCAGATCCATAATTAAAATTTTCCCCAAGACTGGTAATTCCATCGTTATCATATAAATAAACACCTGTATGGTCACCTACAGTATTAGAAAGAAATAATTGCACTATTGCGTCTTCTTCAAGATTCAGAATATACCAATCATCTGTGTCATAAACGGTACCATTTCCTCTGTAACCAATATGACCAAATACAGAATCGTTTTCAGGAATAGTAACTGTAGCCTCAGTATATACATTATTCGGTTCTATATCATTTGGATAGGCTAATTGTGTTGTGATATATTCCAATTTATAGGATGCATAATGACTTGAAGAACCATAGTCAACTTTCGCATAATAGCTGCCTGCTGCAAGATTGCTTACTGTAACTGAAGCATATCCATAATTAAAACTACTACTAAGACTTGTGGTGCCATTACTATCGTATAAAGCAACACCTATATATTCACCTGTATTATTCGTTACTAATAACTGCAATACAGCATCTTCGTCAAGATTTAAATTATACCAATCATAAGCATCATATGTTCCACCGTTTCTTCTAAAACCAATATGTCCAAATACAGAATCGTTTTCTGCTATGGTTACAGTGGCATCAGTATAAACATCATTAGGTTCAGCGTCATTTGTGTATTCTGCTGCTGCTACACTGGAAGTAAGTGTATAACTACCACTATGAGTACTAGACATTTCCACCTTTGCATAGTAAGTACCTTCTTCAAGTTTATTTACAGTTACATTAACTGTTGAATAGTTTGAAACAGCACCAACTTGAATTCCTGAACTATCAAAGAGCTTGAGAGTTAGATAATAAATATCGCTTGTCAGATTCAGAGAAATGCTACCATCGTCGCCGGAATTAAAAACGTAGTAATCATTTAAGTCTCCAGTGCCATAATCTATAGCACCATTCACAGGTACATCAAGAGTCATAGCATCAGCGCCTTCAAGCGTATTGTTGTCGGGTTCCGTATCCGCAAAAAGCCGGACACTGGAAAAAATACATATCCATAATAATGGAAGTAAAGAAAATCGTTTCATAAATTAAGTTTTTTGGTAATCAAATAAGGTTCACCATCAAAAGTAAACTTAAACCATAAATACAATGACCTACTAATTATAGTAGGTATGTAGGAACCTCCTTTTAGGACAGGTTAAATGGAGATGATCAATATAAAATGAATAATGACTATAAAAAAAATGTGTAGAAGAAATAGATTTTATTTCTTCTACACAATAAATTTTTATTTAAACTACCTTTTAATTAAGTAGTATTCTATACCCTTGCTGTTTTTTTTCGGGAAAGAAAAAATAATACTGCGCCAATAAGAATTAGCCCTATTCCTATCCAACCGGGAATACCAAAACCGGCTTCTTGTTTTTTCATTTCAAACTTAAAAATAGTTTTGCCCAATGCATCCTTATCTATTTTAATATTGCTGGATTCTTTAGGGAAGCGAATAAAATTTGATTGTTGCACTTGTCCACCAAATTCTAATGGGCTGGTTACATACATATATTCCTTTTCATTTAATTCTGTAAGGTCAATGTTTTTATCATCGGTTTCTAAAATCCAATTGCCTCTTTTAT
>JBAQJB010000353.1:0-2411 GCA_049289155.1 Chitinophagaceae bacterium
GCCCGCAACCTTTGCCACATAATTGTTTATTTTTTACCAGGGAAATGGCATTGCTCTTGAGGTGTTTGCATATAATATTTGCAAATAAAAGATCTTCTTTTTCTTCTGCAGTGGCAGGCCTGCCGCCTGCTTCTTTCCATTCGGAATAGGAAGCCATATCTGTATCCTGAACGAGTGTGCCTTGCAAAATTGATTTATATTGTTTTTCTGCTAAAGAAATATTTGCTTTTGAAACCAGGAGAATCCTGTTTTTCTTTGCCTGCAATATTTGAAGCGCATTTTCATCAAAACCAGGCGCAATTAATACTTCAAAAAAAAGTTCACTGATGGACGATGCAGTTGCTTCATCTAATTGTTTATTGCAAATCAATACGCCGCCAAATGCACTTTCCGGATCACCGGCCAAAGCCGCATCCCAGGCTTCTTTGAGCGTTTCACGAATCGCCATGCCGCATACATTCGTATGCTTGATGATACCGAAGACAGCATTTTTTTCATTGCCAAATTCGCTGATGATTGACATGGCTGCATCTGCATCTACCAGGTTATTATAAGAAAGTTCTTTGCCATGAATTTGCGTAGCCAATTTTTCCAGGTCACCGTAAAAAGTGGCCTGTTGATGAGGGTTTTCGCCATAGCGCAATACTTTTTGCGGATGCATGGGATGAATTAAATTTCCGTTGAAATAATTCCGGATGGCCAGGTCATATTCATATACAATATCAAATGCTTTTGCGGCAAAAGATTTTCTTTCCTCCAGCGAAGTTGTGCCCTCCTGTTCGCGCAATATTTTTTCCAGGGAAGCATAATCATCTTTAGCAGCGATCACCAGTATGTCCTGGAAATTTTTCGACGCGGCACGAATGAGCGAAGGACCGCCAATATCTATTTTTTCTATGATGGCTTTTTCCTCCGTTGTTTTGGCAACCGTTTCTTCAAAAGGATATGGGTCAATGATCACCAAATCAATTGCGGGAATGTTGAACGTTTTCATTTCCTGCATATCCTGTTCATTTTCCCTTCTCCCAAGAATGCCACCAAAAATGGCCGGATGAAGTGTCTTAACCCTGCCTCCAAGTATAGATGGAAAGCCTGTCAATTCTTCCGCCGGAATACAAGCCATACCTGCATCTTCAATATATTTTTGTGTGCCCCCCGTGGAATAAATGGTGATACCCTGTCTTTTCATTTCTTCCAAAACCGGCATCAAGCCATCTTTATAAAAAACGGAAATCAGTGCACTGTTGATTTTCTTTTGCATATTCGTTTACATTGAATCTTATGAAATATTATAAGTCCATCACAAAAGCGCCCGATGCACTTACTGAATGGAAGCGCAAATGTAAACTGTCGCAATCTTTTTTCCATTGTTCTGTTTTCCACATTGGAAAGCTGCTGTCGAAAACCAGTTGTTCAAATTGAAAAACGCGGTTTATATCTGCCATGGTAAAAGCAGGATTTTGTGCAACGATGAGTATATCTGTTTTTATTTTTATTGGCATTGAATCGCGTGGCAAATATTTCCCGGTGATGCATATTTTTTTGCCATTGCATTCCACATATTTTGCTGTGAAAAAATTGGTTTCATTTTTTACCCTGTAAAAATTCCTGGAAGGAACCAGGTTATATTTTTTTAAAACCGGGTCTTTTTCTACTATACTATCGCCCAAAAAATACGCATTTCGCCCGGCAATTAAATCTATGGCTGAATGCCCGGAAACATTATATACAACAAGGTATTGCCGGAAATTCAATTGCAATTTTTCAAAAGAAATTATGGAAGTAAAAATAATTGTACATATAAAAGCAAACCATAATCCAACTTTTTTTTGATACATAAAAAAGAAAAGCGCTCCTGCAATGATCAAAAATAATAGGAGGGATTCCAACGTGTTTATTTGAAACCCGGTAATCGTAGCAAAGGGAATACTATTTATATGTTCAATAAAATGATTCATGCCCGAGAGTAAAAGATCCAGGCATGCGCCGATCCATTTTGCTATAAAACTTGAAAATGAAAAAAGGATAAGCAGCAATTCCCCATACAAAACTATTCCTGCTAATGGGACAACAAGCAGGTTGCTGATCAAAAAGAAAACAGGGAACTGGTGAAAATAATACAGGATCAATGGCAACGTAAACACCTGCGCTGAAATGGTTACAGACATTAGCTTCCAGGTATTTTTGAGAATTTTATTTTCAAAATTGAACCAGTTGTTTACCGGTGTCATAAAACTTACAATCCCCGCCACTGCGGCGAAGGAAAGCTGGAAACCCGCATCCCATAAGAGGAAAGGATTAAAGAGTAATAAAAAAAATGCCGCGGCGGCCAGTGTATTTAATGTATTGGTTTTTCGCTGCAATGATTCGCCAATAACAATAAATGAAAACATCACGGCAGAACGCAGCAC